>NZ_JBGNUT010000017.1:0-208858 GCF_041951385.1 Actinomadura sp. NTSP31 | reverse complement strand
CGGAGCCTGCCCGTTTGCGCTGCCTCAGGGGCCGCAGAGGCTCGAAAGTCAAGGGTGGACGAAGTCCATCGCGAAGCGACGCCGAAGGCGCCCTTGACTTTTGAGAGGCGGCCCCGTACGCAGCGCCGCCCCCACCGCCCCTTTGCCTCAGGCCCGAATGACCCATGCCCGATGTCCGACACCCAAAGGGCTGCGGGCCGCCCCCACCACACGCCCCTCACAAGAAGTTGGCCGCTACCCCATAATGGTCAGAAAGATACATAAAACGCCCACCCGGAAGAACGACCTCTTCCTTGAAGACGAGGCTTGTGTTCGCCCTCAGAAACGGGCTGGCGAGGATCTGGTCGATGGGCTTCGGGTGGGGCAGCTCAGCGGTAGGCCGATAGGTGGTCGCCGGATCTCCGTCCAGCATGTCGCGAAGCCCCGCCGCGCCCACGAACTCGCGGAAAATCGGCGAATCACGGGGAACGTTGAAGTCGCCCGCGACGACCAGCGGGTCGGTCAGGGTCGGGTGTGCCAGCAATCCAGCCAACTCCGCAAGCTCGCTCGCCTCTACCTGCGCGTAAGGGTTGGTCCGCGACCAGTCGTCGGTCTTGTTGGCCGACAGGTGGGTGTTGGCGACCGTCAGGTGCTCCTTCCCGAACCTCACACGCGCCAACAGAACGCCCTTCCGCATGAAGCGTTCGGGACGAGCCGGCCCCACGAAGGTGTACGGGCGAAAATAGCGGCGGGTTATGGGATGCCGCGAGAGAGTCACCAGCCCGCCGTGAACGAGGGGAACGAGGGGAACGACTGGACCATGCGCGACGTGCGGGTACGACCGGGCGGCGCGGCGGAGCGCCATCAGGTTCAGGGGCGATATGACTTCCTGCAGGCAGACCACGTCGTACGGCGACTCGTCCAGGAGCCGGCCGAGGGCCTGGATGCGGGCGCGGGAGTCGCCTCGGAAGAGGGTGTTGAAGGTCAGCAGGCCGAACTTCATGAGCACTCGGCGAGGTACTGGGCGGCCAGGCGTTTCGGGGCCTGGACGAGCCATGCCTCGACCAGGAGTTCTTCTAGCTCGTCCGGCTGGATCTCGTCCAGGCGGACGAGGATCATCGGGTAGCCGTCGAAGTGCGGGGTGGTGAAGTAGACGGCCGGGTCGTCGGCGAGGAGGGCCTCTTTCGCGCCGATGTCGGGGACGCGTGCGCCGAGGATCGGGCCGTCCGGTGCGGTGTCGCCGAGGGCCTCGAGGTCGGATTTGCGGAGCGGGCGTTCCAGGGCGAAGAGCTTGCCCTTGACCGTCCATTTCGGGCCGAGGCCCTTGCGGGTCTCCTCGGTCTCCGGCAGCGCGAGGGCGATGCGCCGCACGTCATCACACGTGGCCATGGTTAACACGATATGGCGTCGACCGTCGTTGGGGTTCCACCATGGACAAGCGGTCCGGGAAAGGCGGCGTGCGATGGGCTTTCGTGTCGGTTCGGCCGTTGATCCGGCCGGGTCCATGGCGGCGTCCGTGGCCAGGGAGAATCTCCGCTCCTGCGGGGTTGTCGCATGCCGGCTGCGGTGCAGCGCGCCTGCTTACGGGGACGTGCGCGATGCCCAGCGCGTTGTCCTCGTCACGCGGGAGTTCGATCCGCCGACGGTCGGTACGGCCATTGGGCTCGTGGACTCGATGTTCAACGGAAGTGCCGGCACGCCTCTGGCGGCACGGCTGATATCAGCGCGCTGTCGGGAACGTCCCGGCGGTCTCGGAGAATGAGTAAGGGGAGCAGGCGCATGCCTGGCGAGCCGGTTGGCCCGCCAGAGAGCCCACAAGCACGCATCACCGGACGGCGGCCACGCGGCGGTGGGTCCGGCGGTATTCGCTGGGGGTGACGCCGAGTTCGCGGGCGAAGTGGGTGCGGAGGTTGGCGGCGGTGCCGAGGCCGCATTTGTCGGCGACGAGGTCGATGGACAGTTCGGTCTCCTCCAGCAGTTCCCGGGCGCGGATGACGCGCTGGGCGAGGAGCCAGCGCAGGGGTGTCGTGCCCGTTTCGGCGTGGAAGCGGCGGATGAGGGTGCGGCCGGTCAGGCCGGCTCGGGCGGCGAGCTCGGCGGTGGTGAGGGGGCGGTCCAGCTGCGTCAGCGCCCATTGCAGGACGGGCGCGAGGCCGTCGGCGCGGCCGGACGGCGGGAGCGGCGTCTCGACGTACTGGGCCTGGCCGCCGGTGCGGTGCGGCGGGACGACCATCTGGCGGGCGACGGCGTTGGCGACGTCGGCCCCGAGGTCCTGGCGGATGACGTGCAGGCAGAGGTCGATCCCGGCGCTGTTCCCGGCGCCGGTGAGCAGGTCGCCGTCGTCGATGTAGAGGACGGACGTGTCGGCTTCGACGGCCGGGAAGCGTTCGGCGAGGACGGGCGCGTGCTTCCAGTGCAGGGCGGTGCGGCGGCCGTCGAGCAGGCCGGCGGCGGCGAGGACGAACGCACCGGAGCACAGCGAGACGATGCGGGCGCCGCGGGCGTGCGCGGCGCGGACGGCCTCGATGACCTGCGGTGACGGGTCGGTCAGCACGTTGCCCGCGGCGGGGATGATCACCGTGTCGGCGGTGTCGAGGGCGTCCGGCCCGTGCGGGGCGACGATCTGGAAGGCGCCGGGCAGGTCGTGCTGCCCGGACGAGCCGCGCAGCGGGGCCGCGCCCTCCGAGCAGAGCCGGACGTCGTACCAGGGGCCGGTGTGGGACGGCGGCGGGGAGCCGAACAGCTGGCAGGGGATGGCGACCTCGAAGATCGGCGCGCCGGGGAGGACCAGGATCGCCAGTGTCCGCGTCATGTCAGCAATCTATCGAACAGTGTCAATCCTGCCACTCGTGGCGGGCGCCGCCGGTTTCGATCATTGACGGCATGACTTCACGGACGAAGACCAGGCCGGGGCGCGCTCCTGAGAAGCACGCCGCTCCGGATGCGCGCCGCTGGCTTGTGCTGGCGGTCGCGTCGACGGCGCAGTTCCTGGCGATCCTCGACCTGTTCGCGGTGAGCGTGGCGTTCCCGGCGCTGCGGCGCTCGTTCGACGGCGCGGCGCTGCCGCAGGTGTCGTGGGTTCTGAACGCGTACACGATCGTCCTGGCCGCGCTGCTCGTCCCGGCGGGGCGGCTCGCGGACGACACCAGCCGCAAGAAGAGCTTCTTGGCGGGGATGGCGCTGTTCGGGCTGGCGTCGGTGGGGTGCGCGGCGGCGCCGACACTGCCGGTGCTGATCGCGGCGCGGGTCGTCCAGGCGGCGGCGGGCGCGGTGCTGGTCCCGACGTCGCTGGGGCTGGCGCTGCCCGCGTTCCCCAAGCGCGAGCACCCCACGGTGATGGGGATCTGGACGGCGGTGGCGGCGCTCGGCGGCGGCTGCGGGCCGGTGGCCGGCGGGCTGCTGCTGATGGCGGGCTGGCGGTGGATCTTCCTGATCAACGTCCCGGTGACGGCGGCGGCGATCGTCGCCGGCCGGCGGCTGCTGCCGGACACGCCGCCGAAGGCGCGGCAGCGGCTCGACCTGCTGGGGTCGGCGCTGGTGCTGGGCGCGGCGACGGCGCTGACCGCGCTGCTCGTCCAGGGCTCGTCCTGGGGGTTCGGCTCGGCCCGGACGATCGGGTGCGCGGTGGCGGCGGTCGCATTCGGGACGCTGGCCGCGGCGCACATGCGGCGGCACCCGAACCCGGTGATCGGTTTCGACCTGTTCCGGCACCGGACGTTCGCGGTCGCGGTCTCCGGCGTGTTCCTCTACTACCTGGTGTTCGCGGCGACGCTGGTGGCGGGGTCGTTGTTCTTCACGGGGGTGTGGCACTACCCGGTCGTCCGGGCGGGGCTGGGCATCGCGCCGATCCCGCTGTCGTGCGTGGTGATGTCGCCGTTCTCCGGACGGATCGTCGGGCGGATCGGCGGGCGCGCGTCGGCGGTGCTGGGCGGGCTCGCACTGGCGGCCGGCTGCGGCTGGTGGGCGGTGTTCGCGACGCCGGAGCCGTCGTACGCGCTGATGTTCGTTCCGGGCGCGGTCCTGGTGGGGGTGAGCACGGCGCTGTTGCAGCCGCCGCTGTTCGGGTCCGCAGCGGCGCTGCCCGCGGCGCGGCTGTCGCTGGGGTCGGCGGTGCTGATGATGGCGCGGCAGATCAGTTCGGCGCTCGGCGTCGCCGTGCTGACCGTGCTGCTGGGGGACGCGGCGCGGCCGTCGGTGGCGGGCTTCCGGCACGGGTGGCTGTTCATGGTCGGCGCGGCGCTGCTGTCCGCCCTGGTCTCCCGCTCTTTCCGGACGGATCACAACAATCAGTAGAAATGCCATAAATAGCTCAGTGTCACTAGCCGGAAAGCGCACCTGCCTATCCGGTTAGCGTTGCGAAGGATCAGCGGGCTCGGGCATAGTGGATGCCGCACGTTCTCGCGCTTCTCCACCCGAGGAAGACAGAAGGTCCATCGACCCCCGCCAAAGAGCACCGAATTTCCGGAAAAACGCGACATGCGTGCCCTGGGACCCGCCACCACCCGCTCGCGACCGCGCCGGAAGGCCCTTTCGATGCCCAGCGATCCCGCACGCTCCCCGCTCGGCGACCAGCACGTCTGCTCGACGCCCGGCTGCGGCCGGCCGTCCTGCTTCCAGATCCTCCTGGAGACCGGCGGCGCCCCGGCGCCCACCCGCGACGCCGCCTCCCCCGCCGGCGACTCCTGCGGCACCCACCTCACCGAGGTGGTCCAGGCCCTGGCCCGCCGCTGCACCGGCGAACCGGGCGGGTCGGCGCAGATCGTCGTCTACGCGACGCCGGAGGGCCGGCGCGCCACAGAGAACGGACCGTCCGGACCTTTCGCCCGGCTCACCCTCGGTGTCATCCCGATATGAACGCCGGCGGCCATTGCCCGCACCCGATTCGCTTCCGATACTGGACGAAGTCGGATCCAAGCGGACGATGCCGGACGAAGGTGAATTCGGATGGGATTCCAGCTCGGCCTGTTCTCCCCCAACACCGAATCAGGACTGGCGATAACCACGGTTCCGGAAAGATGGCGGGCGACATGGGACAACAATCTGCGCCTCGCCCGCCTCGCCGACGCGACCGGGATCGACTTCCTGCTCCCCGTCGCCCGCTGGACGGACTGGGGCCCGGACACCGATTTCCACCAGCGCGTCCTCGACCCGCTGGTCTGGGCGTCCGGCCTGCTCGCGCACACCGCGCGCATCCGCGTCTTCAGCACCGTCCACACCGCGTTCCACCACCCGATCGTCGCCGCCAAGCAGTTCGCGACCGCCGACCATCTCAGCGGGGGACGCGTCGGGCTCAACATCGTCGCGGGCTGGCACGCGCCCGAGTACGAGATGTTCGGCCTCACGCTCCCCGACGACCACGACACCCGGTACGCCTACGCGCAGGAATGGTGGGACATCGTCAAGCGCATCTGGTCGAGCGCCGAGCCGTTCGACCACGACGGACGGTACTTCCACCTCAAGCGGGTCGTCGGGTCGCCGAAGCCGTACAACGGGCACAGCCTGCCGGTGATCAACGCGGGGTCGTCCCCGCAGGGCCGGTCGTTCGCCGCCCGCAACGCCGACCGTGCGTTCACGGTGGTCGCCGGGCCGGAGGACGGCGCCGAGATCGTCACGGCCATCCGCGCGGAGGCCGCGTCCCACGGCCGGACGGTCGGCGTCTTCACGCTGGGACACGTCGTGTGCCGCCCCACCCGCGCCGAAGCGGAGGACCAGTTGCACTACTACGCCGATGAGCACGCCGACTGGCCGGCCGTGGACGAGGTGATGCGCCTGCAGGGCCTGCACGCGCAGTCGTTCACGCCCGAGATGCTGCGGATCTACCGGGACCGGTTCGCCGCCGGGCACGGCAGCTGCCCGCTGGTCGGCGACCCGGGCGACGTCGCGGACGGGCTCGCCGAGTTCGCCCGCGCGGGGTTCGACGGGATCGCGCTGTCGTTCCTCGACTACGCCGGCGAGCTGGGCTTCTTCGCCGCCGAGGTGATGCCGAGGCTGCGCGCCCGGGGCGTCCTGCCGATGCCCGCCGGATCGGGCGGCTCGCCATGACCGCCACGACCACCCGGGAGGAGCAGCGGGAGGAGCAGCGAGAGGAACCGCCGCTGGCGCCGTTCCAGCGCGTCGCCAGCTCCGACATCGACGTGCTGCACGCGACGGTCGAGCCGTTCGCGGTCGGCCACGACCTCCAGGCGCGCGACCCCGGGCTCCGGCTGGACGGCCTGGTCAACGCGCTGGGCGTCGGCTCGGTCAACCTCGTCTGGGTCCGCTACGGGGGCGGCGGCGTCATCGTCGACACCCCGCCGACCGAGGGCGCGTTCGCGCTGTGCGCGCCGATCGCGCCGATGGGGGTGGAGTACCGGGCGTCCCGCAGCCGCGACACGGCGGGCGGCAGCCTCGTGGTGTCGCACGACGAGCCGATGCGGCTGACCCCGGACCCGCGGCAGGGCTGCCTGGTGATCGCGACGAGCACCGGGCGGCTCGCCGACCATCTCGGCGGCTTCCTCGGCCGCGAGTACGACCCGCCGCTGCGCTTCCACAGCGTGGACGCGCCGGCCATCGCCCCCGCGTCCATCGTCGAGCGGACGTGGCGGCACGTCTGCGGGGTGCTGGACGACACCGCGTCCGAGGGCCTGCATCCGCTCGCGGCGCGCAGCCTGGAGGAGTCGCTGCTCACCGCGATCCTGCTGGGCCTGCCGCACACGGCCATGCCGGAACTGGTGGAGCGGCCGCGGCGCGTCCCGCACCAGCTCGCCCCTTTCATCCGGGAATGGGTGGAGGCGCACCATCATCGGCCGGTCGGCGCGTCCGACATCGCCGCGGCGGCCGGGATCGGGATCCGGCAGCTCCAGGTGATCTGCCGCGACCAGTGGGGGGTCACGCCGACGCAGCTGCTGCGCGGGGTGCGGCTCGACCACGCGCGGGCGGCCCTCCGCACCGCAGCGCCGGGCGGCCGGACGGTCTCCGACGTCGCGACCGCCGCCGGCTACCTGCACATGAGCCGGTTCGCGGCGCACTACCGGCAGCGCTTCGGCGAGACCCCGTCCGAGACCCTCAAGCACTCCGCCGCCCTGCCCTGACCACCCTGCCCTGACCACCGGCCGGACGGGCGGGCGCAGACGTCCGGACGCCGCGGGATCGACCTTGGTCGGTATCGGCGGCGTCCGGCGCCCGGCAGGCTCGGTGAGCATGAACGACCCGAAGTCCTACGACGGCCTGTCCTCGTTCGTGTTCATGCTCGGGGTGTACGCGGGCGTCGTGCCGTTCGCCGGCAAGCTGCTCGGCTGGGAGCCGGACGGCCCGAAGCGCCTGCTGGTGTTCCCGCTGCGGCTGCCGAGCCCGGCCTGGTGGATCGTCTCCGTCCTGGCGATCCTCGTCGCATTCGGGCTGCTCTGCTGGATCGACACCGCCAAGAAGCGCCGCTTCCCCGGCTGACGGGGTCGGGCGGTCAGTCGAGCCGCCGCCGGACGTCGGTGAGGAGGCGGTCGCCGGCGCGGCGGCCGAGCCGGGCGAGGGCGCGGTTCGCGCCGGGGGAGACGCGGGCGATGGTCCGGGCGACGCGGGCCTCGACGGCGACGGGGACGACGGCCGCGTCCTGCCGGACGGCCCGCAGGATCGCCTGCGCGACCTTCTCCGGCGGGTAGCCGCGCCGCTCGATCGCGCGGGCCATCTTGTCGCGCAGCTCGGCGTCCACCGCCGGGGACATGCCGACGAAGCGGGTCTGGCGGGTGATCGGGGTGTCGACCGCGCCGGGGCAGACGGCGGTGACGCCGATCCCGTAGCGCTCCATGTCGAGCCGGAAGCATTCGGCGAGCTGCAGCACCGCCGCCTTCGTGGCACCGTACGCGGGCAGTTCCGCGCTCGGCGTGAACGCCGCCAGCGACGACAGGACGACGATGTGGCCGCCCTCGCCGCGCTCGACCATCTGCCGGCCGAACAGCCGCGACCCGCGGTACATGCCGTCGAGGTTGATGGAGCGGATGCGCTCCCAGTCCTCCTCCGGGGTCTCCAGCAGCGAGCCCGCGAGGGCGATGCCGGCGTTGTTGACGACGATGTCCGGGACGCCGAACGTGTCCTTGACGTACCCGGCGAACTGCTCCATCGCGTCCGGGTCGGCGACGTCGACGCGGTAGACGTGGGCTTCGCCGCCGTCCGCGCCGATCTCGTCCACGGTCCGCTTGGCGCCGCCCTCGTCGATGTCGGCGACGACGACGCGCGCCCCGGCGGCGGCGAACGCGCGGGCCGTCGCGCGGCCGATGCCGCTGCCCGCGCCGGTGACGACGACGAGGTCGCCGCCGAACTCCTTGCCGGGCTCGGCGGCGGCGCGCGCGTGCGCGAGGCCGGGCGTCCCGGGCCCGCCCTCGACGTGCTCCACGAACTCGGTGATCCAGCGGGCGACCAGGTCCGGGTGGCTGCGCGCCACCCAGTGCCCGGCGGGCGCGCGGCGCACGTACAGGTTCGGGACGACGCCGCGCGGCGACAGCAGCAGCGGCTGCGACCCGTACCGGTCCTTGATCGGGACGATCAGCTGGACGGGCACGTCGGTGCGCCCGTCGCCCTCCGGCGGGCCGCCGCGGCGGCGGCCCAGGTTCGCGCGGTACAGGCCGAGCCCGTTGCGCGCGTCCCGCGCCAGCGTGGCGGCCGGGTGCCCGGGACGCGGCTCCGCGCCCTCCCGCAACCGCAGGTCGCGGGCGAACCCGGCGGGGAGCAGCCGCGCCGCGAGCTCGCCCGCGCGCGGCGCCATCAGCACCGGCATGTAGACGCTGCGCCGCACCTGCCCCAGCACCTCCCGCACCCCGCGCGGCCCGGACCGCACGGCGGTCCGGACCCAGCGGGCGAGGTGCCGGCGGTCCGGCCCGGAGATCGAGGTGAACGAGGCGAACCGGCGCCGCAGCCGGTCGCCGATGACGGCCTCCCAGCCCTGCACCGACCCCCAGTCGTGGCCGACGAGGTGGACGGGCTCGTCCGCGCCGACGCCGTCGAGCACCGCCTCCAGGTCGTCCATCAGCGCGCCGAGGCCGTAGTCGAGCGGGTCGGACGGCGCGGACGAGCCGCCCGCGCCCCGCACGTCGTAGGTGATCACGCGGAACCGGCCGGCGAGGCGCTCGGCGACGTCGTCCCACATCGCACCGGTGTCGGGGTATCCGTGCACGAGGACGACCGTGGGCCGGCTCCCCTCGCCGCGCTCCCGCACCGCCAGTTCGATCTCGCCCGACCTCACGCGCTGGTCCCGCATCGGCGCTCCCTACCGCTTCGGGGGTTTGCCCGAGAAACTACGCCGATGAGAAGTGCTGTCCAGGCCCGTTCAGCGAACCGGCTGGCGGAGGATCGTCCGCGCCTTCGCCTGATCCGGCTCGTTCGGGTCGGAGAGGTAGATCTCGTGGTGCAGGCCGTTCACCGCGAGTCCCTCGGCCGCCATCAGCGCGGCCATCTCGGCGAGGCTCGCGGGCTCGTCCGCGTACGGGCCGCGGTGCAGCATCTGCACGCACCGCCCCTCGGCGAAGGTGACGTGCTGGACCCGCGCCGCCGCCGGGACACCCGGCCTGACCTGCTCGACAGCCTCCCCGACGCCGTCCGCGCCGGCGGGGAGCCGCAGGAACAGGTGCCACCACCATTCGTCGCGCGGCACCTCGAACGGGGACCGCTCGTCCTCCACCCACCAGCGTCCCTCCAGCGGCACCATCGGCGCGCCGAGCGCGCCCATCACCGCGTACAGCGCGCCGACGCTCGCGCCGTACGCGGCGCCGCCCGGTTCGCCGCGTCCGGTGACGGCCAGCCCCGACACCGGGCCGAACTCCGCGATCTCCGGCTTCTCCGCCGCCTCGTACCAGCTCATCGGACATCCTCCAGTCGGATCAGCACCCGGGTCTCCAGGTGCTCGGGCGGCGTGCGGCCCGGGTCGTTCAGGTAGACCTCCCGGACCGGACCGCCGGGCGCGTGCCCGTGGTCGCCGAACCAGGCCAGCACGCCGTGGACGGTGAGCGCGATCTCCTCGTACGGGCCGACGTGCAGCGCGTGCGCGAACGGGCCGCCGGGCAGCACGTCCGCGCCCGCCTCCGACTCGATCGCCACCCGCACCTCGAACTCGTCGGCCATGTCCAGCGGGAACAGGCCGGTCAGCTTCGGCTCCCCCTCGACGTTCTGGAGGAGGCGGGCGACGCAGGCCCCGGTGGCGGCGGCGATCGTCGTCGGGGTCGCCGGCTCGCGCGCCGTCCGCACCCGCTTGGCCGGTTCCTCGACGACCGACACCTTGGTCTCCGGCAGCCCCTCGTCCAGCACCCGGTCCAGCAGCCGCAGCGCGCGGCGCCGCCGGGCCACGTCCGCCTCCAGCCGGTCCCGCGCCTCGCGCAGCGCGTCCGTGCCCCGATCGGCGAGGACCCGCGCGATCGCGGAGAGCGGGACGTCCAGCTCCCGCAGCATCCCGACCATCAGCGCGTCCCGCGCCTGGTCGGGCCGGTAGTACCGGTAGCCGGACGAGGGATCGACCCGCGCCGGAGCCAGCAGGCCCAGGTCGTCGTAGTGCCGCAGTTGCTTGACGCTCAGCCGGCACAGCCGTGCGAACCGCCCGATGGGCAGGAGATCGTTGCTCACGTGCCCAGCCTGGCGTCTCCCCCAGTGGGAGAGTCCACTAGGGGCGCGCGGTCAGCCCGGTGCACTCCCGCAGCCCGTTCCACCGCTCGACCTCGGCCGCCGCCGCGGCGCCCTTCATCGGGACGGGCAGCCCACCGATGATCTGCGCGGGCTTCCACTTCGCCTTGGTGACCTTGCGGCCCTCGACCCGCAGCAGCAGCACCCCGGATTTCGCCGTCTGGTCGTGCGCCGACGAGAACACGAAGTTGCCCATGCCGTAGTGGACGTACTTGCCGTTCAGATAGCCGCCGCCTAGCGGGACGTGCGCGTGCCCGCCGACGACGATGTCCGCCCCGGCGGCGACGAGCGCCTTGGCCAGCTCCTGCTGGCGCGGCAGCGGGCACGCCTTCAGCTCCTGCCCCCAGTGCAGGTGGACGATGACGAGGTCGGAGTCCTTCCGCGCGTCCTTCACCGCCTGGACCATCCGCGGGATGTCCTTGGCGGACGCGAGCCCGCCCTTGGAGCCGGTGGCCGTCCACGCGGTGACGAGCTGGTCGTCCAGCACCTGCGTCGCGCCGACGATGGCGATCCGGTTGCCCTTCACGGTCGTCCGGTACGCCCGGTACGCCTGGTCCTCGTCGCGGCCGATGCCGACGACGGGGAAGCCGCTGCGCTTGATCGCGGCGAGCGAGTCGCGCAGGCCCTCCTCCATGTAGTCCATGCCGTGGTTGTTGGCCATGGACGCCACGTCGACGCCCGCGCGGCGCAGCGCGGTCAGCGCCGACGGCGGCGCGCGGAAGGCGAACTCCTTGCCAGGCGCCTTGGTGCCGCCCGTCGTGACGGCCGTCTCCAGGTTGACCATGGCGAGGTCGGCGGCGCGCAGCGTCGACGCGACCGGGCCGAGCGCGGTCGACGGGTTCGCCAGCCGCGACCGCAACTGCCCCTCGAAGTGCGTGTCACCACCGAACGCGAGAACGATCGGCTGCGCCGCCGCCTCCGACGGGGCCGGCTTCGGCTTCGCCGGCGAGGCCGTGGCCAGCGGAGTCGCCCCCTGCGCCTTCGCCCCGTCCGACCCGCTGCACGCGGACGCGGCGACGGCGACCAGCGCACCCATGGCGACCACGGCGAAAACGCGCATGGGAGACCTCCCGGTTCCGATCCGGCCAAGCATGCCATGATCGGAAAAACCCCCCAAAGCCCACCCTCGACCACATCCGGCCGCCCACCCCGGACGGCCCGGTCCCGTACACGAGCCGCCAGAAGCGCTTCACCGGCCGTCCATCGCGATGTCCTGGACACCGAACTTCCGGAAGGCATGAGCTGAGTGCCGGCTTCAGCGAACTGGAGAGCGTTTAGGGCGCGGTGTCGGCGGGGGCCTCCTGGTTGTTGGGGGTGCCTTGGGTTAGTTGGTAGGGCGGTAGGGGGTCGCCGGCGGGGATTTCGCGGGACGGTTCCGGGGCGTCCTTCGTGGACGGCTTCGGGTCGGGCTTGTCGGCGGTGCCGCCGAAGGCCTGGGAGATGGCCTGGAGGGCGGTCGTGACCTCGCTGGGGATGACCCAGAACGTGCTGCCCTGGCCCTCGGCCAGCTTCGGCAGGGTCTGGAGGTACTGGTAGGCGAGCAGCTTCGGATCCGGGTCGGCGGCGTGGATGGAGGCGAAGACGCGCTCGATCGCCCTGGCCTGGCCGTCGGCCTCCAGCACGGCCGCCTGCTGGGCGCCCTCCGCCTTCAGGATCGCCGACTGCTTCTCGCCCTCGGCGGTGAGGATCTGCGAGGCGCGGGCGCCCTCGGCGGTCAGGATCGCGGCGCGCTTCCCGCGCTCGGCGCGCATCTGCTTCTCCATGGCGTCCTTGATGGACGCGGGCGGCTCGATCGCCTTGATCTCCACGCGGGTGACGCGGATGCCCCACTTGCCGGACGCGTCGTCCAGCACGCCGCGCAGCGCGGTGTTGATCCGGTCGCGGGAGGTGAGGGTGGCCTCCAGGTCGAGGGTGCCGATGACGTTGCGCAGGGTCGTCGCGGTGAGCTGCTCGATCGCCTTGATGTAGTCGACGATCTCGTAGTCGGCCGCGCGGGGGTCGGTGACCTGGAAGAACAGCACGGTGTCGATGTGGACGACGACGTTGTCCTCGGTGATGACCGGCTGCTTCCTGAACGACACGACCTGCTCGCGCAGGTCGATGAGCGACTTCACCCGGTCGACGAACGGGAGCACGAAGCTGATGCCGGGTTCGAGGGTGCGGTGGTAGCGGCCGAGCCGTTCGACGTTGCGGGCGCGCGCCTGCGGCACGATCCACACCGACCGCATCACCGCGGTGGTGACCACGGCCAGCACGGCGACGGCGACGACCAGGAGGGCTATGGCGATATCGGTCATGGTGACTCCTCGACCGGCCCGCCCGGGACCGGGTACAGCAGGGCCGTGGCCCCTTCGATGGCGAGGACGTCGGCGGCGGCGCCCGCGGGGATGACGAGGTCGGGGTCGTAGGGACGGGCCGACCACTCCTCGCCGCCGATCCGGGCGCGCCCGCCGGCGCGGGACACCTCGGTGAGAGTGAGGGCCTCCCGTCCGACGAGGGCGGCGGTGCCGGTGCGCAGCGTGGGCGGCTGCCGGATGTGGCGGTGCGCGATGGGGCGGACGACCGCGATCCCGGCGACGGAGCCGGCGGCGAAGACGGCGAGCTGCGCGGCGAGCGGGAGGCCGAGGGCGCCGGTGAGGCCGGCGGCGAGCGCGGCGACCGCGAGCAGGCCCAGGGCGAGCGTGAGCGTCAGCAGCTCGGCGATGCCGAGCAGTGCCGCGATCAGCAACCAGACGGCCCACGCGTCCATAGCAGCTCCCTGAGGCTGCCGGAAGTCCTCATCAACAAAGTAACCCCAAAGGCGGGAAATGGCGCCCCCGGCGAGAAAAGGCCAGAATGGAGTTCGGTCCCACAGGAGGAGCGTCTACATGGGCGACCGCACGGCCTTCCGCACCTGTCCCCTCTGCGAGGCCCTCTGCGGGCTGGAGCTGACCCTCGACGGCGCCGGCGCCGTGACGCGCGTGCGCGGCGACAAGAGCGACCCGTTCAGCAAGGGCTTCCTGTGCCCGAAGGGCGCGACGCTCGGGGTCCTCGACGGCGATCCGGACCGGCTGGGCGAGGCGCTCGTCCGCGACGGCGAGACGCATCGGACGGCCGGGTGGGACGAGGCGTTCGACACCGTCCGGCGGGAGCTGGCCCGCGTGATCGGGCGGTACGGGCGGGACGCGGTCGCCGTCTACATCGGCAACCCGACGGCGCATTCGATCGCGGGGCCGCTGTACGCCGGGGCGATCGTGAAGGCGCTCGGCACCCGCAACCTCTACACCGCGAGCACCGCCGACCAGATGCCGAAGCACGTGAGCTGCGGGCACATGTTCGGCGACCCGCTCGCCATTCCGGTGCCGGACCTCGACCGCACCGGCCACCTGCTGATGCTGGGCGCGAACCCGCTGGAGTCCAACGGCAGCCTCGCGTCGGCGCCCGACTTCCCGGGACGGCTGAAGGCGATCCGGGAGCGCGGCGGGAAGGTCGTCGTGGTCGACCCGCGCCGCACCCGGACGGCCGCGCTCGCCGACGAGCACCTGTTCATCCGTCCCGGCACCGACGCGTTCCTGCTGATGGCGCTCGTCCACACCCTGTTCGCCGAGGACCTGGTCACCCTGCGCCTCGACGGGCTGGTGAACGGCCTGGACGACCTGCGCGCCCTCGCCGTCGACTTCGCGCCCGAGCGCGTCGCGCCGGTCACCGGCGTGCCCGCCGCGACGATCCGCCGGACCGCGCGCGAGCTCGCCGCCGCCGAGCGCGCCGCCGTCTACGGGCGGATCGGCACGTGCACCCAGGCGTTCGGGACGCTCAACAGCTGGCTCGTGGACGTCCTCAACGTGCTGACCGGCAACCTGGACCGGCCCGGCGGCGCGATGTTCCCGCGTCCCGCGCACGCCCCCGTGTACCGGCGCAAGAGGCCGTTCACGACCGGGCGGTGGCGCAGCCGCGTCCGGGACCTGCCCGAGGTCAACGGCGAGCTGCCGGTCGCGACGCTGGCCGACGAGATCGAGACGCCCGGCGAGGGGCGGATCCGCGCGCTGGTCACCGTCGGCGGGAACCCGGCGCTGTCCGCGCCGAACGCCGCCCGGCTCGACCGCGCGCTCGCCGGCCTCGACTTCATGGTGAGCGTCGACCCGTACCTGAACGAGACGACCCGGCACGCGCACGTCGTCCTGCCGCCGCCGCGCCCGGTGCAGACGCCGCACTACGACATCGCGCTGACCGGGCTGGCCGTCCGCGACTACGCGCGCTACTCGCCGCCGATCGTCGCGCTGCCGGACGGGCGGCCGAGCGAGTCCGGCATCCTGGCGCGGCTCGCGCTGGCCGCGGCCGGCACCGACGGCGACCCGGCCGCGCTGGACGAGATGATCATCACGTCGACGCTGCGGAAGGCGACCGAGATGCCCGCCTCGCCGGTGCACGGCCGCGAACCCGACGAACTGCGCAAGATGCTCGACGAGAGCGGCACGCCCACCGAGCAGCGGCTCGACATGATGCTGCGGCTCGGCCCCTACGGCGACGGCTTCGGCGCCGACCCCGACGGCCTGACGCTGACCCGGCTGCGCACCGAGCACCCGCACGGCCTCGACCTCGGCGCCCTCAAGCCCCGCATCGACGAGGTGCTGTGCACGACGTCCGGACGCGTCGAGCTGTGCCCGCCCACGTGCGCCGCCGACGTCGACCGGCTCCACTCCGCGCTGCGCGGCCACCGGCCGCCGGAGTTCGTGCTGATCGGGCGGCGGCACCTGCGCTCCAACAACAGCTGGCTGCACAACGTCCCCGAGCTGGTGCGCGGCTCCAACACCTGCACGCTGCAGCTCAACACGGGCGACGCCGCGCGGCTCGGCGTCGCCGCCGGCGACACCGTCCGGGTCGGCTCCCGCACCGGCTCGGTCGAGGCCGTCGCCGAACCCACCGACGCCGTCATGGCGGGCGTCGTCAGCCTCCCGCACGGCTGGGGGCACGACCGTCCCGGCACCCGCACCGCCGTCGCGCGCGAGCACGCCGGCGTGAACGTGAACGCCGTCACCGACGAACAGGAGATCGACCCGCTGTCCGGCAACGCCGTGTTCAACGGCGTCCCCGTCACCCTGACGCCGGTGCGGGCCTGACCTCGTTCCCCCAGGGGGCGGCCCCCTGGGGCCCTGTCACGCTGTGTTTAGGGCCGGCGCGTCCAGGTAGGTATTCCTCGCCGCGGGCGGCTCGGGCCGCCTCGAACGTCACTTGGGGGATCGACTAACCTCGCAACCAAGCGTCCCATTACGGCCGTCTCTAACCAGTGGGCCGGACGGAACCGATGGGTCCGGGCGCCGCCCCAGGCGGCCGCCCGCACGCACCCGAGGGAGGGACATGAACCGGCGGTCGAGCAACATCTTCCGGCGCGGGGCACGGGCGCAGGCGTCCCAGCGGCTGGCGGACGCGACGGACACCCTGGAGCACGCGCGCGGCCTCGACCGCACCATCCGGGTGCTCTCGACCGCCGTGCGGAGGACGCTCCGCCCCGGGCCGCTGAAGGACGCCCTGCACGGCGTCCCGTTCGGGCACCCCGCGCACACACCGCTCACCGACGTGCCGATCGGCTGCTGGATGTCGTCGGCGATCCTCGACCTCATGCCGGGCACGGCGCGCGCCTCCCAGGCGCTCGTCGCCGCCGGGCTCGCCGGGGCCGTCCCGACCGTCCTCACCGGCATCGCCGACTGGTCCGCGCTGCACCGCGAGCAGCAGCGCGTCGGGCTGGTGCACGCGTCCGCGACGGCCACCGCGAGCATGCTGTACTCGGCGTCCCTCGCCGCTCGCTACCAGGGACGCGACGGCGCGGGCAAGGCGTTCGGGTTCGCCGGGCTCACCGTGCTGCTCGGCGGCGCCTACCTCGGCGGGCACCTGGCGTTCCGGCAGGCCGCCGGCGCCAGCCACGCCGACCAGACCGCCCACCTCGTCGGGACCGGCTGGCACGACCTGTGCGCCGTCGACGAGCTTCCCGACGGCTGGCCCGTGCACCGCCGCCTCGGCTACATCAGCCTGTTCGTGCTGCGCGAGGGCGACGAGATCAACGTGCTCGCCGACCGCTGCAGCCACCTCGCCGGGCCGCTGCACCAGGGCCGCATCGTCACCGACGACAACGCCGACACCTGCATCGTCTGCCCGTGGCACGGCAGCACGTTCCGGGTCCGCGACGGCTCCGTGGTGCACGGCCCCGCGACCGCCCGCCAGCCCTGCTTCGAGACCCGCGTCACCGACGGCGTCGTCCAGGTCCGGCCGCTCGGCTAGGCGGGAGCCCGGCCCGTCAGGAGCCCTCTCGCCGGTCAGGAGCCCGGCGCGGCGTCGTCGGGATGCGCGTCGGCGTTCGGGTACTCCACGAGGGCCAGGACGCGGCTGGCCATGAAGCGGGCCGTGCGGACGGGGGTCCCGGTGCGGGTGACCTCGCTGACCTCCACCACGCCGCGGCGGGTCGCGACCTCGACGCGGCGGCCCGCCCGGGCGGCGACCACCTCGTACGTCCGCGTCCCCTCGCCGCCGGCGTCGATCACGATCTCCACCCTGTCGCCCTTCATCGGCGCGAACCTCCGGTTGTCGAACGTATATTCGACTTATACCCCGAAACCGCTCGAACGAATCGCCGCGAACAGGGTGAAAACGCTGGTCAGCGCAGGAGATTGACGATCGCGACGACGCCCACGACGACGATGACGCCGCGCAGCACGAGGGGCGGGATGCGGCGCCCCACCTTCGCGCCGAGGAACCCGCCGACCGTCGAGCCGGCCGCGATCAGCAGCACCGCCCACCAGTCGATCCCGGTGTCGGAGTACAGCCAGGTGAGGATGAACAGGATCGCCGCCGTGCCGTTGACGATCGCCGACAGCACGTTCTTGCTCGCGTTCAACCGCTGCAGGTCGTCGTCCAGCATGATGCCGAGCAGCGCGATCAGGATGATGCCCTGCGCGGCGCCGAAGTAGCCGCCGTACATGCCGGCCAGCAGGACGCCGATCCACAGCCACGGCCCGCCGTGCGCGTGGCCGCCGCCGTCCTCGCGGCGCTCCCGGATCCACTTCTGCAGCCGCGGCTGGACCACCACCAGCACCAGCGCGATGACGATCAGGATCGGGACGATGAACTTGAACGCCGAGGCGGGCAGGCCCAGCAGCAGGAGCGCGCCGATCACCGCGCCGACCAGCGACGCGCTGCCGAGCCGCAGCAGCCGGGCCCGCTGCCCCTTCAACTCGGCGCGGTACCCGTAGGCGCCGGTCACCCCGCCCGGGACGAGCCCGATGTTGTTGGACACGTTCGCCACCACGGGCACGTAGCCGAGCGCCACGAGCGTCGGGAACGTGATCAGGGACCCCGAGCCCACGACCGTGTTGATGCCTCCGGCGGCGACCCCGGCCGCGAACACCGCGGCCGCGTCCAGCAGGTTCAAGAGCGCCCCATCCCCGAGCTAGCAGTTCGCAACGGCGCTCATGATGGTAGGGACAGTGCAGCTCAGGACGCTAATGGGGGTGGCGGTTCCGTGACGGTTGGTCCCGAAAGGCCGGGTGATCGCGGAGCGCGCCGCCGAACGGCCCGGTCAGCGGACCGCGCGCGCGTACCAGCGGCCGTTCTGCCGGTCGATCGCCAGCGGCAGCCCGAAGCAGGCCGTCAGGTGCTCGGGGGTGAACACCTCGTCGACCTTGCCCTGCGCGACGATCTCGCCCTTGCGCAGCAGCAGCGCGTGCGTGAAGCCGTCCGGGACCTCCTCGACGTGGTGGGTCACCACCACCATCGTCGGCGCCCCCGGGTCGTCGGCGAGCGCGCCGAGCCGGGCGACCAGGTCCTCGCGGCCGCCGAGGTCGAGGCCCGCGGCGGGCTCGTCCAGCAGCAGCAGCTCCGGGTCGGGCATCAGCGCGCGGGCGATCTGCACCCGCTTGCGCTCGCCCTCCGACAGCGTGGTGAACGTCCGCGTCATCAGGTCGGCGCAGCCGAGCGCGTCCAGCAGCGCGACGGCGCGGCTGACGTCGGTGGAGTCGTACTCCTCCTGCCAGCGGCCGAGGATCGCGTACGAGGCGGTCAGCACCAGGTCGATGACCTTCTCGCCGGCCGGCACCTTCTCGGCGAGCGCGGTGCTGGCGAGACCGATGCGCGGGCGCAGCTCGAACACGTCGGTGCGGCCGATCTCCTCCTCCAGGATCTCCACCGCGCCCTCGGTGGGGTGCATCATCGCGGCGGCGATCTGCAGCAGCGTGGTCTTGCCCGCCCCGTTGGGGCCGACGACGACCCACCGCTCGCCCTCGTTCACCGTCCACGTGACATCGCGCAGCAGGGCGGACCCCCCGCGCCTGACCCCGACTCCGCGGAGCTGAAGTACCTCGCCGGCCATCGCGCGCCTTCGTCCCCATTCCCGGTGATCCCACCGGTCCCGGTCCGGACCGGTCCGTCGTCCAGGAAAGAACCTATGCGATACCGGGCCCCCGCCGCCCCCCGGCTCCCCGCCGGCACCCCCGTCCCGGCCGCCGGGGGAAGCAGGGAACGTCCCGCGCGCCCGATGGCACAGGCGATCCGAGCGCTTATGGTGGATCGCATGCCCATTGGGGAGTGTTGGACGGGTTGGCTTCTTCCCCTCATCGAAGGGGGGACTTCTCACGGCTCGCGCCGTGAGGGTTTCTGCTTCGTCGCCGACGGCCCCGTCCGGGAGGGCTCCCGTTGAGGTCTTACACCGGCTCCACAGACCGACACCGCCAGCCCGGCGGCCAGAAGGTTGCGTGCCGCGTTCACGTCCCGGTCATGGGTCGCGGCGCAGCCGTCGCACGTCCACTCGCGGACGCTGAGCGGCATCCTGCCGTGCAGGGTGCCGCAGGACGAGCACAGTTTGGAGGAGGGGAACCATCGGTCCACCGCGATGACCTCGCGGCCGTACCAGGCGGCCTTGTACTCCAGCATGCTCCGGAACTCGCTCCAGGCCGCGTCGGAGATGGCGCGGGCGATCGTGTGGTTCCTAAGCAGGTTCCGGACGGACAGGTCCTCGATCACGATCGTTTGGTTGTCACGAACGAGCCGAGTGGTGATCTTGTGCAGGGTGTCGCGGCGCCGGTCGGTGATCCGGGCGTGGACGCGGGCGACGCGGCGGCGGGCCCTGTCCCGGTTGGCCGAGCCTTTGGCCTTGCGGGACAGGTGGCGCTGGGCCTTGGCGAGGCGTTCCCGGTCCCGACGTTCGTGCCGGGGGTTGGTGATCTTCTCGCCGGTGGACAGGGTGAGCAGGTGGTCCAGGCCGGCGTCCACGCCGACCGCCGCGTCGGTGGCGGGCAGCGGTCGCACGGCGGGGTCATCGCACAGCAGCGAGACGAACCAGCGTCCGGCGCCGTCCTGGGAGACGGTGACCGTGGACGGCCGCACACCCTCGGGCAGGGGCCGGGACCATACGATCGCCAATGGCCCATCCATCTTCGCCAGCGTCAATTCACCGTCCCGGAAGCGGAACGCCGAGGTGGTGTATTCGGCGGATCCGCGGGACTTCTTCTTGCTCTTGAACCGCGGGTATTTCGCCCGCCTGGCAAAGAAGCCGGTGAATGCCGCCTGCAGGTGGCGCAGCGCCTGCTGGAGGGGGACCGAGGACACCTCGTTGAGGTAGGCGAGTTCGTCGGTCTTCTTCCAGGCGGTGAGCATCGCCGAGGTGGCGTTGTAGTTCACCCGCTCCTGCCGCAGCACCCACGCCTGTGTGCGGGCGGCGAGAGCGAGGTTGTAGACCTTGCGCACGCATCCGAACGTGCGCGCCAACTCTGCTGCTTGCGCACAAGTCGGGTAGAAACGGTATTTGAACGCCCGCTTCACGGATGCGGTCACGACTCACAAGCTAGCAAGCCGACCAGTGAAACGTGCCTGGTCGGCAAAGGACGACGGATCGCGGGGCAGCGATCGTCCGTTCCGTCCGCCTCACGGGAGCTTCGGTTTCGCGCCTGGCCGGAGTCGCCCGCATCCGAGAAAGAGGTCTGATGAGCAAGGACGTGGCGACCGCGCTGGTCGCGTGGGGCAATGCCTGGCTGACCGGGAGCGTCGGCCTGGACGAGGCGGTGGACGCGGTCGAGGAGGCGGCCGGCCCGCAGATCCTCGGCGGCGAGCCCGCCGAGGTGACGCTGCGCCGCGGGCTCGGCGACCTGCGGGTCGGCGGCCTGACCGCGCTGCGGCTGGCGCTGCCCGAGCCGGGCGACCCGCTCGGGCTGACCGGCCCGGCCGAGTTCAACCGGACCGCGATCGACGCCGGCGCGGCGGTGGTCGCGCTGCTCGGCGACCGGGCGATCGGGCTGGTCCCCGAGGAGGACCGGCGCGGCTCGTCCTACGTCGGGGTGCGCTGGACCACGCACGACGCGTCCGCGAGCCCGCCGGACGTGCCGGGCCTCGCCGACGCCGACCGGCAGCTGACGCTGGCGATGCGGGACGCGACCGAGGCGCTGCTGACCGTGGACGACGTGACCGGCGTGCCGCCGGAGATCGCCGACGCGCTGGTCGACCTGCGCGACCCGCAGCGCGGCCATCCGCTGGCCCCCGGCTACCCGCCGCGCGCGCACCGGCTGGCGGCGCTCGCCACGCGGCTGTCGATGGTCGTGGACCTGGCGCGGCGGATGGACGAGCGCGGCCTCACGGCCGACCAGATGCACCGCCGCGGGGAGGCGCTGCGGCTGCTCGACCGGGCCGTCCGGCGGGCGCTGGTCGCCGCGTGCAACAGCGCGTTCGACCCCGTCCCGTAGCGGGACCGCACGGCGCCGGGAAACGGAAAACGGGACGTCCCCGGAGGGACGCCCCGCTCAACGCGTGCCGTGCGCTCAGGCGCGCACGACGAGGGTGTTGCAGATCTTGTCGGCGAAGGTCTGCTTGCGCTCGTCCCACAGCGGCCAGAGGTAGCCGATGTCGCAGGCGATGCTGTCGGCGAAGTGGGCCAGGCGCCGCACGAAGGCGCCGCCGAAGCCGAGGACCTGGCCGGTCTGGGCGCTGACCACCTTGATGCCCATCTGGCGCTTGCCGAGCGTCTGCCCGGTGGTGCCCTCCTGGTAGATCATCCAGATGCCGCCGCCGAAGCCGATGACCGCGGCGACCAGCAGGAACAGCAGCCCGATGACGACGCCGCCGCCGCTTCCGGAACCCATCAGCAGGGCCGCGATGAAGTAGAGGATGCCGACCGGCGCGCCGATCACGAGCCCGTCGATGATGGTGGCACCGGCACGCGAGCCCCATTCGGCCAGTTGGCCGGTCGAGCCGTAGTGGTGGTGGTGCACCTCCTGGTAGCCCGGCTGCGCCTGGGCGGGCACCTGCGGGCCGCCGTAGGCCGGCTGCGCCGCGGGCGGCTGGCCGTAACCCGGCTGCGCGGCGGGCTGGCCGTACCCGGGCTGGGCCGCCGGCTGGCCGTAACCCGGCTGCTGCGCCGGCGGCTGGCCGTAGCCCGGCTGGGGCTGCTGGCCGTACCCGGGCTGGGCGGGCGGCTGGCCGTAGCCCGGCTGCTGCGCCGGCGGCTGGCCGTACCCGGGCTGCTGCTGCTGCCCGTACCCAGGCTGCTGCTGCCCGTAGCCCGGCTGCTGACCGTACGGGTCGTAGGGGTTACCCACACTTGCTCCTTATTGATTGACCCTGGTGGATATGTGACGCCCGCCGGACCCGGAGGGCTCCGCAAGTCTGACCGACGACCGACCGCGGCTCAAACCCGCAGAACACCGAACCGGACGAGCTGCCACAGCTCCGACCCGGCGAGGGCGGTGCCGAGCATTCGGGCACGGGTCTTCGGCTGGAGTGCCCACCACCGTCCCCAGGGCCCCGGCGGGGCGAGGGCGACGGCGATCGCACCGGTCAGGGCCGCCGGGTCCGCCCGCACGCCGCGGGCCGGACGGCCCGTGACGAGGTCGGTGAACGCGGCGGTCCCCCCGAGCAGGGGACGCGGGGGACCGGTGAGCGCCCGCCAGGGGCGGAGCACGCCGGGGTCGTGGAGGCGGTGGATCCGTGAAACGCCGACGGCCGCAACGGCCATCGCCGCAACGCGCAGCATCGCGGCTCGCGGGCCGCGCCGCGCTGCGGTGAGGGTCCGGCTGACGAGCCTGCCGAGCGCACCGTCCGGTGCGCCGGTGGCCGCCGCCCCGGGCGCTCCCCCCAACGAATCCTCCGCCTCGAAGACATACAGCTGAGTGACCCGTATACCGGGTGCACCCGGAGGCGGGTCAAGTCCGGGCAACGATCCGCGACGGGACCGTTACCGAGGGCATGCTGAGTCCACCTCGGAGCAAGAGTAGGACAAACCGGCAGCTATGCGGGCACGCTTTACAGGTACCGATGCACGAATGACTCCGCGAGGACACCGGAAGACCCGGCGGAGGCGGCCGCGGACGGAGCCGCGGAGACGGCCGCGGGCGGAGCCGCGGGCAGCACGGGGCGAGCCCGAAGGGGCGGGCGACCGGACCGGATCCGGACCCGGATCAGGACTGGGACGCGGCGGCGCCCACGACCACCGGGCCGCCGGCGTCGGAGTGGTACTCCGCCTCGACGACGTCCGCCACCACCGCGGTGATGTTGTCCGGGCCGCCGTTGGCCCGGGCCTCCTCGATCAGCGCGGCGACGGCCCGCTGCGGATCGGCCTCCGCGGACAGCAGCTCGTAGATGCGCTGCGCCTCCACCGGACCGCTCAGCCCGTCGGAGCAGAGCAGGTAGCGGTCGCCGAGCCGGGCCTCGCGCGGGCGCAGGTCGGGCTCGCGGTCGTCCCGGCCGTCCAGCACCCGGTACAGCACGTGGGACAGCCGCGAGGTCTCGGCCGGGTCGGCGGTCTGCCCCGCCTGCTCGGCCTCCGCCTTCAGCAGCTCGTCCATCGTGTGGTCCTGGGTCATCTGGAAGAGCTCGCCGTCGCGCAGCAGGTAGCCGCGCGAGTCGCCGATGTGCGCCAGGGCCACCGACTCGCCCGACCACAGCATCGCGGTCAGGGTGGTGCCCATCCGGCTCAGGTCGGGCCGCTCCTCGCGGACGATGCGCAACTTCTCGTTGGCCTCCGCGACCGCGCGGCCGAGGCTCTCGACCAGATCGTCACCATGGGCGCCGGTGTCCAGTGAGCGCAGCGAGCCGATGACGGTCGAGCTCGCGACCTCGCCGCCGGCATAGCCCCCCATGCCGTCCGCGACCGCGATCAACCGCGCACCGGCGTAGCCCGAGTCCTCGTTGTTCTCTCGGTTGCACCCGATGTCACTGCCTGCTGCGTACCTGATTGCTACGTTCATACCGATTTCGATGACGATCCTGTCAGAGGAGTTGTATCACTCACGGGCGGCCTGCCCGGCCCGGTCCGCACCGTCCTCCCGGCCGGCGCCGTCCTGGCCGCCGCCGCTCTGGCCGATGCCGTTCCGGACGGCGTACAGCGCCGCCTGCGTCCGATCCTGCACTCCCAGTTTCATGAGCAGATTACTGACGTGCGTCTTGACCGTCTTCTCCGAGACCACGAGCGCGCGGGCGATCTCCCGGTTCGATCTGCCGCACGCGATGTGCACGAGCACCTCCCGTTCCCGTTCGGTGAGCGCGGCGAGGCCGCGGTCGGCCGGCTCGCGCCCGGACTCCGAGCGCAGCACCGCCTCCGCCGCGTCCGGCGCGAACAGCACATGACCGTCGTGCACCGCCCTGATCGCCTGGACGAGGGCCCGCGGGTCCACGTCCTTGTACAGGTAGCCGGCCGCGCCCGCCCGCACCGCCGGCAGCACGTGCCCGCGCTCGGTGACGCTGGTCAGGATCAGCACCCGCGCCCCCACTCCCCGAGCCCGCAGCTCCGTCAGCGCGGTCACGCCGTCGGCGCCCGGCATCTTGAGGTCCATCAGCACGATATCGGGCTCCAGCGATTCGGCCAGCGTCACGGCCGAAGTGCCGTCCGCGGCCTCCCCGACCACCTCGATGTCGTCCTGGATGCTCAGGAACGTGCGCAGCCCCTGCCGGACGACCGGATGGTCGTCGGCGATCAGCACCCGGATCGGCTGCGAGGGCGGGGTCACAGCGGCACCTCCAGCCGGACGGTGGTGCCGCTCTCCGGGCCGGTGCCGACCGCGAACGTCCCGCCGATCGAGCACGCCCGGTCGCGCATCGACGCGAGCCCGAGCCCGCCCTGCTGCTCGCCGTCGAGGGCGTCGAAGCCGGACCCGTCGTCGGCGACCTCCAGCACGGCGCGGCCGCCGTGCACGGTCAGGCTGACG
The DNA here is from genome assembly GCF_041951385.1 of Actinomadura sp. NTSP31. Classification (NCBI taxonomy): domain Bacteria; kingdom Bacillati; phylum Actinomycetota; class Actinomycetes; order Streptosporangiales; family Thermomonosporaceae; genus Actinomadura; species Actinomadura sp. NTSP31. Next base: position 184,088 of record NZ_JBGNUT010000017.1, on the reverse strand, counting down.
TCGACCGTCCGCGCCCCGGCGTGCCGCAGCGCGTTGTAGACGGCCTCCTGCGCGATCCGCAGCACCACGGCCTCGTGCGCCTCCGGCAGGACGACCGGTTCGGCGGCGGTGAACCGGACGGCGGTCTCGTGCGCCCGGTCCAGCACCTCGGCGTGCTTGCGCAGCGAGGCGACCAGGCCGTCGGCGAGGTCCGCCGGCCGCAGCTCGAAGATCACCGCGCGCAGCTCGGCGAGCGCGTCGGCGGCGAGCCGCTCGACCTGCTCCAGCTCCCGGACCGTCCGCGCCGGGTCCTTCTCGGCCAGCGCGGACGCGGTGCGGGCCGTCAGCCGCAGCGAGAACAGCTTCTGCGCGACGGCGTCGTGCAGCTCGCGGGCCAGCCGGTTGCGCTCGGCGACGACCGTCAGCTCGCGGTTGTGCTCGTACAGCCGGGCGTTCGCCATCGCGATGGCGGCGTGCGCGGCGAACAGCGTCAGCAGGTCCTGGTCGTCCTGCGTGAACCCGCCGGGCCGCCGCTTGTTCGCCAGGAAGATGATGCCGAGGACGTCGTCGCCGTCCTTTATCGGCACGCCCAGGAAGTCCTTCAGGACGGGGTGCGCGACCGGCCAGCCCTCGAACTCCGGCTCCTTGCGGATGTCGGGCAGCCGCTTCGGCGTGTCGCCGTGCAGCATCGCCGCGAGCATGCCGTGCTGGCGGGGCAGCGGGCCGATCCGCTCCCAGTCCTCGTCGGAGACGCCCTCGACGACGAACTCGGCGAAGGACCCCTCGTCGTCGGGCACGCCGAGCGCCGCGTACCGGGCGTCCAGCAGCTGCGCCGCCGCCCGGACGATGACCTGGAGCACCTCGTGCACCGACAGGTGGCGGGTGACCGCGAGCACGGCGGAGCTCACCGCGTGCAGGGTCGCGCCCTGCCCGGTTCCGAGCCCTTCCGCGTCGCCCATCGCGGCTTCCCGCCTCCCCTTCGCACGCCGTTCGCGCGCCGTTCGGCGCGCACATGTGAAGACCGTACTCGGTTTTGCGTCCGCGCCTCCGGACGCGGGCCCCGGCATGGGGGTCCGGGGTCCTAAGACCATTTGCGGAGCGGGCCCGGGGGCCGATGGCCGATGCCGGAAACCGCGCCTGTTCCTAGCGTCGGGGACATGGAGACGGCCGGCACGAAGACAGCACTGATCACTGGAGCGTCGCGGGGTCTCGGGCGCGCGCTGGCCCGCGAGCTGGCGCGGGACGGCTGGCGGCTCGTCGTCGACGGGCGCGACGCGGCGGCGCTGGACGCGGCGGCCCGCGAGATCGGGGGCGAGGTCACGGCGATCGCCGGGGACGTCGCCGACGCCGCGCACCGCGCCGACCTCGCCCGCGCCGTCTCCGGCGGGCTCGACCTGCTCGTCAACAACGCGAGCACCCTCGGCACGACGCCGCTGCCCCGGCTCGCCGACCAGCCCGTCGCCGACCTCGCCGCGACGTACGCGACGAACGTGCTGGCGCCGCTCGCGCTGATCCAGGCCGTCCTGCCGGCGCTGCGGGATCGGCAGGGCGCGATCCTCAACGTCACCTCGGACGCGGCGGTCGAGAACTACGCGACGTGGGGCGGCTACGGGTCGTCGAAGGCGGCGCTGGAGCAGCTGTCCAACGTCCTCGCGGCCGAGGAGCCCTACGTGCGCGTGTGGTGGGCGGACCCGGGGGAGATGCGCACCGACATGCTGCGCGCCGCCGGAGAGGACGCCGACGCCGCGCCGCCGCCCGAGGAGGCCGCCGCCGCGTTCCGCCGGCTCGTCGACGGCCGGCCCGCGAGCGGCCGGTACCGCGCCGCGGACCTGGCGGGCGCACGATGACCACCGTGATCGAACCGGAGGAGGCGGCCGCCGGGGAACGGCCGCGCCAGGGGGTGATGAGCGGCGGGTACCGGGTGCCGACCCTCGGCATCGTCCTCGTCGTCACCCTGCTGGCCTTCGAGTCCATGTCGGTCGGCACCGTCATGCCCACCGTCGCCGGCGACCTGGACGGCCTGTCGCTGTACGCGTGGGGCTTCAGCGCGACGCTGATCGCGAGCCTGCTGTCGGTCGTGCTGGCGGGCGGGTGGGTCGACCGGTTCGGCCCGGCCCGCCCGTTCATGATCGGGCTCGGCGTGTTCGTGGCCGGGCTCGCCGTCGCCGGGGCCGCGCCGACCATGTGGCTGTTCGTCGCCGGACGCGCGGTCCAGGGCCTCGGCTCCGGCGTCCCGATGGTCGCGCTCTACGTGGTGATCGCCCGCGTCTACCCCGACCACCTGCGGTCCCGCGTGTTCGCCGCGCTGTCGGCCGCCTGGGTGCTGCCGTCGCTGATCGGCCCCGCCGTCGGCGGCGCCGTCGCCCAGCACTTCGGCTGGCGCTGGGTGTTCCTCGGCCTCATCCCCCTCGTCATCCCGGCCGCGCTGCTGCTGACGCCCACGCTGCGCGGCGTCCGCCGGTCCGGGGCCGCGCCGGACGCGGCGGGCCGCGCCCGGTACATCACGGCCATCGCCGCGGCGGCGGGCGCCGGGCTGCTGCTCTACGGCCTCGGCCGCACCGGCTGGACGATGGTCCCGGCCGCCCTGGTGGGCCTCGCCGGGCTCGGCTACGGGCTCCCCCGGCTGCTGCCCGCCGGGACGCTCCGGTTCCGCCGCGGGCTGCCCAGCATCGTCCTCGTCCGGGCGCTGCTGTCCGGCGCGTTCTTCGGCGCCGACTCCTTCGTCCCGCTGACCCTCACCTCGCTGCACGGGTTCAGCGCGACCACGGCCGGCATCGTGCTGACCGTCGGCGGGCTCGGCTGGTCCGCCGCGTCCCAGATCCAGGGACGGTCGGAGCGGTCCCGCGCGTTCTTCGCCCTGCTCGGTGCGGTGCTCGTCACCGTCGGGATCGTCGCCGTGACCATCGCGCTCCAGCTGTCCGGCTGGGCGGCCGTGCCCGCCTGGATCGTCGGCGGCGCCGGGATGGGCTTCGCGACGGGCAGCCTCAGCGTCCTGATGCTGGACCTGTCCCCCGAGGACGAGCAGGGCGTCAACTCCTCGGCGCTGCAGGTCGCCGACACCCTCGGCTCGTCCCTCGTGGTGGGCGCCGCGGGGGCGCTCGTCACCGGCTTCGGCGCCGGCCGGCTCCACCTGGGGCTCGGCGCCGCCGGAGCGATGTTCGCCGCGATCGCCGCCGTCGGCGTGGTCGCCGCACTCCGCCTGGAGGCCCGGAAATGACCGACATCATCGACTTCACCCTGCCGCGCGACCTCGAAGCCCACGAACCGCCCGAAGCCCGCGGCCGCACCCGCGACGGCGTCCGCCTGCTCGTCGGCCGCCGCGCCACCGGCGAGGTCTCCCACCACGCGTTCCGCGACCTGCCGTCGCTGCTGGACGCCGGCGACCTCCTCGTGGTCAACACCTCGTCCACGCTGCCCGCCGCCGTCCGCCTCGACCGCATCAGCGTCCACTTCTCCACGCCCCTGCCGGGCGCCGACGACCGCCACTGGATCGTCGAACTCCGCCGCATGTCCGGGAAAACGAGCCTCCCCTACAGCGGCGGCAGCCCCGGCGAATGGATCCCGATGCCCGGCGGCGCCACCCTCACCCTCATCCGGCGCAGCACCGACCGGCTCTGGCAGGCCCGGCTGAGCACCGACGTCGTCCCCTACCTGCGGCGCCACGGCGTCCCCATCCGCTACGGGCACGTCGACCGCGACTGGCCCGCCGCCGCCTACCAGACCGCGTTCGCCCACGACCGCTCGGCGGGCGGAGCCGAGATGCCGAGCGCCGCCCGCCCCTTCACCCCCGAACTGGTCACCCGGCTGGTGTCGCGCGGCGTCCTGATCGCCCCGATCACCCTGCACACCGGCGTCGCGTCCCCCGAGGCCCACGAACCGCCCTACGCCGAACGCTACGAGGTGTCCGCACCCACCGCCGCGCTGGTCTCCCACGTCCGCTCCCGCGGCGGCCGCGTCATCGCGGTCGGCACCACCGCCGTCCGCGCCCTGGAGACGTCCGTGGACGCCTCCGGACACGTCCGGCCGTCCTCGGGCTGGACCGAGCACGTCGTCACGCCCGAACGCGGCGTCCGAGCCGTCGACGGCCTCCTCACCGGCCTCCACGAGCCCCGCTCGTCGCACCTGATGATGCTCACCGCCATCGCCGGCCCCGACCTGCTCGCCGCCACCTACCAGGCCGCCCTGGACGAGCACTACCTCTGGCACGAATTCGGCGACGCGAACCTTCTGCTGCCGTAGGGCCTCAGGACGGCGGCGACCAGCACAAGTGCGCGGGCACCCCCTCGGTCAGGAAGCTCTCCTCGAACGGCGCCCAGTCCCCGGGATGGTCGATGAGGTGGGCGCGGCGGCCCGCCGGCTCCCCCTGCCCGGCGGGCAGCTCGGGCCGGACGGAGCCCGCCGTGAGCCCGGCCCGCCCCGCGGCCCCGAGCACCGCCTCCGCGTCGAACGGCTCCGTCGGCTCGATCTCGAAGCTGTCGAAGTCCAAGCGAGCCAACAGCGCCTCGACCACGTCCCGGTCCACCGCCCGCGCGCGCGCCGCGCGGATGAGGTCCTCGAAGGCCTTCACCGCCTGCCCCGGGTCGTCCCCCCACGCGAAGAAGGAGTCTTCGACCTGGTCGTCGCGGCCCGTTGTGCCGCCCCCGCCGTCCTCCAGACCGTCCGGATAGTCCGTGCGGGCCCACGCCGAGCCGTCCCACCAGTAGACGTACTGGATGACCTGCTCCTCGTCCATCAACCGCGCCAGCCACTCCCAGGGCAGCCACGCCGGGCCGCCGGCCAGCAGATCGATGGGCGGCACGTGCGCCCGCGTCCTGCTGTAGTCGACGTCGTAGCCGTACAGGATCGCCCGGCCGCCTTCGACCCAGCTCATCCCATGCCAGCCGTTGCCGACGTCGTCACTGCGCACCCCGTCGTCCCGCACCGTCGCGCCCCAGCCCAGGGTGCCGACGCTGAGCAGGGCCAGCGCGCACTTCTCCGCCCACAGATCCTCAGGATCCGCCAGCTCCAACCCCACAGGCACGGGCCACCCCCGGTCTCACGATGATCGTCCCGCCTACGACGCACCCCCCACCCCCGAAGTTCCGCACCGCCCGCCCCCATCGGATGATCTCGGTGGCCTGATCCGGCGCGAACCGGGGGCGGGGCGTTCCGTCCCATTAGGGTGCTGCGCAAGCTCCCGGACCCGTCAGGATCGCGATGACTCTCGATGCGGAACGCCACGCCGAGGCTTTGCGGGCGGACGATCCGGGGCGCGTTGGGCCGTACCGGCTGCTCGGGCGGCTGGGGCAGGGCGGGATGGGGACGGTCTTCCTCGCCGAAGGCCCGGGCGGGGACCGGGTGGCCGTCAAGGTGATCAACCCCGAGCTGGCGGGGGAGGGCGACGCGCTCCGGCGGTTCCGGCGGGAGGTCGAGGCCGCGCGGAGGGTGCGGCGGTACTGCACCGCGCCGCTGATCGACGCCGACCTCGACCGGCGTCCGCCCTACCTCGTCACCGAGTACATCGACGGCCCGAACCTCGAGCGCGCGGTGGGGGGGCGGGGGCCGCTGGCCGGGTCGGCGCTGGAGGGCCTCGCGGTCGGCGTCGCGACCGCGCTGGCCAGGCGTCCGACGTGTTCGCCTGGGGGTGCGTGGTCGCCTTCGCGGGGACGGGACGGCCCCCATTCCAGGGCCGGACGATCGCCGAGACGTTCCATCTGATCCAGACGCGGGAGCCGGTGCTGGACGGTCTCGATCCCGAACTGCGCGGGCTCGCCCTCGCCGCGCTCGCCAAGGACCCGCGGGACCGCCCGTCCGCCGGGGAACTGCTCGACCGGCTGGTCGGTGAGGCGCGTCCCGGCGACCCGGGGACGCTGGAGGCCACCGTGCGGGCCGAGTGGGCGGAGGCGCGGACGCCGGTCGCGGAGCGCGCCGGGCCGGACCGGCGTTCGCTGCGGGTCGGGGCGGCGTCCGCCGCCGTGATCGTCGCGGTGGCGGCCGGGGCGCTCATCGCCCGCGGCGTGGGCTCCGGCGCGGACGCCGGGCCGCCCGGCGACGTCACCCGGGTCTGGGGCGACGACTTCACCGACACCAACGCCGGCTGGCCGGGCGCCCTGGACCACATCTCCGACGAGGTCAAGGGCTCCGGTTACGGCGGGCGGCCACTACCTGGTGGACTCCGGGACGGCCGACGGCAACTGGGTTCCGGCTCCCCTGGACGTCGCCAGGATCCCGGCGCGCGCGCTCGTGACGGTCACGGCCAAGGGGCAGGATCAGCCGGGGATGGGCAGCGGCCGGTACGGGGTCGACTGCCGCGCCGTCGCCGACGCGTCCGGAGTGGCGGGCCGGCGGTACGCGTTCCTGATCCGCAAGGACGGCAGGGAGGCCACGCTCACCAAGACCAGTCCCGACCAGGGCGTCCAGGAGCTGGCGGAGAGCGGCCCGTTGCGCAGCATCAGGCCGGACAAGGCGAACAAGGTCCAGATCGCCTGCGAGGACGAGGTCGGCGGCACGAAGGTCCGGTTGCGGCTCTGGGTGAACGGGCACCGGCTGATCGACACGACCGACGCCCGCCGGCCGCTCGGCCCCGGCCGCGTCGGTCTGGAGGCCGCGCCGGGCGGGGGCGACGAGCCCGCGATGTCAGCGGCGTTCGACGACCTCGCGGTCTGCAAGATCGACTGACCCGGGGGGCGCGCCGTCTCGCATGCCGGACCGGGCGCGCGAGGGGTGTCCCGCGGCCGGTACCGTTGTGGACAGCTATGGACGGGTCAGCACAGCGAACGCTGCTCATCACACTCACCGGACGAGACCGCCCCGGCGTGACGTCGCGGTTGTTCCGCACACTCTCCCAGTTCCCGCTCACCGTCGCCGACGTCGAGCAGGTCGTGATCCGCGGGCGGCTCGTCCTCGGCGTCCTGCTCGCCTACACCGAGGGCGCCGACATCGGCCGCGTGTGGAACGCCGCCGAGAAGGTCGCCAACGATCTCGACATGGAGATCGAGCTGTCCACCGGCCGCAACAAGCGGATGCCGAAGCGCGGCGGCCGGCTGCACGTCACCGTGCTCGGCGCCCCGCTGAAGCCCGCCGCGATGGCCGGCATCGCCGGGCGGATCTCCGCGCACGGCGCCAACATCGACCGGATCGAGCGGCTCGCGCAGAACCCGGTCACCTGCATCGAGATGGACGTCTCCGGCGCCGATCCCGACACGCTGCGCGCCGGGCTCGCCGTCGAGGCCGCCGAGCAGCAGGTCGACATCGCCGTCCAGCACGGCGGGCTGAGCCGGCGCGCCAAGCGGCTGATCGTCATGGACGTCGACTCGACCCTGATCCAGGGCGAGGTGATCGAACTGCTCGCCGAGCACGCCGGCTGCCTCGACGAGGTCGCCAAGGTCACCGAGGCCGCGATGCGCGGCGAGCTGGACTTCGAGGGCTCCCTGCGCGAGCGGGTCGCGCTGCTCGCCGGGCTCGACGCGGCCGCGATCGACGACGTCCGCGACAAGCTGCGGCTGGCGGCCGGCGCCCGCACCATGGTCCGCACGCTGAAGCGCCTGGACTACAAGTTCGCGATCGTCTCCGGCGGCTTCACCCAGGTCACCGACGCCCTCGTCGACGACCTCGGCATCGACTACTCCGCCGCGAACACCCTGGAGATCGAGAACGGCAAGCTCACCGGCCGCGTCACCGGCCCGGTGATCGACCGGGCCGGGAAGGCCGCCGCGCTGCGGCGCTTCGCCGCCGAGGCGGGCATCCCGGTCAGCCAGACCGTCGCGATCGGCGACGGCGCCAACGACCTGGACATGCTCCAGGCCGCGGGCCTCGGCGTCGCCTACAACGCCAAGCCGGTCGTCCGCCAGGCCGCCGACACCGCCGTCAGCGTGCCCTACCTCGACACGATCGTCTTCCTCCTCGGCATCTCCCGCGAGGAGGTCGAGGCCGCCGACGCCGCCGACGCCGCCCAGGACGCCTGAGCGCCCAGCCCGGTGGAGCGGTACGAGCTCGAGACCTTTCTGGCCCTGGCCGAGGAGCTGCACTTCTCGCGGACGGCCGAACGCCTGCACGTCTCGCCGGGCCGGGTCAGCCAGACGATCAAGTCGCTGGAGCGCCGCATCGGCGGCGCGCTGTTCGAGCGCAGCAGCCGCCGCGTGGCCCTCACTCCGGTCGGCCGGCGGCTCCGCGACGACCTGCTCCCCGCCTACCGGCAGATCCAGGAGGCCGTCGCCAACGCGACGGCGGCCTACGAGGGCATCAGCGGCGTGCTGCGCGTCGGCTTCACCGCCCCCTGGTCCAGTGAGCTCGTGCTGCGGGCCGCCGACGCCTTCTCGTCACGTCACCCCCGCTGCTCCGTCGAGCTGAGAGACGTGACGTACAACGCGGCCATCGCGACGCTGCGGGACAAGGGCGTCGACCTGGTGGTCGCCGAGCCGCCCGTCGACGACCCCGGAATCACCGTGGGCCCCGTCGTGTTCTCCGAGCGCCGTGCCCTCGTGGTGCCCGCCGCGCACCACCTGGCGGCGCGGGAGACGGTGTCGCAGGAGGACTTCGCCGCCCTGCCGCTCATCACGGCGACGGGAGTGTCCCAGGTGTGGCGCGACGCGTTCTTCCCGCGCCGCACCCCCCAGGGCCGCCGCATCGAGCACGGCCCGAGCGCCGTCGGCTGGCAGGAGGTTCTCTCGCTGGTGGGCGCGGGCAAAGGGGCCACGGTGGGCACCGTCAGGGCGGGGCACTACCACGCCCGGCCTGACATCGCCTACGTCCCGTTCGACGACGCGCCGCCCGTCGAGTACGCGCTGATGTGGCGGGACGCGGGCGAGACGGCCGGAGTCCAGGCCCTCGTCCGGACGATCCTCGAATTCGCTCCGCGTCCACCCGGCGAGGCCTGACACCGTCCCGGCCGTGACGTTCCGCCATGGCCGTCTCAGGTCCGCTCGCCCCGCGGCAGCGTCAGCGTCGCACCCGCCGTCAGCACGAGCCCGGCCGCCGCGATCAGCATGCTCCAGCGCATGCCGGTCAGGAACGTGTCCGCGCCGGCCAGCAGGGCCCCGAAGACCGCCACCGAGATCGCCCCGCCGACCTGCCGGCCGGTGTTGAGCACGGCGCCCGCGGTGCCCGCCCGGTCCGCGGGCACCGCGTCGAGCAGCATCGCGGTCAGCGCCGGCACCGTCAGCGCCCCGCCGAGGCCGACCGGCACCATCAGCGCCGCGACCGTCCACACGCCGGTGTGCGCGCCGACCGTCAGCAGCGCCACCAGCCCGGCCGTCCCGACCAGCTGTCCCGCCACCATCGGCACCCGCGGCCCGAACCGCGCGGCCAGCCTCGCCGAGGCCAGGTTCACGACCGCGACCAGCGCCGTCATCGGAATGAACAGCAGCCCCGCGTGCAGCGCGGACTGCCCGCGCTCCTGCTGCAGATACAGGCTGAAGACGAACACCCCGCCGTAGTAGGCGGCATTGAGCATGAAGCCGACCACCAAGGAGACCGCGACCACCCGCGAGCGGAACAGCGGCAGCGGGATCATCGGGTGCGCGCCCCTGGCCTGCGCGGCGAGGAAGGCGGCCGCCGCAACGGCTGCCACCAGCAGCGACACCACCACGAGCGGGCGGCCGAAGCCCTGGTCGCCGCCCTCGATCACGCCGTAGGTCAGCGCGCCCATCGCGACCACCGCCGTCACCTGCCCGGCCGCGTCGAGACGCGCGGGCAGCCGCGGGGAGGCGGGCACGCGGGCGAGCAGGACGAGGGCCAGCAGGCCCGCGGGCAGGTTGACGAAGAAGATCCACCGCCACCCGGCGGAGGCGGTGAGCGCCCCGCCGAGCACCGGTCCCGCCGCCACCGCGACAGCGCCGCCCACGGTCCAGACCGCGATCGCCCGCGCCCGCTTCGCCTGGTCCGGGAACCCCTGCCGGACCAGCGCCAGCGACGCCGGCATCATCACCGCCGCCGCGGCCCCCTGCACCAGCCTCGCGGCCACCAGCACGCCGAGCCCGGGCGCGAACCCGCACGCGGCCGAGGACAGCGCGAACAGCACCAGCCCGCCGCCGTACGCCCGCTTGGCCCCGATCCGGTCGGACAGCGCGCCCGCGGACAGCATCAGGGCGGCGAACATCAGCGTGTACCCGTCCACCACCCACTGCAGGCCGGACATACCGCCGCCGAGGCTGCGGCCGATCTCGGGCAGGGCGACGGTGACGATCAACGCGTCCAGCGAGATGAGGAAGAAGCCCAGCAGTGCCGCGCCGAGCACGACGGGAGACCCGTCTTCCCGGACCGGCGCCGGGGCCACGGCGGGCTTGGGCGGGGATGTCATCGGGACTCTCCTCACGTGCCGTCAGCCTGCGGCCCGTGCGGGCAGGTCCTTGTTTCCGTCGCCCCAGGTCGCCGTCATCACCACGGAGTCGATCAGCCATCGGCCGCCGGTCCGGGCCAGCTCCCACCGGTAGTCGCCGCCGAGCGTCCACAGCGGCGCTCCGTAGGGCGTGGCGAGGCGGTGCGTGGCTTGGAAGGACGCGGTGCAGACGGCCCGGTCCCCGTCGACCTCCACCAGGTGGTTGGCGATCAGGTGCTGGGTGGCGTCGAAGCCGCCGAGCGTCGCCGCCCAGGCGTCGACGATCTCCTGCGGGGTGAGCCGGGAGGGCTCGCCGCCGTTGAGGCTCGTGTAGTCGAGAAGGACGCTGTCGGCGAACAGGCCGCGCAGCAGCGCCCATTCACGGCGGTCGGCGTGCACGGCCATCCGGGTGCAGGTCTCCGCGATCTCGATCTTGGTCTCGGACGTGGACGGCGCGGCGGCCGCAAGCGAGTCGGGCATGGCGAGGTGGTCTCCTGTCGGGGCGACGTGGGGGGTGGGCCGGGGATGCGAAGTGGACCGGGGGTGCGAAGTGCTCACAGCGTGCGGGCGAAGTGCTCGGCCGCCGCGTCCGCAGCGAAGCCGACCTGGGGTGCCTGGTCGTAGAAGTCGAACTGGACGCCCTCGGTCCACAGGAACTCCTTGGGCCCGCCGAGGGCGTCGTGGAAGCGGCGGGCACCGTCCGGGATGGCCGCGTCCTCGCTGTGCACCAGCAGCACGGGCGCGGTCACCTTCGGCGCGAGCGCGACCGCGTCGAAGTCCAGCCACCCGGTCCAGGCCATGACGGCGAACCGGTTGGGCCACTGCGGGATCCCGCCGCGCTCCGGGTTCAGGTAGAAGTCGATGTCGAAGGGCATGGCCGCGTCCGGGTCACTGCCGCTGACCACCGGCACGTAGGCGACCTCTCCGGTCGCCTCGTACCCGCGCCGGGCGTCGGCCGCCGCCGCCTTCTTCGCCTCGACGCCCTCCGGACCGCCGTAGTTCTCCTCGCAGATGCGGCGGTCGTGCAGCCATGGCGCCACAAGGGCGAGCGACCGCACCCTCGGGTCCGCGGCGGCGAAGGCGCTCGCGTACATCGCGCCGGCGCACACGCCCAACGCGCCCAGCTGCCCGTCGCCCACCGCCGGATGCCCGGTCAGGAAGTCGGCCGCCGCACGCATGTCCCGGACCTTCAGCTCCGGCGACTCGTAGTCCCGCGGCCGGCCATCGGACTCGCCGTATCCGGTGAAGTCGAACGACAGCGCCGCATAGCCGCGCCGGGCGAGCTCCTCGGCGTACCGGTCGGCCATCTGCTCCTTGACGCTGGTCCAGGTCCCGGCGACCACGACGGCCGAGGGCGGACCGGCCCCGCAGGCGGGGTCCGGCAGGAAGAGATGCCCGGCGAGCTCGGCCTCATCGCCGGCGAAACGCACGTGTTCGGGCAGGGGCATGGCAGGACTCCTTGGGCATGGGCGGGCACAGGGCGGCGCGCGGCCGATCGGGGGAGGGTGAGCTCGCGATGTCCGGCGTTGATCGCTCACCGGCCTCCACGCTGGCAGCGTCCGGAGCCCCGAACAACGCCCGATGCGTAACGCGAGGTTGAGCGGAGCTAAACCATCCCGCCGATCAGCGCGGCCGTCCCGGACGCCCGGGCCCGCGCGGACGCCCGGGCCCGCGCGGGCCGGAACGATCACTCTGGGGGTTTCGGGGTAGGAGTGGCGTTGTGCGGTCCCCGGAACCCGCCGGGGCCGGCGGGACGAGTCGAGAAGGCGAGCCGGAGCGGTGCTGAAGCGTGCGCGGACGGCGTACGCCCAGATCAACGGGCAGACGGCCCCCTTCTACGGGCTGGCCGCGGCGCTCGCCATGGCGATCCCGCTGCTGGCCGGGTCGCTGACGGGACGCGCCGCGCAGGGCTCGATGATCGCGCTCGGCGCCTACCTGGTGGCGCTGCGGGCGCCGGAGGGGCCGTACGGGAACCGGGCGCGGGACCTGGCGAGCGGCGTGCTGATGGTCGCGATCGGGTCCGCGGTCGGCGGGCTGCTGAGCGGGCACACCTGGCCGGCGGTCGTCGTGGTGCCGCCGCTGATCGCGCTCGGCGTCGCGGTCCCCCGGATCGGCTCGACGGCGGGCCTCGCGGTGCTGCTGAGCGCGATCCGGCCGCCGTCGGCGGACGTCATCGGCGTCGGCCTGCTGGAGCTGATCGGCGGGCTGCTCACCATGGGGCTGCTGCTCGTGCCGTGGCCGGTGCGGCGGCTCCGGCCGCTGCGGGAGGCCCTCGCCGAGGCCGCCGACCGGGTCGCCGAGGCGCTCGACGCCGTCGCGCAGGACGTCGCCGCGCCCGACCCGAGCCCCCTGGAGGCCGTCGAGCTCACCAACCCCGACCTGCTCGCCGTCGCCCGCATGCCCGACTGGGAGGAGCGGCGGCGCGCCGCGTCCGAGGCGCTCACCGACGCCCGCGCCGTCTACGGGCTGTACCGGGCGGGACGGGGAGGCAGCGAGCCCACCCGGCCGGAACGGCTGATCGACGCGCTGGGCCGCGTCCTGCACGAGACGGTCACGCTGCAGGCCGTGCTGGAGGCCGCGAGGAACTACCCGCCGGACCGCGAGTGGGCGCTGGAGACGCAGACCGCGGTGTCCGCGCTCGCGGCCCGGCTGCGGCTGCTGGCCGGCGCGATCGCCACCAACGGGGAGGCGCCGCTCGGAGGGGAGGAGTCCGCCGCCGTCCGCCGGCTGGGCCGGCTCGCCGAGCAGATCCGGCGCGCCGGGCTGGCCGGCGACGAGGACCTCGTCGCGGTGTCGCTGATCGGGCAGGTGCGGCGGTCCATCGACCGCATCGCCGGTGAGACGTCCTCGGCGCGCCGCGTCATCGCCGGGGGCCTGCGGATCGCGATCGGGCCGCCGCGGATGCCGGGCGTCCCGCACCCGAGGACGGCGCTGGACCGCGCCCGGCACGCCGTGCGCACGCGTTCCCCGCTGTTCCGGCAGGTCACCCGGGTCTACGTCACCGCCGTGGTGTCGATGGCGCTGGCCGCGGGGCTGCACATCCCGCACGGCCACTGGCTGACGATCACCGCGATGCTGAGCCTGCGCGCGACCTACGGCGAGACCGTCGAGCGGCTGGTGCAGCGCGTCGGCGGCACCGCCGCCGGGTCGGTGGTCGCCGCGGTCGTGCTGACGCTGGCGCCGGTCCAGCCGGTCGTCGCGGTGATCGTCTTCGTCTTCGCGCTGGCCGGGTTCGCGCTGCGCCCGATCAACTTCACCTACTGGGGGCTGTTCGGCACGCCGCTGGCGATGATGCTGCTCGACTTCTCCTCGTCCGCCGACTGGCGCGTCGCCGGGGAGCGGATCGGGCTGGTCGCCGGCGGGACGGTGCTGTCGTTCCTCGCCGTCCGGCTGCTGTGGCCCGCCGGGCACCTGGAGCGGCTGCCCGTGCAGCTCGGCCGGATGCTGTCGGTGCACGCCGACCTCGTCCGGGCCGCGGCGGACGTGGCGGGCGGCGAGCAGGTCCGGCTGCCGCAGGAGAAGGTCGTCACCGCGGAGCGGTCCGCGGAGGCGGTCGCCGAGACCGGGGACCGGCTCGGGCACGAGCGGGTGCCCGACACCGAGCTGATCAGGCGGCTGCGCGACGCGGTCCGCGCCGCGCACCGCGTCCGCGACCACCTCATCGCGGTCGCGCGGGTGACCCGGGAGGAGGCCGTCGACGCGGGGCCGGTGCCGGAGATCCTGGACCGGCTCGCCGACCAGCTGGAGGAGGCCGCCACGCTGCTGGACGACCCGGCGGACGCCGAGGAGCTGAAGGCCCGCTCGCCCGCCGAGGAGCTCGAGGAGGAGCTCGCCGACCTCGACTCCTACCTGGAGAAGCTCACCAAGCGGCGCCGCGCCGAGATCAGGTCGGGCGTCGGGCGGGAGGAGTTCACCCCGCTTCGGCACGCGCTGGCGCAGGTGTCCGGGACCCGCTACACGATCAGGTCGCTGCGCCGCGACACCGGCCGCGTCATCAACGCCTCCCTCGCGGCGGCCGGGCAGAGTTCGTGAGTGCTCAGTCCTTGGGGGTGCGGAAGGCGGCCAGGGTGCCGAGGCCCGGCCGGACGTCCGCCCACGGCGCCGGCAGGTCGACGACCGCGAGCGCGCACGTGGGGAACTGCTCCGGCGCCTGCCCGGTCAGGTCGTGGACGAACTGGTGCACCGACGGGTTGTGCCCGACCAGCAGGAGCGTCCCGACGTCGTCCGGCGTCTCGGCGACGAGGGACATCAGCACGCCGGGGTCGTTGTCGTAGATGCCGTCCTCGAAGGCGGTGTCGGCCTGCACCGCGAGCAGGCCGAGCGTCTCGCGTGTGCGCGCGGCGGGGGAGCACAGCACCCGCCCGGGGACGTGGCCCTCGGTGCGCAGCCACTCGCCGGCCGCGGCGGCGTCGCGGCGCCCGCGGTCGTTGAGGGTCCGTTCGATGTCGGGCGTCCCGAAGCCCGCGACGGCCTTGGCGTGGCGGAGCACGATGAGCGTCGGCATGCCCGCCACCCTAGTGCCGGGCCGTCACGGCGCGACGAGCGCCGCCAGCCCCCACAGCAGGAGCAGGATGCCGAGCATCCCGCAGAGCACCAGCGCGAACCCCTTGCCCCCGGCCAAGGCCGGCTTGTCGCCGCTCGCCACAGCGCCTCCCGTTTCCACTCCCGATTTCCCGCGTACAGCGTACGACCGGTGCCGCGTGCTCCGGACACCACCCGGGGTGAACGCGGAAGGGGCCGGCGGCACCCTGCCGCCGGCCCCTCGGATCGCGCGGGGTCAGGACGCCCCGGCGGGGGACTCGTCGGCCTTCCCGGAGGCCGCCGCGCCGTTCGCCTCGGCGCCGACCGCGGCCCCCTCGGGCCCGGTGGCCTCCTGCGCGGGAGCGCCGGCCTGCTCGGGCGCCGTGGCCTCGATCGCGCCCCCCTCGGGCCCGTCGCCCTCGACGGCGGTCGGGGCGGCCGGGGCGGCCGCCGCGTCGCCGCCCGCCTCGGCCGACGGGGCGATCGGGTCGGCGCGGCGCTTGGAGACGACGATCGCCCCGACGACGATGCCGACCGCCACGACCGTCACGCCGATCCGCAGCGCGTAGTTGTCGGCGTAGGTCACGACCGCGTCCGCGATCAGCAGCGCGACCAGGTTCATCACCTTGATCAGCGGGTTGATCGCGGGGCCGGCGGTGTCCTTGAACGGGTCGCCGACCGTGTCGCCGATGACCGTCGCCTCGTGCGCCGGGCTGCCCTTGCCGCCGAGGAAGCCCTCCTCGACGACCTTCTTGGCGTTGTCCCAGGCGCCGCCGGCGTTCGCCAGGAACACCGCCATCAGCACCCCGGCCGCGATCGCGCCGCCCAGGAACGCGCCGAGCGGCGCGTACCCGAGCCCGAAGCCGACCGCGATCGGCGTCAGGATCGCCAGCAGGCCGGGGGTCGCGAGCTCGCGCTGCGCGTCCCGGGTGCAGATGTCCACGACCCGGTCGTAGTCCGGCTTCTCGGTGTAGTCCATGATCCCGGGCTTGGTGCGGAACTGCTCGCGCACCTCCACCACGACGCGTCCGGCCGCCCGGCCCACCGCCATGATCGCCAGGCCGGAGAACAGGAACACCACGGCCGCGCCGATGATCAGCCCGATCAGCACGTTCGGGTTGTCGATCGACAGGTTGACGCCGTGGTTGAACTGCGAGCCGATCGCGTCCTTGGCGGAATCGGACGCGTCCGCGAGGGCGGAGTTGACCGCCGTCCCGAACGAGCCGAACAGCGCGGTCGCCGCGAGCACCGCCGTCGCGATCGCGATGCCCTTGGTGATGGCCTTGGTCGTGTTGCCGACGCCGTCCAGCCGCTCCAGGACCTTCGCGGCCTCGCCCTGGACGTCGCCGGACATCTCCGCGATGCCCTGGGCGTTGTCGGAGACGGGCCCGAAGGTGTCCATGGACACGATCACGCCGACGGTGGTGAGCAGCCCGGTGCCGGCCATCGCCACCGCGAAGAGCGCGACGGTGGTGTTGCCGAAGCCGAGCAGGAACGCGCCGTAGACGGCGGCGGCGATGACGAGCGCGGTGTAGACGGCCGACTCCAGGCCCAGCGAGATGCCGGACAGGATGACGGTCGCCGGCCCGGTCCGCGAGCTTTCGGTCACTTCCCGCACCGGCTTGCGGTTGGTCTCGGTGAAGTAGCCGGTGAGCAGCTGGATCGCGCTCGCCAGCACGATGCCGATGATCACCGAGCCGAGCGCCACCCAGCGCGGGTCGGCGTCCACGTTGTGGATGCCGCCGTCCAGGTCCGCGAACGACGACGGCAGGTAGGTGAACGCGGCGATCGCGACGAGCACCGCGGAGATGATCGCGGAGATGAAGAAGCCGCGGTTGATCGCCGTCATCCCGGACCGGTCGCCGTCCCGCGGCATCACCGCGAAGATGCCGATCACCGCGGTGATGACGCCGATCATCGGCACCAGCAGCGGGAACACCAGGCCCTGCGTGCCGAACGCCGCGGTGCCCAGGATGAGCGCGGCGACCAGCATCACCGAGTACGACTCGAACAGGTCCGCGGCCATGCCGGCGCAGTCGCCGACGTTGTCGCCCACGTTGTCGGCGATCGTCGCCGCGTTGCGCGGGTCGTCCTCGGGGATGCCCTGCTCGACCTTGCCGACCAGGTCGGCGCCGACGTCGGCGGCCTTGGTGAAGATGCCGCCGCCGACCCGCATGAACATCGCGAGCAGCGCGGCGCCGAAGCCGAAGCCCTCCAGCACCTTCGGCGCGTCGCCCTGGTAGGCCAGCACGACGACCGCCGCGCCGAACAGGCCGAGGCCGACGGTGAACATGCCGGCGACGCCGCCGGTGCGGAAGGCGATCCGCATCGCGGTCTTCTCGCCGCCCTCCTCGCGGGCGGCCGCCGCGACCCGGACGTTGCCGCGGACCGCGAGCCACATGCCGGTGAAGCCGGTGACGGCGGAGAACACCGCCCCGATGACGAAGAACACCGACCGCCCGATGCGTTCGCTCCACGAGTCGGCGGGCAGGAGCAGCAGCACCAGCGGAATGAGCACCACGAAGACGCCGACCGTGCGGAACTGGCGTTTCAGGTAGGCGCTCGCGCCGACCTGGACCGCGAGCGCGATCTCCTGCATCTTCGCGGTGCCCTGACCCGCGGCCAGTACATCGCGTACCAGGCCCGCGGCGACGGCCAGTGCCAGCAACGCGACCACGGCGACGACGACGACCAGTGACAGGTCGCCGCCGCCGAGATCCACGTCCGCTGCTGCAGTGGCCGGGCTTGACAGGGAAAGCCCAGACATCCGTCCTCCTCGACAGGGGTGTTGCGACTCGACCGTCAAAAGACGATCTTTACCGCCTACCCCGCGAGTCCTGATTTCGAACGCCTCGCACGGCAGCGCGGGTGCCGGGAGTCTACGCAGGCGAACGGCGAATGAGAAGGCCGCCAGACCCTTAATGAGGATGTCATGGAAAAGCAATCCGCATTACGCCGTAATTTGACCTTTGCGGCTGGTCGCCAGCTATTTCCGCAGGTCGGTCCCGGTAAGCACGGTCTTACCCCGCGGCCACCTTGACAGGGTCGCGGCGGGCACCGGCGGACGGCACCGGGTACGGCGTCCGGTAATTAAGCTAGGCATTAACACGGAATATGTCCAGACCCAAATCCGGCAATCCAAGATCAATCCGGGAGAGAATCTCACACGCCGGTCAGCCGTTCCGCCCCAGGGGTCTCAGGAACCCCAGGACTTGCGGTAGCCGCCGGGCGGCACGCCGAACTCGCGCTTGAACGCCTTGGCGAACGCGAACTCCGACGCGTACCCGGTCCGCTCCGCCACCACGCTCAGCGGATCGCCGGTCTCCCGCAGCAGGCGGCCCGCCGCCGTCATCCGCCAGCGCGTCAGGTACGCCAGCGGCGGCTCCCCGACCAGCGCCGCGAACCGGCGCGCGAACGCCGCCCGCGACAGCCCCGCGCGGCGGCCGAGCGCCTCCACCGTCCAGCGCCGCCCCGGCTCCTCGTGGATGGCCCGCAGGGCCCGCGAGATCCCCGGGTCCGCCAGCGCCGCGGCCCAGCCGTCCGGCGCGTCCGCCTCGTCCAGCCAGGCCCGCAGGATGTGGAACAGCAGCACGTCGATCATCGGCGGGACGATCCCGTCCGCGCCCTGCCGCCGCCCCGACAGCTCCGCGCCGAGCAGCGCCACCGCCGCGCGCAGCTCCGGATGGCGGCCGTGCCTCGCCGACAGGTGGATCACCGGCGGCAGCCCGCGCAGCAGCGGATGCGGGCGCGCCTGGTCCAGGTCGTACGCCCCGCACAGCATGACCGTCCGCGGCCCGGGACCGTCGATCGTCAGCTCGCCGAAGCCGCCGCCGTCCGCCCCGGTGTGGACCCGGACCGACCGCGTGGACGGGTCGTCCGCGAGGACGTGCTCCCGCCCCGACCGCAGGAACACCACGTCCCCCGCCGCCAGCTCGAAGGGCTCGCCGGCCCCCTCCGGCGGGACGAGCCAGCAGGAGCCCTCCAGGATCACGTGGAACCCGGCGCCCGCGACCGGGCGGAGCCGCAGCGCCCAGGGCGCCCGCGCGTCGGTGCGCGTCGCCGCCGGACGGCCGGTCCGCATCGAGGCGATCACTTCGCTGAGCACGTCCATGCCGAGGATGCTACGCCGGATGAGACGCTCGGACATGAATCGGCGACTGCGTGACATTCAACGTCTCCGGCCCCCTCCGTACGGTGATCGGTACCAGGTCCCCGCGAACACCAGGAGAAGATCATGCGTGCGGTCACTCAGAAGGCCTTCGGCGGCCCGGAGGTCCTCGAGGTCGTCGACACCGAACGTCCCGTGCCCCTGCCGGCCGAGGTCCTCGTCCGCGTCCGCGCGACGGCGGTCAACCCGGTCGACGCCTACATCCGCTCGGGCTCGTTCCCGCTCCTCGGCGACCCGCCGTTCACCCTCGGCTGGGACGTGTCCGGGATCGTGGAGGAGGTCGTGCCGGGCGTCACGCGGTTCGAGCCCGGCGACGAGGTCTACGGGATGCCGCTGTTCCCGCGCGCCGCGAACGCCTACGCCGAGTACGTCGTCGCGCCGTCCCGGCAGATCGCGCGCAAGCCCGCCTCCCTCAGCCACGTGGAGGCCGCCGCGCTGCCGCTCGTCGGCCTCACCGCCTGGCAGGGCCTCGTGGACGCCGCGGGAGTGCGGGAGGGCGACCGGGTCCTCGTGCACGGGGCGGGCGGCGGCCTCGGCCACGTCGCCGTGCAGATCGCCAAGGCGCGCGGCGCGCACGTCGTCGCGACGGCGAGCGCCGGCAAGCACGCCTTCGTCCGGTCGCTCGGCGCCGACGAGGTGATCGACTACCGGGCGGCCGACTTCACCGAGGCGACCGGCGGCCTCGACGTCGTCTACGACGCCGTCGGCGGCGGGTACGGCGAGCGGTCGCTGCGCGTCCTGCGGCCCGGCGGCTTCCTCGTCACCGCCGTCGACCGCGAGGACACCGCCCTCGCGGCGGCCGCCGCCGCGGCCGGGCGCCGCTTCACCGGCATCACGGTCGAGCCCGACCACACGGCCCTCGAAGCGCTGACGGCGCTCGTCGAGGAGGGCCTGCTCCGCCCGCACGTCAGCCAGGTCCTGCCGCTCGACGCCGCCGCGAAGGCGCACGAGCTCGTCGAGTCGGGCCGCACCCAGGGCAAGATCGTCCTCACCCCCTGACCCTGCGGCCGGATCGTGCCGCGGGCCCGGACACGGCGAAGGCCCCGCCGGAGCGGGGCCTTCACCTGCGGTCTGGGGGACGGGCCGGTCAATGCGCCTCGACGGACCTCCGGCCCGGCTCTGCCGGGCTCAGATGGTCGCCTCCGCCTCCGCCGGCCAGCTCATCCGGATCTGGACGCCCTTCGGCGTGGTCGCGATCTCCACGTCGTCGGCGAGGCCGGCGATCACGGCCAGCCCGAGCTCGGCGGTGCCCTCGCCCAGCCCGAACTCCAGATCGTCCTCGTCCGGGGGCGCCGGTGGTCCGCCCGCCGCGTCGTCCCCGGGAACGGTGTCGCTCACGGTGACCTCGAAGCGGCGGCCGGCGCCGGTCAGCTCGAGCCGGACCGGTTCGTCCGGGCAGTGCAGGCGGTGCGCCTCCACGGCCCGCGAGCACGCCTCGCCCACTGCCAGCCGGACCTCGTCGAGCAGCGCCTCGGCGACGCCGCTGCGGCGGGCCACCGCGGTCACGATCAGCCGGGCGGTCCGGACATGGACGGGCAGCGCACTGAAGGACAGTTCAACGGTCGCCATCGTGGTGTCAGGCCGCCTATTTCGCGCCCTTGCGCTTCTCCTCGGCCTCGGCGATCGAGTCGTGGATGCCGAAGACCTTGGTCAGCCCCGTGATCCGGAAGATCTTGAGGATGCGCTCCTGGGTGCAGACCAGCTCCAGCGAGCCGTCGTGCGCGCGGACCCGCTTCAGCCCGCCGACCAGGACGCCGAGGCCGGTCGAGTCCAGGAACTCCACCTTCTCCATGTCCACGAGCAGGTGGAACTTGCCCTTGTTGACCAGGTCGATGAGCTTCTCGCGAAGCTTCGGCGCCGTGTAGACGTCGATCTCGCCCTCCACGTTGATGACGGTGAGGCCATCGTCGGTGGTGTAGTCGTTCACCTTCAGGTCCACAAATCCTCCAGCGCCGTGCAGCACAATCCGATCACGCCTCCGGGCTCCGCGGCGGCGGCCCGGGCGGCGAGACATCGCCGTGATTCAACCACGCTCCGGCGCGGCGCACGCACGTTATCGACCAGTCGGGCGAAAGTTCGCGCCGTCCCGTCTGACCTGCTGATCCACAGATGAGCACAGGGGGAGCGGGCCCACCGGCGCCGGGGCGTTCCCGTAGTTTTGCCCCGGCTGGCAAACTGAAAACCTGATGGCCGTCCAAAGATCTTCAACCCCTCTCGACCGGCTGCTCGCCGACCCGTCCCGGCGGGACCGCATCACCCACGTGGAGCGCGTTCCCGCACGTGAGGGCCGCCGCGCGCCGTGGCCGGCGTGGTCGCCCCCGCTTCTGGTGGACCGGCTGGCCGCCGCCGGCATCGAGGCGCCGTGGGAGCACCAGGCGGCCGCGGCGGAGCACGCCCGCGCCGGCCGGTCTGTGATCATCGCCACAGGCACCGCGTCCGGAAAGTCCCTCGCCTACCTGCTGCCCGCCGTCGAGGCGATCTATGCGGGCGAGGAGGACCACCACCGCGAGGGGACGATCCTCTACCTGTCGCCGACCAAGGCGCTCGCCGCCGACCAGCTCCGCGCGCTGCGGGCCCTGCGCCTCACCCGGGTCCGCGCCGCGACCTACGACGGCGACACCCCCCGGGACGAGCGGTCCTGGGTCCGCCAGCATGCCAACTATGTGCTGACGAATCCCGACATGCTGCACCGGTCGATCCTGCCCGGGCACTCCCGCTGGTCGTCGTTCCTGCGCCGCCTCCGCTACGTCGTCGTGGACGAGGCGCACGGATACCGGGGCGTCTTCGGCTCGCACGTCGCGCATGTCCTGCGCCGCCTCCGCCGCGTCTGCGCCCGCTACCACGCCTCGCCCACCTTCATCCTGGCGTCCGCCACCACGTCCGAACCGGCGTCCACCGCGTCCCGCCTCACCGGCCTCGACGTCGTCGCCGTGGACTCCGACGCCTCGCCCCGCGGACCCGCCACCTTCGCGCTCTGGGAACCGCCCCTCACCGACCTGCGCGGCGAGCAGGGCGCGCCGGTCCGCCGCACCGCCACCGCCGAGGCCGGCGACCTCCTCGCCGACCTCGTCGTCGAAGGCGTCCAGACCCTCGCGTTCGTCCGGTCGCGGCGCGGCGCCGAATCCGTCGCGCTCGGCGCGAAACGCGCCCTGCACGAGGTGGCCCCCGCCCTCGCCGACCAGGTCGCCGCGTACCGCGCCGGCTACCTGCCCGAGGAGCGCCGCGCCCTCGAAGCCGCACTCCGCTCCCGCTCCATCGTGGGCCTGGCCAGCACCAACGCCCTCGAACTCGGGGTGGACGTGTCCGGGCTCGACGCCGTCCTCGTCTGCGGCTGGCCCGGCACCCGCGCGTCCCTCTGGCAGCAGGCCGGACGCGCCGGACGGTCCGGGCAGGCCGCCCTGTCCGTCCTCGTCGCCCGCGACGACCCCCTCGACACCTTCCTCGTCCACCACCCCGAGGCGATCTTCGGGACGCCCGTCGAGGCGACCGTCCTGGACCCCGACAACCCCTACGTCCTCGAACCGCACCTGTGCGCCGCCGCGTCCGAACTCCCCCTCACCGAGGACGACGCCGCGCTGTTCGGGCCGTCCACCGCCGACCTGCTGCCCGACCTCGTCCGCCGCGGGTTCCTGCGCCGCCGCCCCGCCGGCTGGTTCTGGACGCGCCGCGACAAGGCCTGCGACCTCGCCGACATCCGCGGCGCCGGCGGCGCGCCCGTCCAGGTCGTCGAGGCCGCGACCGGACGCCTGCTCGGCACCGTCGACGAGGCGTCCGCGCACACCACCGTCCACGACGGCGCCGTCTACATCCACCAGGGCGACTCGTTCGTCGTCCAGACCCTCGACCTGGACGACTCCGTCGCCCTCGTCGAGGCCGCCGACCCCGACTACTCCACGACCGCCCGCGACGTCACCGACATCACCATCGCCGAACGGCTCCGCTCCACCTCATGGGGCGACGCGACCCTCTGCTACGGCACCGTGGACGTCACCAGCCAGGTCGTCGCCTACCAGATGCGCCGCGTCCAGACCGGCGAGATGCTCGGCGAGAAACCCCTCGACCTCCCACCCCGCACCCTGCGCACCCGCGCCGTGTGGTGGACGCTGTCGGAATCCCAGGTGGAGGGGCTCGGCGACCTCGACCTCGCGGGCGCCGCGCACGCCGCCGAGCACGCCTCCATCGGCCTGCTCCCCCTCTACGCCACCTGCGACCGCTGGGACATCGGCGGCGTCTCCACCGCCGTCCACCCCGACACCGGGCTGCTCACCGTCTTCGTCTACGACGGCCACGAGGGCGGCGCCGGCTTCGCCGAACGCGGCTTTGCCGACGCGTCCGCCTGGCTGCGCGCCACCCGCGACGCGATCGCGTCCTGCGAATGCGAGTCGGGCTGCCCGTCCTGCATCCAGTCCCCGAAATGCGGCAACGGCAACGAACCCCTCGACAAGCAGGGTGCACTCACCCTCCTGGCCGTCCTGCTGGAGGCCGCTTCCTAGTTCGGGGCGACGCGCTGGGCGGGAACGGGCGGCGGGTCGTCCAGGCCGCGCCGGGCCTGCGCCAGCGCCTGCTGCAGCTTGCGGCGCTCCATCTCCAGCGTCTGCAGCGACTCCTCGTGCTCCTCCCGCAGATCCCTCAACTCCCTGCGCATGCCCATCGCGCGCCGGAACCCCAGTGCGGCGACCCCGGCGCCCGCCAGGAAGACGATGGCGACGACGGCGCCGGCCAGGAACAGGTGCCACTCCTGCGTGATGCCGGGCACCTCGTGCCCGAACGCGGTCACGTGCACCTCACCGGTGTTGCCCAGGATGACGGCCACACCCGCGACGATGGCGGCGAGCGTGACGACCAACCCCAAGATGATCATGCGGAGGGTCTCCTCTTCCGTGCCGGGGAAACTGGCAAGGCAGCCTAGACCCCCCGCCAAATCAGTCGCCACCCCCACAACCACCCCAAACCCCAAACACCCCACAAGGCCACGCAGTGCCGGACGCGGCGGTGGGCGCAGCCGCCTGCACCCACAGCCGCGCAGCACAGCGAACACCGACGCCCCGCTACACCACATGGCCAGAGCACCAACCACGTCGCCCACGTCGAGACGCGGTCACCTCTCTGCGCCGCCGCTGAGCCAGCGCGATCACCCTGATGAACACAACACAAAACGAAAAGCCCCGTGGACAGCGCGCGCGACGCTCCTCATCGACCAGGGCACCACGTCACCGCCCGCCCCAAGGCGCGGCCCCCACTGACCGCGGCACCCTCCTTACCGCGGCGCCCCATACCCCGACGTCCACTGACCGCGGCCGCCCTTACCGCGACGTCCCTCACCGCGACGCCCACTTACCGCAGCGCCCTCCTTGCCGTGGCCCCCCTCACCGCGACGTCCGCGGGCGCGGGGACCTTCGACAGAGCGCCCCGGCCGTAGCCGCGCCACTTACCGCGGCGCCCCTTCGCTTACCGCGGCGTCCACCTACCACGATGTCCGGGGGCGAGGACCCTCGACAGAGCGCCCCGACCGTACCCGTTCACTTACCGCGGCGCCCCTTCGCGACGACTGCGGGGAACGACCCTCGCCGAGCGGACGGTTCAGCAGGTCCAGCAGCCAGGATCGGATGACCGTGCCTTCCTGCCAGCTGAGGAACGTCTGCGGCACCTTCGTGACGAGGGGGCTGGCCTCGATCAGCTCGTAGCCGGCAGAGCGCCCGACCGTGCCCGGCCGTTGCGTGCGGCGGCAAGGGCCTGGCCACACCGGGCGCCAGCCCGTTCGCCTACTTGCGGCGGCGGCCTCGGGTGGTGGAGCGGTGCTTGGTTCCGGACTTGGCGGACGCCGGCCTGCCGATCTGGACGTCCACGCCGCCGCGGGGCTTGTTGCCGACGGTCGCCGGACGCCGGCCGGTCCGGCTCTTCGGCTTCGCCTTCTTCGCCGGGCCGATCACCATCGTGTCGCCGGTGCGCGCGCCCTTGCCGGCCGCGCTCTTACCGGCCGGCTTCACCGGACCTGTCTTCGCGATGGCCTCCGCGCGCGCGATCTGGGCGCGCGCGTTCTTGACGCGCCTGCGTCCGGTTCCGCCGCGCGCGATCCGGGCCGCGGTGCCGAGGCTGCTCGCCCCCACCTGGGTGACTCGCAACCGCCGCGTCCACATGCCGAGGTGGCCCGCGACGATCAGCAGGATCAGCGCGATCCCGACGCTCTTGCCCCACTGCAGCCGATCGGTCGACGCGACGTTAACCGCCTTCGGCGCGTCCGTCGCGATCTTCGGTGCGGGGTAGGTGAAGCCCGGCGTTGCGCCGTCGGGTTGGACGGACGGCAGCGTGACCGGCGACTCGTTGTTGAACGGCGTCAGCGGGGTGGACGTGCCCGGCGCGGACGTGCCGGACGGCAGCGACGGCGCGCTGCCGGAGGGCAGGCTTCCCGTGCCGCTCCCCGCCACAGCACTGGCCGTCGACGTGGACGAGTACAGCGAACCGCCCGTGCCGGTGGACCGCCTGGCCCGCACTCCGACCGAGACCGTTCCGCTCGACTTCGTCAGCGACAGGCTGGCGCGGCACTCCGTGCCGGAGCAGAGCGAGGCCAAGGACCCGGACTTGGAAGCGACACCGGAACCCGACAGGGCGTAGCCGAGGAGGTCGTCCTCATAGCCGCGGTTCCACTTCACCACCGCCTTGCCGCCCGACACGCTCGCGGACACACCGGTCGGCGCGGCGGGCGCGATCCGCACGGTGAAGGTGTTGGAGTCGTAGATCTGGCCGGTGAGCGAGCCCTTGAGATACGCCTTGTACTTGCCGTTCCGGCGGAGCTCGAGCGGGGCCGACAGGTCGCCCGCCCAGCTGCTCTCCTTGAGGAACGTGTCGCCGATCCCGGGACCGTCGACCCGCAGCTGCATCTTGAGCGCGAAGTCGTAGTGCGCCTTGATCGTCACACTCGACCCGCTGGTGATGACCGCGCCGTTCGCCGGGCTGATCACGGCCGTCGTGGCGGCGCCCGCGGGCACCGCGCCAAGGACCGGGATGCTCATCGCAAGGGGCGCCGCTAGCGCGACTGCACCGATCCTGCGAATGATGGTCACGGCCTCAATCCCTTCGACAGCGTCCTGCATCTCCACCCGCCGAGAACGACGCTCGCGGGGCGCACTGTGCCGAGTGATGACTATGGGCTCAGGGCAGCGTAACGTACCGGACGGTAGGAAAAGTCACAGGAAGATGACAAAGCGGTAGCAGGAACCGGCCCCACTCAGCCACCTCCCTATTGACATTCAGTGCAACGAGTCGCACCGCGTCAGGTTACGCCGTCCCGCCCCGCGGGGCCAGCCCTGGCCCTGGACTCGATACGGACGGCACCGCCCCCGACCGGCGCCCGCAGCGCGACCGTCACGCAGACATCGACGATCTCGCCGCGCACCACGCACCCCGCCATCCGCGCACCGGACCGGCGTGCGATCTCCCGCGCCTCCCTGCACGCGGCGACGGACCCGTCGGCCACGCGCGCCGCTCCCGCCAGCGCGGCGAGGTCCGCCGCGGCATCGCCCCGATGGCGTGCCGCCCGAATCCCGCCCACTCCCACGGCCACCACACCGCCGACCCAGATGACGGCCATGAAGGCCACCACCCAGACCGTCCCCGACCCCCGATCGCTCCGCCACCGCTGGCCCCATCGCCCCAAACACCCCTCGCGCATCCGCACCTCACCTCCTTCCGCTTTCACCTCAGCCCCCAATGGCCCGTATCCGCAGCGGCCTGCGGCTTTCCATGCCTGCCTCCCACCCACCCCTCGACCATCCCCCGAGGCCCCCCAACACCGCCCCTTTGGCCAATGACTCGCTCCCACTCCCCACGCCCAACCCATCCACCTCCCCCGACGCCAACGTCCCCTCCAATCACTCTTCGCCCCCTCTGCCTGCCCGCTCCCTCCTGCCGCCGTTCCCGTGCGCCTTCCAAAGCGCGCGTCGCGTGACGTCCGGCCGGCACTCGTGGCCTGGCATGTCAGCCGTTGCTTGCGACTCCTGGTTCTGTCGCGGCGGCGACGTGGGCGTGGACGGTCAGGGCCGGGAGCCGGGACGCCGCCGGAGCTTCGACGGGAACGGAGACATCGACCTGCACGGTCGCGGCGTCGCGTTGAACCTTCACGATCGCGCCGGCCGGTACCGCCTTGACCACCAGCTCCCGTACGGCGGTCAGGGACTCTCCTCGTGCCGCCGCCCGCGCACCGGTCCGCGCGGCGTCGGTGCAGTTGAGCTGCGCCGACGCGACCGCCACGCCCCACAGCGCGATGGCGGTGACCAGCACCAGGCTCGGCAGTGCCACCGCGATCTCGGCCGTGACCATGCCCCGGTCTCCGCTCAGCCGGCCTGTTGCAGAGCCTTCTTGATGATCCCTTGCAGCATCGTGTGCACCTCCGGACTCTGGACGATCTTGAAGAGCAGGGCCGCGAACGCCGCTGCGGCGATGGTGCCGACGGCGTATTCGGCGGTCGACATCCCGCGGTCTCCGGAAAGGGCGCGCCATCTCCGCACCACCATCTGTATCGCCCGCATGGGGCCTCCTCGTTCTCCTCGTGGACGCCCGATCGCGTCCGTTCCCAGGCTCGGGCGCACCGCGTCCTGCCACCAGGCGAACCGCGTTCTGTGGATAACTCCGCCGGCGGATCACCGCCCGTGCCCTACAGGGCCGCCCGTCGTCCCAGGCCCAAGGGTCGAGACGGCGACCGATCCCGATCCGGCGGCCTTGCGCGCGACGCTTATTCCATGAGGGCGCGGAGATCGACATGAACCCCTGGATCGACCGCCCCGGCGAGCCTGGTGGCCACGGACGACGAGGGCCTCGTGGGCCTGCTCACGCCGATGCCATCTGCCGGTCGAACCCGTCGGCCGAGCCCACGTCAGCCGTGCTGCCATCGCCGCGTACCGACGGAAGACGCCTCAGACGCGGGAGCACCTCGCCCCTCGGTTCGGCCCGCCCGTCGTGCAGGACGATCGCGCGACGGTCGAGTGGTGGGCGGCCATGCGCGACGACGATTGGTACGCGGCCCGGGGCCCGTCCGAAGGCGTGACCTTGCCGGGCTGCCTGCTCTTGGCCTTCGCGCCCGACGGCCCGTGCTCCGAACTGCGCAAGTACGACAACCCGGACTTCGAGCCGCTTCAGGGCGCACCAGGCGGCTGGGGCGGTCGAAGCCGCCGGGTGCGTCCGGCCCCGGCACGCTCATCTGCACATGGCCAGGCACTTAGTAGTCGTACACGCGCCAACGGGCCGCGGCACTACGGCAGGAGGATCGTCGAGGCGATTCCGGCGATCGCGGGCACTACTCCGAGCAGGACGAACGCGGGCAGGAAGCACAGTCCGAGCGGAGCGAGCACACGGATGCCCGCGACCCGGGCGCGTTCGGCCGCCGCCGTGCGGGCGACCCGCCGCTGGTCGCGGGCGAGGCGCCCGAGGGACGGGGCCAGGGCCGCACCGCTGGAGACGGCGCGAACGGCCGTGCGAGCCAGCGGCGCCAGGCTCGGCTCGGCGGTGAGCGCGAGCCATGCCTCCACGGGATCGGCGCCGAGGCGGATCTGGACGGCCACGCCCCGCAACTCGTCCCCGAGGGGACCGGCCACCGCGTCCGCGACCGCCTCGACCGCGTCATGCCATGGGGCGCCGCCGCGCAGGCACGCGGCCAGAAGGTCCACCGCGACCGGAAGGTCCGCGATGAGGCGGGCCCGGCGCCGCCTTCGGTCGGCGTTGCCGAGCCGACCGAAGGCGTACCAGAGGGCCGCCGCGACCAGGGCACCGAGCACCCCGCCGACGAGGCCGCCGAAGGTGACCCAGCACATCACTCCGGCCAGCAGGGACGCGGCGCGCCGGAGCACCTTCTCCCGACGTCCGCTCTCCGTTTCTCCCTTGCCGCCCTCAGCCGCCCGCCCGGCGGCCCGCTTGTGCAAAGGAGGTGAGCCACCTGAGTGGAACTGCCGATCGAGTGCGCGTCCGGGGCTCGTGTCGTGGAGCGATTGCACGGCTCCGGCCGCTTGCAGGGCGTCTCTCCGGTCCGCTCGTGGCCGAGCCGGTTGTCCCCGTGGCGCGGCATGCCTCGGTGATGCCTTGGAGAACTGGTCGTTCAGCCTGCGTCCGACCGGGTTCGCGCCCCTCGGCAAGAGAAAGGCCGCCACCGCCGCGCAGAGCACCGCCATTGACGTCACCATCATTCCTCCATGTCTCTTCGGGGCACTTCAGCCCGTCGTCGCCATCCCAGTTGCGCAACTCCCCTCGCCCCGCCTGCATGGGCCCGGGAGAGACCGTCGCCCGTGTTGGACCAGGTAGAGCCGACGCAAAGCCGCTGGCCTCCGCGCCGCGACGAAACGCACCACAGGAATCGGCGGCCCAGCCTGTTGGCCTCCGCGCCGTGCCGGAACGCACCGCGGGAACCGGCGGAGCAGCCTGCTGGTTTCCGCGCCGCGACGGACAAGCCGTGGGCTCGCCTCCCGCCAAACAACAGCCAGCCGGGCGGCCTGCCGTCTTCGGCGGGGCGCCCGGACGGAGCCCGTAGTCCGTAACTCCGACCGGCACGAACGGCGAGGCGCCTGCCGCTTCCAGGGCCGCGCCAGGACGGGCCCGCGAACCTGTGCTCCGTCACGTGCGGCCGTTGAGAGGGCCCGCTGTTCCCGCGCTGCGGGACAGATCGCTGTCTCGTCTTCCGTCAGTCAACATCCAGCGGAGTGGCCTGCCGCTCTGCACAGCACGCCAGGACGGTTCCGTAAGCCCGTAGGCGGTGAGGCGGCCTGCCGCTTCTTGGCTGCGGCAGGAGAGACCTACAAGCACGTGCTCCGTCAAGGCGCCGGTACCACCCGAATCGGGTCCGGGCCCGGAGGCCCGTGCTCCGTTACAGCTGATTGCGCGGCCTTGCCGGATTCAGGGGCACGCTGGACGGCCCGGCCCGGCTTCCGCCAAGGGCGGGTTGTGGAGCTGGGTTCCGCCTTGTGCGCTGGTTTGGACGGGTGTCGCGGGGCTGTGTTGTCGCGGGCGGGTGGTGGGTCGGGTTGCCGCCTTGCGTGCCGAGTTGGGGCGGGTGTCGGGGGCTGGGTCTGCCGAGGGTGGGCGGGGCGATCGGGGCATTGTGATCGTGGGGTCGGTCAGGGTGGGGTCTTGGCGGATTCGGCTAGGCGGTGGGTCCAGTAGAGGCCGGTGGCGTTCAGGGCGACACCGGTGGTGAGGCAGGCCAGCCCTGGGAGGGAGCCGAAGAGGAAAGCGAGGGGGTGGGCGCCCAGGGCGGCGGCCATGCCGGTGCCGAGCAGTGGCAGCGCGGCGAGCAGGCGGGCGGTCGCGCGGGGGCCGGCGAGCTGGACCGCGACGTCCTGGCGTTGGGCCTCCTCGTCGCGGAGCGCGCCGGCCAGGCCGTCCAGGACGGTGGCGAGGGTGCCGCCGCGTTCGCTGCCGATGCGCCAGCAGGCCGCGAGGAGGCGCAGGCCCTCGGCGCCCGGCTTGCTCGCCAGGTCGGCGAGATGGGCGGGGAACGGCGGGGGTGGTCGCTTCGGGTCGAGGATTTCCGCGGACACGTGCGGGTCGAGAACGGCGGCGGAGAGCGCGAACGCCTCCTCCGGCGTCCGGCCGGCGGCCAGTTCCGCGGCCATCCCGTCGCAGAGTTCGATGACGGAGGTGCGGCGGCGGCCGGGGCGCCCCCTGCGCTCCTTGATGGCCTCGACGCGGGATCTGAGGGCGGGAAGCGGGCCGCCGGGTGCGGGCTCGGGGCCGAGCAGGCGGTCCAGCCGACGGCCGGCGGGAGACGGCCCGAGCAGCAGCCAGGCGGAGGCGGCGCAGCAGAGGGCGGCGGCTGCGATGGCGCTGATCACGGCGTCCACCGATTCTGAAGCCGGGCCGCGAGGGCACCGGCTCCCTCGGCGGCGATCATCCGTCCCGTCGTGGTGAAGGTGACGGCGGGCAGGACGCCCACCAGGCCGTCTGCGGCGCGGCGCAGCAGGCAGACCTCGGCGACGCGGCGGCGCCCGCCGCCCGGTTCGCGGACCAGGTGGACGACGACGTCGAGGGCGGCGGCGAGCTGGCTGTGGACCGCCTCGCGGGACAGGCCCGCCGCGCAGGCGAGTGCCTCCAGGCGGGCCGGGACGTCCGCGGCGGCGTTCGCGTGCAGGGTGCCGCATCCGCCTTCGTGTCCCGTGTTGAGGGCTTGGAGGAGCACCACGACTTCCGGGCCCCTGACCTCGCCGACGACGAGGCGGTCGGGGCGCATGCGGAGGGCTTGGCGGACGAGGTCGTTCAGCGTGACGCCGCCCGCGCCCTCCACGTTGGGCGGGCGGGCTTCGAGGCGGACGACGTGGGGGTGCGCCGGACGCAGCTCGGCCGAGTCCTCGACGAGGAGGAGCCGTTCCCCCGGATCGGCGAGCGAGAGAAGACCGCTCAGAAGCGTGGTCTTGCCGGTGCCGGTTCCGCCGGTGATCAAGAAGGCGGCGCGGGTCTCGATGAGGGCGGAGAGCAGGGCGGCGCCCTCGGGCGGGACGGCTTCGGCCGCGACGAGTTCGTCGAGGGTGAAGGCGCGGCGGCGGGGAAGGCGGAGCGAGAGGCAGGTGCCGTTCGCGGCGACCGGCGGGAGGATGGCGTGCAGCCGGACGCCGCCGGGGAGCCGCGCGTCCGCGCAGGGGGACGCGTCGTCGAGGCGGCGGCCCGCGGCGGCGGTGAGGCGCTGCGCCAGGCGGCGCACGGCGGCCTCGTCCGGGAACCGCAGCTCGGTGCGGACGAGACCGGAGCCGGCGTCGACCCAGACCTCGCCGGGGCCGTTCACCAGGACGTCGGTGACGTCGGGTGACCGCAGCAGCGGCTCGAGAGGGCCCGCGCCCACGAACTCGGCGCGCAGCTCGTCGGCGAGCGCGAGGACCTCGCGGTCGCCGAGCAGCCTGCCCTCGGCGCGCAGCGCCGCCGCGACGCGTCCCGCGGTCGCCTCCCCGCCCGCGTCCGCCAGCCTGTCGCGAACGGCCGACGACAGCCGGGTCATGCCGCTTCCTCGCGGTGGGCGTAGGGCTGGAGGGAGAGGTCCGCGAGGAGGCGGGAGCAGAAGTCGGCGAGGGGACCGCGGCGGCAGGCGCGGGCGAGGGCGCCCTCCTCGACCGCGGCGGGGAGGCGGCGGTCGCGTTCGAAGACGCCGGCGACGGGGAGGCCGAGGGCCTGCGTGACCGCCCCGGGCGTCAGGCCGCCCGGGGACGGGCCCTGCACGATCAGGCGCAGGTCGCCGGTCTCGCGGCGCAGGGCGGCGGCGAGGCCGTCGGCGGCGACGGTGGCGCGGACCTCGGCGGGGACGAGCAGGAACGTGACGTCGGCGGCGCGCAGCGCCGCGCGGCCGATGTCGCCGGGGAAGCGCGGCACGTCGGTGATCACCAGGTCGTAGCCGCGGGCGGCGGCGTCGAACAGCGACTGCACCGCCGCGCCGGCGATGGGCGCCGACTCGCCGCGCCGCCAGGACAGGACCGACAGGTCGCCGGTGCACGGGAGGGTGTCGCGGAGCGTGGCGGCGTTCAGCCGGCCGTGCCGCTCGGCCAGGTCGGGCCAGCGCGCGCCCTCATGCCCCTCCAGGCCCAGCATGAGGTCGACGCCGCCGCCGAGCGGGTCGGCGTCGACGAGGAGGGTGCGCAGGCCGCTCGCGGCGGCGGTGAGGCCGAGCGCGGCGGCCAGGACGCTGGCGCCCACGCCGCCGCGCGACCCGGCGACGCAGATCGCGGTGGCCCGCCCGCCGTCGGGTTCGCCGGCGGCGGCGAACGCGTCGATCAGCCACTGCTCGTGGTCGGGCAGCACGGCGACGTCCTGCGCGCCGATCCGGACCGCCGTGCGGTACGCCTCGGCGGAGGCCGCGCCGGCGACCAGGACGACGCCGCCCCGGCGAGGCAGCCCGGCTGCCGTGACGTCCGCGGCGGCGTCCTCGCCGACCAGGACGAGGGCGGGCCAGGCCCAGGCGGTGCGGGCCTCGTCGGGGCCGGACGCGACCTCGGCGTGCGCGTCGGCGGCCGCGGCGAGGCGGAGCAGGCCGTCGGCGACGGCCGGGTCGGCCGTGATGATCAGTGCCGCGATGTTCATGGGTCCTCCCGTGCGTTCGGAGGACTCCAGCCTGCGGCGCCGCCCGGCCGGGCGAAAGCGTTCCGTGAATTGTGGATAACTCTCCGCGCTCCCGGGCCGGGGAGGAATGCGAGGCGCGGGGAACAGCACGGCGGGCGGACGGTTCTGTCGTGTCACCGTCCGCCCGCCGCATGCTTGGGCGACCCCCGCCGGGGGGGAGAGCGGGGGTCGCCGAACGGTCCGGCTCCGGGGGGGTAGAGCCGGTCCGTTTTCCCAGGAAAGTCTCGGGGAGATCGGCTGAGCCGTTACCAAGGCCGGTCTATAGGAGAGGCAAACTCGCTGTCTCCAGTCTAAGCAGATACAACTTATGCTGCCCGGCCGCCGCAAGTTCGGTCGAGCCGTAAACTCGCCCGGAGGACGGCGTTTATCCTCATCTGTCGAAGGCGTACCGCTCCGGATCCCCGCGCCGCAGGGCGGAGCGGGGGCCGCGAGGGCCGTCCCGCCCCATACGGGCTGCAACGGGACGGAAGTGGGAGCGTACCGGAGAACCAAAGATTTTTCCGGTCGAGCGCCCGATCGGCGGCCAAAAAGAAACGATCACACTGCGTGATCGTTTGGCGGCCGGAGGTCCGGTTACGGATAGCCCGAAATTGCGCATTTCATCCCCTATTGGGCGTAGAAGGGGCGGCGCCCGGGGCGCGCGGCGCCGGCCCGAGGCCGCCCGGGTTTCCGTTCCAGGGCTTGTCAACTGGGCAAATGAGGCGTAGACAGGATTTACGGACCACAGGTCCGGGCACGGCACCCGGGCACCCACGCGCGACCAGCCGCGGGAGGCGCGTCGAGACGGGCTTGACCCGGTCCGACGATAGTGAGGTGCACGCTTGGTAACCCGGTGTGACGTGATCGGCGGCGGCGCTCCCCAGCGGGCGCCGTTCGCCATGTCCGCCGCCGCACCGGCGCCGCCACGAAATCCCGCTCTACGTCAGTCGCCGCGGACCTCCAGCCCGAGCGCGGTCGCGAGCACGACCGCCTGGTAGGGGTCGATCACCGCGCCCCGCAGCTCCACGGTGTGCGGGTCGATCGAGGAGATGTCGCTTCCGCGCAGGTCGCAGCGGGACAGGTCGGCCTTGTGCAGCGAGGCGCCCGACAGGTCGAGGCCGCGCAGCGTCGCGCCCGCGCACCGCGCGCCCGTGAGGTCGGCCTCGCGCAGGCGGACGTCGGTGAACGACGCGCGGCGCAGGTCGGCGCCGGGCAGCCCGGTGAAGGACCAGTCGCCTCCGGCGACCTTCATCAGGTCGTAGGTGCAGCCGTCGAACATCCCGCCGACGACCTTGCAGCCGGTGAAGGTCGCGTCGAAGAAGCCGCAGCGGACGAACGTGCAGTTCAGGAACGCCGCGTCGGTGTGCGTGGAGGCGTTGAAGCGGACGCCGCGGAAGGTGCACCCGGTGAACACCGCGCCGGTGCCGGCGGCCTCGGTCATGTCGACGTCCACGAACAGGACGCGCTCGTGCCGCTCGCCGCTCAGATCGCGCGAGTCCCAGTCGGCGGACGCGATGGTGGTCTCGGTGGGCGCCGCCGGACGCCCGTCCTTCCGTTCGGCCATGCCGACAGCATGGCCTGCCCCACCGACAGACCGGCGCAGCGGTGTGTCAGCCGCGCATGAAGGCTTCGCAGATGGCCTGCGAGTCGCGGGCCGCGGCGGCCACGGCGGCCGAGCAGTGCCCGACCCACTGGGCGACGCCCTCGGGCGTCCCGGACGCATAGGCGCGCAGTGCCTCGGCGTAGTCGCCGGCCAGTTCCGCATGGCCGACCTCAGGCGCGACCAGCGATTTCGGGTCGAGGCCGCGGGCGATGAGGGTGAGGCGCTGCGCGGCGCGCGCGATGATGCCGTCTCCCCAGCCGAACGTCCGCAGCGTCAGCAGCTCGCCGTGGACGATGGCGGCCACTACGAGTGCAGGGGCCTTGGTGGGCTGGGTGAGGAGCCCGCTGAGGGCGTCCAGGCGTGCCGCCACCTCGGCAGCGGACGGCGGTTCGCCCAGCCCCAGCACGTCCTTCACCGGGCGGTCGTCGCTACGGGGACGTCCGAGATCGGCGCTGTCGACGGCGTCGGCCGCGGCCAGTACGTGCAGGCGCGCGAGGACCTGGCGGGGCGCCTGCCGCCACGTCTCGGCGAGGGTGCCGAGCTCCGCCGACACCCGCAGCGCCCCCTGGACGACCGGGTCCGTGGGGTTCTCGGTGGTACGCAGGTCCTCCAGCGTGACCGATGCGCCTTCCAGCACGGCGGACGCGCGCGCGCCGCGCAGCGCCGACTCGGTGGACACCTCGGCGCTGCGGCGCCGCAGGATGCGGTGGCCGAGCAGCCGGTCCACGGCGGACCGCGCATCGGCGACGGCGTCCGGGACGCCGGGCAGGTTCGCAATCTGTGCAAGGGCATCCGTCACGCGCCCGACCTTATGCGGTCGCCGGTATCGCTCGCGCACACGCCCCGCGCGCGCGTGGAACGGAGGCGGTTCCCGAGACGCGGCATTGGGAAGGCACTGTGTGTCGGGCATCACACCTTCATCCGGAGCCTCGGGCGCCGGTCGCGCTCTTCCCCGACACTCGGGAAGGCGGCCTTGTGGGGACGGGACCTTCCTGGTGGAGTGGGGATACCGGGCGACCCCCGTTCAGCTAGCAAGGAGTACGCGTTGAGCCAGAGCCAAGAGACACTGTCGAACCTTCTGCAGGAGACGCGGAGCTTCCCCCCGCCCGCCGAGCTCGCCGCAGCGGCGAACGTCACGGCCGAGGCGTACGACGAGGCCGCCGCGGACCGCCTGGGCTACTGGGCGAAGCAGGCCGAACGGCTGGCCTGGTCCAAGCGCTGGGACGAGGTCCTGGACTGGAGCAACCCGCCGTTCGCCAAGTGGTTCGTGGGGGGCGAGCTGAACGCCGCCTACAACTGCGTCGACCGGCACGTCGAGGCCGGCCTCGGCGCGAAGATCGCCTACCACTGGGAGGGCGAGCCCGGGGACACCCGCACCATCACCTACGCCGACCTGCAGCGGGAGGTGAACAAGGCGGCCAACGCGCTGCTGGAGCTCGGCGTCCGCAAGGGCGACCGGGTCGCGATCTACCTCCCGATGATCCCGGAGCTGCCGATCTCGATGCTGGCGTGCGCGCGGATCGGCGCCACCCACTCGGTGGTGTTCGGCGGCTTCTCCGCCGAGGCGCTGCGCACCCGCATCGACGACGCGCAGGCCAAGCTGGTCATCACCGCCGACGGCGGGTACCGGCGCGGCAAGCCGTCCGCGCTGAAGCCGACCGTGGACGAGGCGGTCGCGCAGACGCCGACGATCGAGCACGTCCTGGTCGTCCGCCGCACCGGCGAGGACGTCGCGGAGAACGAGCGGGACGTCTGGTGGCAGGACCTGGTGGAGCGGCAGAGCGACGAGCACACCGCCGAGCCGATGGACGCCGAGCACCCCCTGTACATCCTGTACACGTCGGGGACGACGGGTAAGCCGAAGGGCATCCTGCACACCACGGGCGGATACCTGACCCAGGTCGCCTACACGCACAACGCGGTGTTCGACCTCAAGCCGGAGACGGACGTGTACTGGTGCTCGGCCGACATCGGCTGGGTGACGGGCCACTCCTACATCGTGTACGGGCCGCTCGCCAATGGCGCCACCAGCGTCATGTACGAGGGCACGCCGGACACGCCCAACAAGGGCCGCTGGTGGGACATCATCCAGAAGTACAAGGTGTCCATCTTCTACACGGCGCCCACCGCGATCCGCACGTTCATGAAGTGGGGCGACGACATCCCCGCGCAGTACGACCTGTCGTCCCTGCGCGTACTGGGGTCCGTGGGCGAGCCCATCAACCCCGAGGCCTACATCTGGTACCGCGAGAACATCGGCGCCAGCAAGACGCCGGTGGTCGACACGTGGTGGCAGACGGAGACCGGCGGCATCATGATCAGCCCGCTGCCGGGCGTGACGGCCGGGAAGCCGGGCGCGGCGATGCGCCCGCTGCCGGGCGTCTCCGCCGAGGTGGTGGACGACCAGGGGCAGCCGGTGCCGAACGGCGGCGGCGGGTTCCTGGTGCTCACCGAGCCGTGGCCCGGGATGCTGCGGACGATCTGGGGCGACGACGAGCGGTACCTCAAGACGTACTGGTCGCGCTTCGAGGGCAAGTACTTCGCCGGCGACGGCGCGAAGAAGGACGACGACGGCGACATCTGGCTGCTCGGCCGGGTGGACGACGTGATGCTGGTGTCCGGGCACAACATCTCCACCACGGAGGTCGAGTCGGCGCTGGTCTCGCACCCGAAGGTGGCCGAGGCGGCGGTCGTCGGCGCGACCGACCCGGTGACCGGGCAGGCGATCGTGTCGTTCGTGATCCCGCGCGGCAGCGCCGGCGAGGAGGTCGAGGGCGCCGAGTTCCTGGCCGAGCTGCGCGACCACGTGTCCAAGGCGCTCGGCCCGATCGCGAAGCCGCGGCAGATCATGATGGTGCCGGAGCTGCCGAAGACCCGGTCCGGCAAGATCATGCGGCGGCTGCTGCGGGACGTGGCGGAGAACCGCAGCATCGGCGACGTCTCGACGCTCGCCGACAGCACGGTGATGGACCTGATCTCCGAGAAGCTGCCGAGCACCAAGTCCGAGGACTGATCGGCGCGAGGCCGGGACGGCCCGTGCGGGAGCGTCGTCCGGCGCTCCGGCGCGGGCCGTCGCCCTTGGCGGCGCGGGACGTCGCCGTTCGCGGCGCGGGACGTCGCCGTTCGCGGTGCGGGCGGGCGGGTAGCCTGGTGATCAGGTGCGCCGGGAAGTCTGGTCGGCAGGGGACGCCCCATTCCCGCTGGTAGGTCGGGGCCCGCGAGGTGCGGGCGGGGCTCCGCGTCCGACCGTCCGCCGCCTTCCCGGGGGTATCGCATGCCGCGCCCGTCCACCGCGCCCGAGAGGCGCCGCATCGCTCATGTCTGGCCGTTCCGTCCGACGGTCCGGTACAGCGGTCAGGTCGCCGCGGCGCTGCGCACCGAGACGGTCGGCGGCGTGGTCATGCTGTTGGCGACGGTGGCGGCGCTGGTCTGGGCGAACACCCCGTGGGCCGACGCCTACGAGAGCCTCCGGGCGCACGAGCTGAGCCCGCACTGGCTGCGGCTCGGGCACATGGACGTCCAGCACTGGGCGTCCGGCGGGCTGCTCGCGGTCTTCTTCTTCATCGCGGGCCTGGAGTTGCGCGAGGAGCTTGCGCACGGCGAACTGCGCGATCCGCGGGACGCGGCGCTGCCGGTGATCGCGGCGGCGGCGGGCGTGGCGATGCCGGCGCTCATCTTCGTCGTCGTGAGCGCGGGCGAGCCCGGGGCGCTGCGCGGCTGGGCCGTGCCGACGGCGACCGACATCGCGTTCGCCCTGGCCGTGCTGGCGGTGACCTTCTCGGCGTGCCCGCCGTCCTTGCGCGCGTTCCTGCTGACGCTCGCTGTGGTGGACGATCTGATCGCCATCACCATCATCGCGTTGTTCTACACCGAGACACTGCACTGGACATGGCTCGGCATCG
This sequence comes from Actinomadura sp. NTSP31, assembly GCF_041951385.1. NCBI lineage: Bacteria > Bacillati > Actinomycetota > Actinomycetes > Streptosporangiales > Thermomonosporaceae > Actinomadura > Actinomadura sp. NTSP31. The sequence continues at coordinate 145,563 of NZ_JBGNUT010000017.1, read as the reverse complement.
GAGTCGCGCTGATCGTGGTGTACGGGCTGCTCCAGTCCAGAAATGTCCGGTCACCGTTGCTCTACGTGCCGATCGCCGTGCTCGCCTGGTACTGCGTACAGCGCAGCGGGATCCACGCGACCGTCGCCGGTGTGGCCCTGGGGATGCTGACCAGTTCCAAGGAGACGGCGGACGACCGGCCCACGAACGCCGAGCGGGCCGACCACGTGCTGCGGCCGCTGTCGGCGGGGTTCTGCGTGCCGGTGTTCGCGTTCCTGTCGGCGGGCGTCGCGCTCAGCGGGCCCGCGCTCGGCGCCGCTCTCGGCGACCGGGTGGCCCTCGGTGTGATCTGCGGGCTGGTGATCGGTAAGTTCGTGGGAGTCTTCGGCGGCGCCTGGACGGCCGTGCGGGTCGGCCTGGCGACGCTCGGGGAGGACCTGCGCTGGCGGGAGATCGCGGGGGTCGCGATGCTCGCCGGGGTGGGTTTCACCGTTTCCCTGCTGATCGGCGGTTTGGCCTATACCGACCCGTCCCGATTCGAGAGAGTGACGACAGCGGTCCTGATCGCGAGCATCATCGCCTCGGCGGCCGCCGCCGTCGTCTTCCGGAGAAGGGCGCGCCCGCGCCCGGCGGAGTGACGGCTGACTCTGGAAGGAGAGGAGCGCTATGTCCGAGGCACTACCGGGGGAGAGTGTCGAGGAGAAATCCCTCGGCGAGCTCGTCGCACTGGCGTCGAGCAACGTCTCCGCGCTGGTCAGGGCGGAGATGGACCTGGCCAAGCTGGAGCTGAAGGCGGACGCGAAGAAGGCCGCCTACGGCAGCGTGATGTTCACCATCGCCGCGCTCATCGGCGGGCTGATCGTCATCCTGCTGTCGATCGCGCTGGCCTACGGGCTCGTCGCGGCCGGGCTCTACCACTGGGCCGCGTTCCTGGTCGTGTCCGGCATCTACCTGGTCCTCGCGGTCGGCCTGATCGGCTTCGGCTACCTGCGGATGCGCAAGATCGAGGGGGCGAAGCGCACGCGCCGGACGCTGAAGGACGACTTCGCCGCGCTGCGGCACCGCGGCGACTCGGACACCCCCGCCCTGACGGACTGACGCCCGCCATGCCGGGGCACGAGGCGTCCCTGATCGAGCTCGACGGGCCGTGGACGCACCGCGCCGTCAGCGCGGGCGGGACCCGGTTCCACGTCGCCGAGGCCGGCGAGGGGCCGCTGGTCCTGCTGCTGCACGGCTTCCCGGAGTTCTGGTGGGCGTGGCACCACCAGCTGGTGTCGCTGGCCGGCGCCGGATACCGGGCGGTCGCGGTGGACCTGCGCGGGTACGGCGGCAGCGACAAGCCCCCGCGCGGCTACGACCTGATCACGCTGGCCGGCGACGCCGCCGGGCTGGTCCGGGCGCTCGGCGAGGCGAACGCCGTGGTGTGCGGGCACGACTGGGGCGGGCTGCTGGCGTGGACGATGGCGGTCTACCACCCGAAGGTCGTCCAGCGGCTCGCGGTGGTCGGCGCGCCTCATCCGCTGCGGCTGCGGCGGTCGGTGCTGGGCGATCCGCGCGGGCAGGGGTGGGCGGCGCGCCACACGTTCGGCTTCCAGGTCCCGATGTGGCCGGAGCGGCGGCTCGTCCGCGACGACGCGGAGCTGGCGGGCCGGCTGCTGCACGACTGGTCCGGCCCGGACTGGCCGGATGAGCGCACGGAGCGGTTCGTCCGGAAGGCGGTGCAGATCCCCGGGACGGCGCACTGCGCGCTGGAGTACCACCGGTGGCTCATCAGGTCGCAGGCCCGTCCGGACGGCATCCGCTACGCGCACCGTATGCGCGCCCCGATCCAGGCGCCCACGCTCCAGTTGCACGGTGCCCTCGACACCTGCATCCTTCCGGCCAGTGCACGAGGCTCGGGACGCTATGTGGCGGCCCCCTACCGGTGGAAGGTCATCGAAGGGGCGGGGCACTTCCCCCACGAGGAGCGTCCGCGCGCATTCGACGCGCAGCTCCTCGGATGGCTGGCCGACCCGGAACCCGACAGCTGACCCCACGGGCCCGGCCGGGGCCGTCTCCCCTCAAGAAATGCTGCGGCGCGTACCGTAGAGGGATGCGGGATCGGGACGAGTCGGGACGCCCACGCAACTCACGGCCACGTGACGCGTACGGTCGTCCGCTGCCTCATGGCGCCACCGGCATACCCACGATGCCGGACGACCTCGACATGCCCGTCGCGGAGGCATTGCTGGAAGCGCAGCGTCTCCTGGACGAGGACCGTCCCTTCCATGCGCACGAGGTGCTCGAAGCCGTCTGGAAGGCCGCTCCGGAGGCGGAACGGGAGCTGTGGAGAGGTCTCGCCCAGGTCGCCGTAGGCATCACCCACCTGCGGCGGGGAAACCAGCGCGGTGCGACAGCGCTCCTCAGCCGGGCCGCCGATCGCATCGAGCCCTACGGCGAGGCTCCCCCGCACCGCGTCGACGTGCTCGGCATCGTGGAGCGGGCGCGCGCGCTGGCCGAACACCCGGAGGACACCCCGGTGAAGCTCCGCCTCACCGCGCCTTAGGCGCGAGGGGCAGTCCGAGAGCGCGGGGGTCAGTCCGAGCAGCTCTGGGTGTAGACCGCCTTGGTGAGCTCGACGCCCGCCTTGGCGTCCGGCGCGACCTCCTCGGCGGTCAGCGCGTACCCGGTGGAGGGCGTGTCGAGCGCCGCCGCGAAGATGACCCCGTAGACGCGCCCGTCGGTGGACAGCAGCGGCCCGCCGGAGTTGCCCGGCTCGACCTTCCCGCGGATCGCGTAGATCTCCCGGCTGACCTGGCCGGAGTGGTAGATGTCCGGGCCCCGCGCGGTCTGCCGCGCGCGGATCCGGGCGGCGCCCGGCGTGAACGGCTGGTTCTTCGGGAACCCGGCGATGATCGCGCTGTCGCGGACCCGCGCCTCCCCGGCGAACTTCAGCGGCCGCGCCTCCAGCTCCGGCACGTACAGCACCGCGATGTCGCGCTTCGGGTCGTACAGCACGACCCGGCCGCGGGTCTTGCCGCCGGTGCGGGTCTCGACGACCGACGATCCCCGGGCGCCCGCGACGACGTGCGCGTTCGTCATGATGTGGTGCGGCGCGAACACGAACCCGGTGCCCTCGATGCGGCGCTGGCACTGCGGCGCCGTGCTGACGACCTTGACGATGCTGTTCTTGGCGTCCTGCAGCCCCGCGGTGTTGAGCACCGACTCGTCCGGCGGCGGCACCTGCACCACCGACTCGCCGCCGAGCCCGTTGAACACCTGCGGGAACTCGCTGTTCTTCACGAACCCCTGGAACGAGGTGAACCAGGTCTGCGCCTGCGCGGGCATCACCCCGTTGATGCCCTTGATGACCGTGGAGCCCTTGACCTGCGTGCGCACCGGCTGGAACTCCGAGTTCGCCACCAGGTTCCCGAAGAACCAGGCGACGACCAGCAGCGACAGCGCGCTGACGACGGTGCCGCCGACCGCGTCCGCGGTGCGCGCGTTCAGCCCGGTCACCCGGTTGCGCAGCACCGCGCCGACCGACGAGGCGATCAGCTGCCCGAGGGTGGCGGCCAGGAACGCGACCACGATGGCCAGCAGCGCCTGCTGCGCGGCCCCGTTCACGGTGGCCTCCGCGATCGGCGGCGCGATGACCACCCCGATCACCCCGCCGCCGACGAAGCCGACGAAGCTCAGCAGGCTGACGATGAACCCCTGCCGGTACCCCGAGACTCCGAACAGCACGACGAGCACGAGCAGGATGAGATCGAGAACGTGGTCGTGCAGCACCGCTTCACCGTATAGTGCGCCGGGGCCGCTTCACGTCCCCTCGACGGACCAGTTTGGCCTCGCGCGAGTGACCGTGCAGTGCGACGACGGGCGGCGCGGCTCCGCGCTCAGGATGACGCCGCGGCCGTGACCTGCGCCGTTCCGGGAGGCCCCGGCGGGCCGGGCGCGAGTCGCCCGGCGGGTCAGCCGCGGGCGGCCAGGGTCAGCACGTCCGGCGGCAGGTCCTCGACGTGACCGGTGTCCCACGGACGGTCCCAGCCGCCCGCGACCAGCACCCGCGTCAGCACCGCCGCGGTGAACCCCCACACCAGCATGCCGCCGACCCGGAACGCCGGGCCCATCCTCATCCCGGACGGGTGCTTGACGGTCAGCCGGTTCGCCGGGTCGGCCAGGTCGCGGATCGGCACCCGCGCGACCGTGGCGACCTCGCCCGGATGGCCCGGCGCGATCTCCGACGGCTCCCGCCACCAGCCCGCGACCGGCGTGACGCGGTGCCGGCTGTGCGACAGGTGCAGCTCGGGCAGCGTGCAGAGCACGTCCACGCCGGACGGCTCGACGCCGGCCTCCTCCCACGCCTCCCGCAGCGCCGCCCCGACCGGCCCGTCGTCGCCGGCGTCGATGCGGCCGCCCGGGAAGGCGGGCTGCCCGGCGTGGTTGGACAGCGTCGCGGCCCGCTCGGTGAGCAGGACGTCCGGGCCGTCCGGGCCCTCGCCGAACAGGATCAGCACGGCGGCCGCGCGGGCGCCGGGCGCCGGCTCGAACATCGGCGGCACCGGCATCCGCGGCGCCTCGGCGCGGAAGCGGTCGAGCCACGGCGGGCAGGTGGATGCGGTGTCGGTCACGCCACTCCCAACTCCGGAACGCCCGCGTTCCTTCCCGATGGGAACCGTTCCAGTCCCCGGCGGTTCCCCGGGTCCGGGCGGATCATGAGAACGGGCCGGGCTTGACGAGCTTGCCTGCCGCCTCGGCGTCGACGGGCCCGGTGCCGTAGGACGGGCAGTCCCTGGCGAGCGGGCACGCCCCGCAGGCGGGACGGCGCGCGTGGCAGATCCGGCGGCCGTGCCAGATCAGCCGATGCGACAGCATCGTCCAGTCCTTGCGGGGGAACAGCTCGCCGATTTCCTTCTCGATCTTGACCGGGTCGTCCTCGGCGGTCCAGCCGAACCGGTTGACCAGGCGCCCGAAGTGGGTGTCGACGGTGATGCCCGGCACGTCGAACGCGTTGCCGAGCACGACGTTCGCGGTCTTGCGGCCGACGCCCGGCAGGGTGACGAGGTCCTCCAGCCGTCCGGGGACCTCGCCGCCGAACCGGTCGCGCAGCGCGGCCGACAGGCCCATCACGGACTTGGTCTTGGCCCGGAAGAACCCGGTCGGCTTCAGCAGCGTCTCGACGTCCTCGGGGTCGGCGGCGGCCAGGTCCTCCGGGGTGGGGTACTTGGCGAACAGCGCCGGGGTCGTCAGGTTCACCCGCTTGTCGGTGGTCTGCGCCGACAGGACGGTCGCGACCAGCAGCTGGAACGGGGTGCCGAAGTCCAGTTCGCAGTGCGCGTCGGGGTAGGTCTCGGCCAGTACCCGGTTCATCCTGCGCGCGCGCCGCACCAGCCCGGTCCTGGTCTCGTCGCGGAACCTGCGCGCCCGTGCCGCCCCGCCCGGCTGCGCGCGCGCCTTCTCGCCCCGGGTCTTGCCGTCCGCCTCCGCGGTCATGCCGGCTCCGTCGTCATACGCCAAGCCTAGAACCTCGCCGGCAGCGGTACCGGCGCGGCGAAATCTCCGGAGAAAGTCCGTAATCGAGGGCGGTTCCGGCCGTCTCCTGTGTACCTCGTCCCCCGCGAAGGAGATCTCATTGTCTGACTTCAGCCAGGTGGTTCCCCTTCCCGTGCGCCGCATCGAGCTCGGCCTGTCCTTCGACGGCTCCGCCGGGCTGGCCCGGGAGCTGCGCGGGCAGGTGCCCGCCGTCGCCGGGGAGGCGACGCGCCGGATCGAGAAGCGGCTGCCGGAGTTCGTCCGGCCCCACGACCCCAAGTACACCCGGGGGCTGGAGGCCGCGGTCGAGTGCGCGATCGGCCACTTCCTGGACCTGCTGGCCGATCCGGGCGCCTCCTCCGCCGACGTCCTGGACTTCTGGCGGCGGGTCGGGGCCGGCGAGGCCGGCGAGGGGCGCACGCTGGAGTCCTGGCACGCGGCGACCCGGATCGGCGCCGGCGTGGCGGTCGAGCAGCTCACCGAGCGGGCGGGACGGCTCGGCTACCGGGCCGGCGCCTCCACCATGGCGGGGATCGCCAACGCGGTGTTCGACTACATGAACCAGCTCGCCGAGGCGGTCGCCGAGGGCCACGCCGACGCCGCCGCGCGGGCGGCCGGGGCGCAGCAGGACCACCGGCGCCGGCTGCTCGACCTGCTGCTGGACGAGCCCGCTCCGGCCCCGCGGCACCTGCGGGAGGTGGCCGGCGAGGCGTCCTGGCCGCTGCCCCGGACGGTCGCGGCCGTGGCGCTGCGCGAGCGCGGCCCCGAGACCCGGCGGCCGTCGCTGCCGCCCGACGTGCTGCTCGGCCTGCACCGCGCCGAGCCCTGCCTGATCGTCGCGGACCCGGAGGGCCCCGGCCGCGCCCGGCTGCTGGAGCGCCGGCTGGACGGCTGGACCGCCGCGATCGGCCCGGCGGTCGAGCCGACCGGCGCGGCGCGGTCGCTGCGCTGGGCGCGGGACGCGCTGGACCTGGCCGACCAGGGCCTGATCGACGAGGACCCGGCCGCGCGGGACACCCCCATCGCCGCCGAGATGCACATGCCGATCATCGTGATGATGCGGGAGCGGGAGCTGGTCGAGAAGGTGATCGAGCGGCGGCTGGCGCCGCTGCTGGCCGCCCGCCCGGCGCAGCGGCACCGGCTCGCCGAGACCCTGCTGGCGTCGCTGGAGTGCGGGTTCAACGCCACGGCGGTCTCCGGCCACCTGCACGTGCACCCGCAGACCGTCCGGTACCGGTTCCGGCAGCTCGAGGACCTGTTCGGCGACACGATCCACGCGAAGTCGGACCGGCTGGAGCTGCACATGGCGCTGCGGGCGTGGCTCGCGCTCAACCCCGAGCCGTCCGCGCGCGACCAGCTCCGGTACGGCTGACCCGGTGAGCGGGGAAGGTCAGCTCACGGCCCAGCCCTGGGCGGCCATCCCCGCGTAGGAGGACGGCTTCAGCGTCACCGGTACCAGGCCCGACCAGCTGGCCTGGAGGAACCAGCCGTCGCCGTTGGCCAGCCGGTAGACGCCGCCGAACTGCACCAGCTTCCATACCTGGTGGGATCCGCCGCAGGGCGCCATGACGACGGAGTACTGCTGGCCGCCCTCCCACATGGGCCCGGCCGACAGCTGTCCGCGGGACATGCATTTCCCGGTGGAGGCGCTGGTCAGGGTGAAGCCGCCGGAGGTGTTCTTGCGCCGCCACTCCGTCGAGGAGTCGCTGCAGGACCGCTGCACGACGTCGGTACCGGAGGGGGCCAGGCAGGACTGCAAGGTGGTGTTGCGCACGCGGTTGGCGCCGCCCGCCCCCGAGCCGCCGCCGCTTGCGGGCCCGCCGTTCGAACCGCCGGGCGCTCCCGGCCCGCCGCGCTTCTGGCCGCGGGCGTGGTCGGGCCGGTCGGGCGCCGCCGGCTCCTTCGCCGGCGCGGCCGTGCTCGCCGGCGGCGCCGGCGCGACGGTGGGCGGGGCGGCGTGCGTCGTGCCGGGCGGGTCGTCGCCGCCCGCGGCGAACAGGACGCCGAGGACCGCCGCCGTCGCCGCCGCGACCCCCGCCGGGAGGGCCCAGCCGGGCAGGGACGCGGCCGGGGCGAGGCTCCCGAACGGGGCGGCCGGCGCGCTCAGCAGCACGGCGCCGATCGGAAGGGCGCGCCGCAGCCGCCCGTTGAGGTCGGCCATCTCCTCGGCCGTGCGGCGGCACCGCGGGCAGGACTCCAGGTGCCGGCGCAGCGCGCGGCTGCGGCGCCGGCCGGGGCGGCGGACGGACGCGGCGAGCTGCGCGGTGAACTCCGCGCAGTCGGGGTGCCCTTCGCAGCTCGCGGCGAGGAACGCCTGCCGGAGCCCCTCGCGGGCCCGGAACGCCAGCTGGGCGACGGCGCCCGCCTCCATCCCGAGGATCTCCGCGACCCGCTGGACGGGCTCGTCCTCGATGACGGTGTGCCACAGGACGGTCTGCCAGCGCTCCGGCAGCGACCGGAACGCGCGGACGAGCGCGTCCAGCTCGTCGACGTCCGGGAGCTCGTCCGGCGTGCGCGCGGCCCACTCGGCGACCTGGTCGGTGACGACGGTGCGGCGGTCGCCGCGCGCCCAGTCGACCGCCGCGTTGCGCACGACCGTGTAGAGGTAGGGCCGGCACGCCTCGCGGGGCCCGCCGCCCTGGCGCAGCGCCGCGAGGGTCCGGGCGAACGCCTCGCTGGCCAGGTCCTCCGCGAGGTGCTGGTCGCGGACGAGGCCGCGGGCATAGCCGAGGACCGCCGCATGGTGCCGCCGGTACAGCTCGTCGGACGCGCGCTCGTCGCCCGCGCCGGCGGCGGCCGCCAGATCGGCGTCCGGCTCGATCCCCGCGCCTGTCACCACGACGACATCCAACCCAGAGCACGCATCTGATCACAACCCTCGTAGGTCGCCATCCGCTGCCGCATAAGACGCCGGAATGCTCACTTGATTACGAGGTTTCGCCGACATTCCGGACCGGCCGGGTGACGGGACCCGTGTCCACTTAAAAAGACGAGTGTGTTTTTTTATGCTACGGTCCCGGCATGATCTACGACTCCGCACGCTGGACGGCCACCCTGGCGGGCCGGCGCGTGCTGATCACCGGGGCGGCGCGCGGCATCGGCGCGGCGCTGGCCGCCCGGCTGCACGAGCGCGGCGCGCGGGTCGCCCTGGCCGGCCTCGAACCCGGCCTGCTCGCCTCCGCCGCCGCCGGCAGCGGCGACGCCCCCTGGTGGACCTGCGACGTCACCGACCGCGAGCGCGTCCGCACCGTCGTGGACGAGGCGGCCGCCGCGCTCGGCGGCCTCGACGTCGTCGTCGCCAACGCGGGCGTCGCCGCGCAGATGCCGGTGATCGGCGGCGACCCGGCGGTGCTGGAACAGAGCCTGCGGGTGAACGTCCTCGGCGTCCACAACACGCTGTCGGCCGCCGGCCCGCACATCAGCCACCCGCGCGGCTACGCGCTGACCATCGCGTCGCTGGCCGTCGCCGTCCACCTGCCGCTGCTCGGCGCCTACAGCGCGTCCAAGGCGGCGGCCGAGGCGCTCGGCGACACGCTCCGCGTCGAGCTGCGGCCGTGGGGCGCCCGGGCCGGCGTCGCCTACTTCGCCGAGCTCGACACCGACATGACCAGCCGCGGCTTCGGCACCGAGGCCGCGGCCACGCTGTCCAAGGGCACGCGGGGCGGCGCGATGTCGCGCGTCGCGCCGCTGAAGGCCGGGATCGACGCCCTCGAACGCGGCATCGCCCGCCGGTCCCGCCGCATCGTGGCGCCCTGGTGGGTGGCCGGGGCGATGCCCGCGCGCGCCGCGCTCCAGCCGGTGCTGGAGCGGCTCGTCCAGCCGAGCATGCGCCGCGCGCTGGAGATCGCGCGCGACGAGCACGCCGCCCTGACCACGGCGCAGCCGGGCAGCGGCCTATGAGCGCCCCGCCGGACGCGCCGCGGGTGGCGCCGGGCGGCATCCGCGACGTCGGGCTCGTCAACTGGCTGATCTGCGCGGCCTCCGGACGCGTCGCAGGGACCGGGCCGCCCAACCTGTTCCTGACCCTCGCGCGGCAGCGCGGCCTGTTCCGCGGCTGGCTGTGGTTCGGCGGACGCCTCATGCCGGGCGGGAAGCTGGCGCGCCGCGAGACCGAACTGGTCATCCTGCGCGTCGCCCACCTGCGCGACTGCCGCTACGAGTTCGACCACCACGTGCGGCTCGGCCGCCGCGCCGGAGTCCGCCCGGCGGACGTCGAACGCGTCAAGGAGGGCCCGGACGCCGATGGCTGGAGCCCGCGCGAGCAGGTCATGCTCGCCGCCGCCGACGAGCTGCACCGCCGCCAGGACCTGACCGACGCGACCTGGGCGCGGCTGCGCACCCGCCTCACCCAGCCCGAATGCGTCGAGCTTTGCATGCTCGCCGGCCACTACGAGATGCTCGCGACCGTGATCGACGCGCTGCGCGTGCGCCCCGACTCGCCCCGTCCCCGACGCTGACTCCGCTCCCCGGGAGGTCCCCCGAATGCGCGCACGACGGTTCATCGCGACGACGTTGATGCTGGCAGGAGCCCCGGTCCTGCTCGCGGCGCTGCCCGCCGAGGCCGCCCCGCGCACGCCGGTGGGGTTCGCCGACGGCGCCGGGATCCATGTGGAGCGGGTCCAGCGGATCGACGACCGGCAGTACGCGGTCCGGGTCGGCACCGCCGCCCTGGGGCGGGCCGTGGACGTCCGCATCCTGCTGCCGACCGGCTACGAACGCCGGCCCCACTCGTCGCGAAACACCGCCCGGTATCCCGTCCTGTACCTGTTCCACGGGACGAACGGGCGGGCGGCCGACTGGGTCGAGAAGGGCGACGCGGAGGCCACGACCGCCGGGAAACCGCTCATCACGGTCATGCCGGACGCCGGATTCGACGGGGACGGCGGCGGCTGGTTCACCGACTGGGCCGACCCGAAGACCAAGCTGGGGCCGTCGAAGTGGGAGACGTTCCACGTCGGGCAGCTCGTCCCGTGGATCGACCGCAACCTGCGGACCGTGGCGGCGCGGCGCGGCAGGGCGATCGCCGGGCTGTCCCAGGGCGGGTTCGGCGCGATGAGCTACGCCGCCCGCCACCCCGACATGTTCGCCTCCGCGACGTCGTTCTCCGGCGCTCCCGACATCGCGCACGACCCGGTCACCGCCGTCGGCGCGTACGGGATCATCTCCTTCGTCGCCGCCGCCTACGACGGCGTCCCGCCCGACTCGATCTTCGGCTCGCGGTTCACCGACGAGATCAACTGGCGCGGCCACGACCCGGCCACCCTCGCGTCCAACCTGCGCGGGACGCGGCTCTCGCTCTCCACCGCGACCGGCCTCCCCGGGCCGCTCGACCACGGGATCCCCGACCCGGCGGCGATCGGCATCGAGGCCCTCACCCACCAGTCCACGCTGAGCTTCCACCGCCGCCTCCAGCAGTTGAAGATCCCGAGCCGGTTCGACGACTACACCTTCGGCACGCACACCTTCCCGTACTGGGCGCGCGACCTGCGCCAGGAGACCGGGCCGCTGATGCGCGCGTTCGCGGCGCCGTCCCGTCCGCCGGCGCGCGTGTCCTACGCGTCGATCGACCGGACGTGGACGCAGTGGGGCTGGACGATCTCGCTCGCGCGCCGCGCACCCCGGGAGTTCAGCAACCTCAGCGACGCCACGTCCAAGGGCTTCACGCTCAAGGCGAGCGGCACCGCGACCGTCACGACACCGCCGTCCTACCGTCCGGGAACCCGCTACACCGTCACGGTCTCCGGGCACCGCATCACCACGGAGGCCAGCGCGTCCGGACGCCTGGCGTTCACCCTCCCGCCGACGCCCAACGGCAAGGTGACCACCGTCCGCGCCACGATCGGGCGGGCCTAACCCTCCAGGACGCCGGAGCGGACGAGCGTCCGGACGTGGTCGACGATCGGAGGCCCGACGGCGCGCAGCGCGGCCACATCGCCGGACGCGACGGCGGGCGTCACCATCGTGCCGACCGCCGCGACGACGACCTGGCACGCGAACCGCGCGGACTCCCCGGTCGCGCCCATCAGGTCGGCGAGCGCCGCCGCCAGGTCGCGCTGCACCGCCGAGCGGCGGGCGACGGCCTCGGGACCGGCGGCGAACACCTCCACCAGGAACAGCCGCGCGTAGCCGGGCTCGGACGCCAGCGCGTCCAGGTACACGGCGATGGCCCGCTCGAACCGGTCGACGGGGTCGGCGCCGTCCCGCGCCGCCTGCGCGAGCCGCTCCCGCACCAGCTCGCCGGCCTGGTCGAACGCCGCCATGAAGCAGTCGAGCTTGGAGGAGAACAGCCGGTAGAAGCTCTGCCGCGACACCCGGGCCCGCTTCAGCACGTCCTCGACGGACGTGCTCGCGTACCCCTTCTCGGTCATCGCCTCGGCCATGGCCGCCAGCAGGCGCCCGCGGTGGACGCGGTCGACCTCCGCGCGGGACAGCGCGTGGCGTCCCCGTGGGAGCCGGGGCGGCGAGGACTGCGGCACCCGATCACGATAGAGCACCCGCCTCGCGGCGCAGGCCCGTCCGGAAAACGGGGATGAGACCGGTGTGATGGCTTTCACCGGATGGTCCGTACACTGGGCGAACGGGATCGTGGAGGCGGTCCTGCGTTTCGGCGCGCCGTGACCCTACCTTCACGTACGCGGTGGGACGTACGTCACACTATGCATGTAGGTGTTTCGAGGAGGAGAAGCGTGACCGACCGCGACGTGGACGTTCTGAGCAGAGCACCGCTCTTCGAGGCCCTCGACGAGCAGGGCGCCAAGGCGCTGCGCGCCAACGTGACGGAGGTGCGCCTGGCACGCGGTCAGACGCTCTTCAACGAGGGGGAGACGGGCGACCGGCTGTACGTCGTCCTGGAGGGCAAGATCAAGCTGACCCGGACGGCGCCGGACGGCCGGGAGAACCTGCTGAGCGTGCTCGGCCCGTCCGAGATGTTCGGCGAGCTGTCGCTGTTCGACCCGCGGCCCCGCACCGCCAGCGCGATCGCGGTGACCGAGTGCCGGCTCGCCGGGCTCGGCCACGACGACCTGCGGCCGTGGCTGACCGGGCACCCCGAGGTCGCCGTGCAGCTGCTGCGCGCGCTCGCCCAGCGGCTCCGCAAGACCAACGACGTGATGGCCGACCTGGTCTTCACCGACGTGCCGGGCCGCGTCGCCAAGGCGCTGCTGGACCTCGCCGAGCGGTTCGGGCAGCCGTCCGAGGCGGGCCTGCACGTGCACCACGACCTCACCCAGGAGGAGCTGGCGCAGCTCGTCGGCGCGTCCCGGGAGACGGTCAACAAGGCCCTCGCCGACTTCGCGCAGCGCAACTGGCTGCGGATCGAGGCGCGCGCCGTGGTGATCCTCGACATCGAGCGGCTGCGCAAGCGGTCCAAGTGAGCGGGCGCCCCGGGTGAGACCGGGCGGTCCCCGCTCCGCGCAGTGCCGCGCGGAGCGTCAGGGGCGTTCGTTCAGGTAGTCCAGCTGCGACTGGACGGACCACTCGGCCGCCGGCCACAGCGACTCGTCGACGTCCGCGTAGACGATCTCGACGACCTCGCGGGCCGTGCGGGCACCGCCCGCCACGGCGGCCTCGACCTGCGCGAGGCGCTCGCGGCGGTGGTCGATGTAGTGGTCGAGGGCGGCCAGCGGGTCGTCCAGCTTCGGGCCGTGGCCGGGGAGGATCACGGCCGCGTCCTGGTCGGCGGAGAAGGAGCGCAGCCGGTCCAGGGAGCCCAGGTAGTCGCCGAGTTTCCCCTCCAGGACGGTCGTGCCGTAGCCGAGGACGGTGTCCCCGGTGAGGACGGCGCGGTCCGCCGGAAGCCAGAACGTGAGCGAGTCGTCGCTGTGGCCCGGGGTCTCCATGATCCGCAGTTCCAGGCCGCCGGTGGTGACGACGTCGCCCTCGCCGAGCCCCTCGTCGCCGAGCCGGTGCCGCGGGTCGAGCGCCCGCACCTTGACGCCGCCGCCCTTGGCGCCGCCGCCCGCGAGTTCGGCGAACTTCACGGCGCCCGCCGAGTGGTCGGGGTGGCCGTGGGTGAGCAGGACGAGCCCGACGCGCCGGCCCTGGCCCGCGATCAGGTCGGCGACGCGGCGCAGGTGCTTGCCGTCCTTGGGCCCGGGGTCGACGACGACGACCTCCTCGGCGCCCGGCTCCCCGATGATCCAGGTGTTGGTGCCGTCCAGGGTCATCGCCGACGGGTTCGGCGCGAGCACGCAGGTCGCCCGTTCCGTGCCCATCCCATCGATCTCGCTCATGTCGCCCATCCTGCCCGAGGCCCGATCGGGGTGCCGGACCGGGTTCCAGCCCAGCCGTTCGAGGTGCCGCAGCGCCGACGTGCCGGCGAGCCGCCACATCACGGCCCGCGACCAGTTGCCATAAGCAGGCACCCCGCGGCGCGTCACGCCCCGCTCGGGTAGTACTGGGCGGCCTTCTCGGGCAGCACCAGCCACGCCTCGCCGTCGATGATCTCCGCGGTGGGCTCGTGCACGATGATCTCGCGCGGCGCGGCGAGCACGTCCGCGACGGTGTCGAACGCGGCCAGTTCGCTCAGCGTCGCCAGGGTCGGCGGCAGCATGGACCACTCGCCGGCCTTCGCGCGCTCGACGGCGTCCGCCGGGCGCACCCACGCGACCCGGTCGGCCTCGGTGCTGACGTCGCGGGCGCGCTGCCCGGCGGGCATCGCCGCGACGAAGAACCGGGTGTCGTAGCGCTTCGGCTCGACGATCGGGGTGATCCAGTGCGCCCACGGGCGCAGCAGGTCCGCGCGCAGCACCAGGCCGCGCCGGTCGAGGAACCCGCCGAACGACTGGGAACGGTCCAGCAGCGCCTGCCGGTCGGCCTCCCAGTCGTCGCCGCGGGTGTCGTCCACGACCGTGCCGGCGGTGGGGCCGGCCAGCAGGACGAGCGTCTCCTCGAAGGTCTCCCGGACCGCCGCGCAGACCAGCTCGCGCGCGGTCTTCTCGTCGGCCTTGAACGCCGCGCCCCACTCCGCCGGGGACGGCCCGGACCAGGCGAGGTCGGCCTCGCCGTCGCGCGGGTCGACCGAGCCGCCGGGGAAGACGTACGCGCCGGGCGCGAACGCCATGGACCGCACCCGCCGCAGCAGGAACGCCTGCAGCCCGTGCTCCTCGTGGTCGCGGAGCACGACGACGGTGGCGGCGTGCCGGGCGGGGGCCGGCCGGGCCCGGCCGGCCAGGATGTCATCGATCTGTTCCCGCATCGATTCCGGCAACTTCAGCCCGTTCACCATCGCCCCGCCCAACTCGTCGCACTCATGGCGGTTCATTCGGACATACCGAATGGCGTTCCGTCAACCCCGGGGTCCCGGCGCCGGGATCAGGAGACCTCGGCGATCAGCTCGACCTCGACGGGCACGTTCCGCGGGAGCACGGCGACGCCCACGGCGCTGCGCGCGTGCTTGCCCGCGTCGCCGAACACCTCGCCCAGCAGGTCGCTGGCGCCGTTGATCACCTGCGGCTGGCCGTGGAAGTCCGGGGCGGACGCGACGAACCCGACCACCTTGACGATCCGCACCACCCGCGACAGCTCGCCGAGCTCGGCCTTGAGCGCCGCGATGCAGTTCAGCGCGCAGATCCGCGCCTGCTCTGCGGCCACGTCCGGGGAGACCTCGGCGCCGACCTTCCCGGTCACCTTGAGCTCGCCCTTCACCAGCGGGACCTGGCCGGAGGTGTAGACGAGCGAGCCCGTCCGCGCCGTGGGCACGTACGACGCCAGCGGCGCGACGACCTCCGGCAGCTCCAGGCCCAGCTCGGTGATGCGTTCTTCGGGCGTGCCCATCAGGACTGGATCTCCCGCTTGAAGTAGGCCACCAGGTTCTCCGGGTTCGGGCCCGGCAGGACCGTGACGAGCTCCCACCCGTCCTGGCCCCAGTTGTCGAGGATCTGCTTGGTCGCGTGCACCAGCAGCGGAACGGTCGCGTACTCCCACTTCTTCATGGGTTTCACCCTAGCGATCAGTTCTCCCCGCCCCGCCCGAACCCGCTCTTCACAGCGCGTCCGGCCGCTCCGGCCGCCCGCTCACACCGAGGAGGCGTCGTAGTGGTCGCGGGACGCCCGGATCTCGTCGATGTTGTGCTCGGCGAAGTGCTGGACGGCGTCGAGCAGCGGGACGAGGCGCTCGCCCAGCAGCGTCAGCGCGTATTCGACCTGGACCGGCACGGACGGGGTCACCGCGCGCGCCAGGAAACCGTCGCGTTCGAGGGAGCGCAGGGTCTGCGTGAGCATCTTGGCGCTGACGCCGGGCAGGGCGCGGGCGAGCTCGGCGTACCGGCGCGGCCCGCGCGTCAGCTGGTACAGCACCATCGACGTCCACTTGTTGCCGATGACGCCCAGGAGATCGTGCGTCGGGCACTGCTCCATATAGGCGTCGAAGGCGACCTTCTCGTCCTGCCGCCGTTCGGCGGCGGTCTGCGTCGTCATGTCGTTCTCACAGTCCCCATGCTGCGGGCTCACCTCCGGGTGCCGATCGCACCTTGAGGTAACCCCTTCCGATGCCGCGCTGTTCCGGGCGACAGTGGCCGTGCGGCGGGTGTTCTCGCCGCCCCCTCCCACGTCAGGAACGGAGTCCAGTATGCGCGCGATCATCGTGGAGAAGCCCGGCGGGCCCGAGGCCCTGAAGAACGCCGAGGTCGGTGAGCCCGAACCCGGCCCCGGGCAGGTGCGGATCCGCACCGCGGCGGCCGGGGTGAACCCCGTGGACGCGGCGACCCGCTCGGGCGCGCTCGCCGACGCGGGACTGATGCCGCCCTTCGGCTCCCGCGGCCCGATCGGCATCGGCTGGGACGTGGCCGGCACCGTCGAAGCGGTCGGCCCGGACGTCACCCGGTTCGCGGCCGGGGACCCGGTCATCGGCCTGCGGGACCGGCTGGACGTCCCGCTCGGCGCCTACGCGGAGGCCGTCGTCCTGGACGCCGCCGCCGTCGCGCGCGCGCCGCGCTCCGCGTCCGCCGTCGAGGCCGCGACGCTCCCGCTGAACGGGCTCACCGCGTCGCAGGCCCTCGACCTGCTGGACCTTCCGCCCGGGAGCACGCTGCTGGTCACGGGCGCGGCCGGGGCGGTCGGCGGCTTCGCGGTCGAACTGGCCGTCCAGCGCGGGCTGCGGGTCGTGGCGTCGGCCTCGGCGGCGGACGAGGCGCTGGTCCGCGACCTCGGCGCCGAGTGGTTCGTCCCGCGCGGCGCGCACCTCGGCGACGCCGTGCGCGCGCTCGTCCCCGGCGGCGCGGACGGCGCGCTGGACGCGGCGCTCCTGTCGGTCGCGGCGCTCGACGCGGTCCGGGGCGGCGGCGTGTTCGTCGCGGTCAGCGGCGGCCCGGCCGCCCCGACGCCGCTGCGCGGGATCACCGTCCACAACGTGTGGATACGCGCCGACGGCACGCAACTGGAGCAGCTGTCCGCGCTGGTCGACGCCGGGCGCCTCACGCTCCGGGTCGCCGAGACCTTCCCGCTGGCGGACGCCGTCAAGGCGCACGAGCGGCTGGAGGCGGGCGGCCTGCGCGGCCGGCTCGTCCTGACCGTCGCCGAGGACTGATCGCGCCGCGTTCCGGGGACGCGCGGAGGCGGCGTCAGGGGTTCCGGGGCTCCTGCTCGGCGCGGACCATCACGCGCCGCAGGAGGTCCGACAGGGTCCGGCGCTCGTCCTCGGTCAGGCCGCCGAGCAGCCGGTACTCCTCGTGCCCGACGCCGCCCATCGCGCCGAGCCAGGCGGCGCGGCCCTCGTCGGTCAGCTCGACCCGCACCCGCCGCCGGTCGGTCTCGGACGGCGTCCGGCGGACGAACCCGCGCCGCTCCAGCGCGTCCAGCCGCCCGGTCACCGAGTTCGGCGGCATGCCGAGGTCGGCCGCCAGCTCCGACGGGGCGGCGCTGCCGTGCCGGCCGCCGAGCGCCTGCAGCGTGTCGTACTCGTGCCGGTGCAGGTCGTACTCGACCAGCGAGCGGTCCTTCACCCGCTTGATGTGCTCCACGAAGCGCACCATCCGGGTGACGGCCCCCTCGATGTCGGGGTCGAGGTCGGACAGGATCCCCGTCCATCGCTTGACGTGGTCGTCCGTCCGGTCGTGGAGTTCCTCCGTTCCGCCCATGCACGGATCGTACGGGCCCTGCCGATTCGGCAGCGAATATTTCGTTGACGAATAATTCGCTACCGAATTAGATTGCCCGGCATGCCCTCACCGCTGCGCGGCCGGGACTTCCGGCTGCTGTTCACCGCCCGCGTGCTGTCCCTGACCGGCGACGCCGCCGTGCCCGCCGCGCTGACCCTCGCCGTGCTGCGCGCGACCGGCTCCACGTCCGCGCTCGCCCTGGTGCTGGGCTGCGCCATGGTGCCGCGCCTGCTGCTGCTCCCCGTCGGCGGCGTCCTCGCCGACCGGCTCAACGCCCGCACCGTCGCCGTCGCCACCGACCTCGCCGGCTGCGCCGCACAACTGTTCGCCGCGCTGGAGCTGCTCGGCGGCCACCCCCGGCTCTGGCACCTCGCCGCCGCCCAGGTGGTCGGCGGCGCCGCCTCGGCGTTCCAGACCCCGACGATCTCCCCGATGATCACGGGCACGGTCGACGCCGCCGGCCTGCACAAGGCGAACGCGCTGATCGGCACCGCCAACGGCGCCACCCGGCTGGCCGGGCCCGCCCTCGCCGGCACGCTCGTCCTCACCGCCGGCCCCGGCTGGACGTTCCTGCTCGACTCCGCCTCGTTCGCCGCCAGCGCCGCGCTCCTCGCCCTGACCCGCGTCCGGCGCGCCGCCGCCGCGACGCCCGCCCCGGACGGCGGATCCGGCCGGCGGCTGCTCCGCGACCTCGCCGAAGGCTGGCACGAGGTGCGCTCCCGCGACTGGTACTGGACGAGCCTCATCGCGCACGCCGCCTGGAACGGCGCGTCCGCCGTGCTGCTCACCCTCGGCCCCGCCATCGCGATCGAGCGGCTCGGCGGCGAGGGCACCTGGGTCGCGATCGTGCAGATCGGCGCGGTCGGCCTGGTCGCCGGGGCGCTGCTGGCCGGGCGCATCCGGCCGCGCCGCCCGGTGCTGGTCGCCAACCTCGGCCTCGCCGCGTTCGCGATCCCGCTCGCGCTGCTGGCCGCCGCCGCGCCCGCGCCGCTGATCATCGTCTCGTACGGGGTGGCGCTCACCGGGCTCGGCGTGCTCAACCCCACCTGGGAGACCGTCGTGCAGCTGACCGTCCCGCGGCGGTCGCTGGCCCGGGTCACCTCCTACGACTGGCTGCTCTCCCTCGGCGCCGCGCCGCTCGGCTACGCCCTCGCGCCGTGGGCCGCGTCCGCGTGGGGCACGTCCGTCCCGCTCATGGTCAGCGCCGTCCTGGTCGGCGGGAGCTGCCTGGCGACGGCCGCGGTCCCGGGCGTCCGCGCCCTCACCATGCCGGAGGCCCCCGCCGCCCTCTGACGGGCGCCGGGGGCCTCCGGACGGACATCGCGTCTCGCCGGGCCGTCAGAAGCCGGCGGGCGGCTCCTGCTCGGGCGCGCCGCCCCCGGCCGGGCGGTCGCCGCCCGCGATGCCGGGCCGCTCGCCCTCGCGGGGGCCGTCCACCTCCTCGGGCCGCTCGGCCCCGGACACCCCGTGGTGCGGCTTCGGCTCGTCCAGCCCGATGACCGGCGGGACGTCCTCGGCCGACCCCAGCGTCGAGGGCTGCTCGGCGGCCTTCGCCAGGTCCGCCTCGGCCTTGGCGAGCCGCTCCCGCAGGTCCATCCGCTCGGCGCCGTCGCCGGACCGCTCGGGCCCGCCGCCGCCCATCTTGTCGAAGAACCGCAGGATCTCCACCGGAAGCGGCATGACGAGCGTGCTGTTCTTCTCCGCCGACACCTCCACGACCGTCTGCAGCAGCCGCAGCTGGAGGGCCGCCGGGTCCTGCGACATGATCTCCGCCGCCGCGGCGAGCCGCTTGGACGCCTGGAACTCGCCGTCCGCGGTGATGATGCGGGCGCGCCGCTCCCGCTCCGCCTCGGCCTGCCGCGCCATGGAGCGCTTCATGCCCTCCGGCAGCGACACGTCCTTGATCTCGACCCGCTCGATCAGGATCCCCCACGGATCCTGGGTGATCTCGTCGATGATCGAGCGCAGCCGGACGTTGATCTTCTCGCGCTCGCCGAGCAGCTCCTGCATGTCCGCCTGGCCGATCGCCGAGCGCAGCGACGTCTGCGCCACCTGGGAGATCGCGTATCCGTAGTTCTGCACGTTCACGATCGCCTTCACCGGGTCGACCACCCGGAAGTAGACGACCGCGTCCACGCGGACGCTCACGTTGTCCTGGGTGATGCCGTCCTGCGCCGGCACCCCCATCGTGACCGTCTGCTGGTTGACCTTCTGCATTCGCTCCGCGAACGGGATGATCGCCGTCAGGCCGGGCCGGCGGACGGCGCCGGGGCGGAGCTGCCCGCCCCGCTGCACCTGGCCGAACCGGAACACGATGCCGTGCTCGAACTGCTGCACGACCCGCAGTGACGAGGCGAGCGTGATCAAGCCGCCCACCACGAGGATCAGAACAATGATCAGGGCTACCGCTGCCATCACGGGCCACCTTTCCGATGTGGACTGTCCGTACCCGCTCGGGGCCCGGACGTACCGGCCCGCGGACCGGTCTCACGTTTCCCAGCTAACCGCGCGGGCACGCCCGTAGCAACGCCCCAGCGAACGATCTACGAGCGCGGACGGCACCGTGTCAGGGATCACTTGCATCGGGGCGGGCGGCCTCTAAAGTCCTTGCCGAGTGAACGATATGGTCGATCGGGTGAGCGCGAGAGACACCGACTGGGACGGCGTACGCCTCCACGTCGTCACCGGGAAGGGCGGCACGGGCAAGACGACCGTCGCCGCCGCACTCGCCCTGGCGCTGGCCGCGGGCGGCCGCAAGGTCCTGCTCGTCGAGGTCGAGGGGCGCCAGGGCATCGCCCAGCTCTTCGACTGCCCGCCGTTGCCCTACGAGGAGCGCCGCGTCGCCGTCGCGCCGGACGGCGGGGACGTCTACGCGCTCGCCGTCGACACCGAAGAGGCGCTCATCGAGTACCTCGAGATGTTCTACAGCCTCAAGCGCGCCGGGAAGGCGATGACCAAGCTCGGCATCGTCGACTTCGTCACCACCATCGCCCCCGGCCTGCGCGACGTGATCCTCACCGGCAAGACGTCGGAGTCGGTGCGCCGCCGGAAGAAGGACGGCTCGTTCATCTACGACGCCGTCGTCATGGACGCCCCGCCCACCGGCCGCATCACCAAGTTCCTCAACGTCAACGACGAGGTCTCCGGGCTCGCCAAGGTCGGGCCGGTCCGCAACCACGCCGACACCGTGATGAAGGTCGTGCGCAACCCCGAGACCGCCGTCCACTTCGTCACGCTGCTGGAGGAGATGCCGGTCCAGGAGACGATGGACGGCATCCACGAGCTCACCGGGGTGGGGCTGCCGGTCGGCGGCGTCATCGTCAACATGGAGCACCAGCCCGTCCTGTCGGAGGACGACCTCGCGGCGGCCGCCGCCGGCAACCTGGACACCGACGAGATCCTGCGCGGCGTGAAGGCCGCCGGGCTGGAGCACGACGCCGAGTCCATCGCCGCGGTGCTGGCCGCCGAGGCCGGCGAGCACGCCCGCCGCACCGCGCTGCAGCGCCGCGAGAAGGAGCGGCTGGAGTCCGTCGACCGGCCCCGCTACACGCTGCCGATGCTGTCCGACGGCATGGACCTCGCCGGCCTGTACGACCTGGCCGCGGCCTTGCGCGCGCAGGGCGCCGCGTAATCCCCGGGGGAGAGGACGTTATGAGCCCCACCAAGAACCCGCCGGCGCTGGACGTCGACGCGCTGCTCGACGACCCGCGCACCAAGATCATCGTGTGCTGCGGGTCCGGCGGCGTGGGCAAGACCACGACGGCCGCGGCCCTCGGCGTGCGGGCCGCCGAGCGCGGCCGCGACGTCGTCGTGCTCACCGTCGACCCGGCGCGCCGCCTCGCCCAGTCGATGGGGCTGTCCGAGCTGGACAACAACCCGCGCAAGATCGAGGTCGGCGGCGACGGCGAGCTGCACGCCATGATGCTCGACATGAAGCGGACCTTCGACGAGATCGTCGAGGCGCACGCCGACCCGGACCGGGCCAAGCAGATCCTCGCCAACCCCTTCTACCAGTCGCTCTCCTCGTCGCTGTCGGGCACGCAGGAGTACATGGCGATGGAGAAGCTCGGGCAGCTGCACCGCTCCGGCGCCTGGGACCTGATCATCGTCGACACCCCGCCGTCCCGGAACGCCCTGGACTTCCTGGACGCCCCCGAGCGGATGGGCCGCTTCCTCGACGGCCGCTTCATGAAGATCCTCGCCGCCCCCGCCAAGACCGGCGGGCGGTTCGGCGTGAAGGTGATCAGCGCCGGGTTCGGCATGTTCACCGGCGCCATCAACAAGGTCCTCGGCGTCCAGCTGCTGCGCGACGTGCAGACGTTCGTCGCCGCGTTCGACACGATGTTCGGCGGGTTCCGCGAGCGCGCCGAGAAGACGTTCAAGCTGCTCCAGACCCCCGGCACCGCGTTCCTCGTCGTCGCCGCGCCGGAGCCGGACGCGCTGCGCGAGGCGTCCTACTTCGTCGAGCGGCTCGCCGAGGAGCGGATGCCGCTGGCCGGGCTCGTCGTCAACCGCGTGCACGAGTCCGCCGCCGACGGGCTGTCGGCGGCGCGCAGCCAGGCCGCCGCCGAGACGCTGGAGGAGCGCGGCGAGCACACGCTGACCGCCGCGCTGCTGCGCCTGCACACCGACCGCATGCAGCTCGCCGCCCGCGAGGAGCGGCTGCGCGACCACTTCGCCTCGACGCACCCGACCGTCCCGGTCACCGCCGTCCCCGCGCAGGCCGAGGACGTCCACGACCTCGAAGGCCTCCGCCAGGTCGGCGAGGACCTCTCGCTCCTCCCGGAAACCCGCGCGAAGCGCCCCGCCTGACGGCACTGAGGCCGCCCCCGGGCGGCGGAGGGGGTCAGCCGGGGGTCGGCGCGGTCTGGAAGACGGGCCAGCCGATCTCGGTGCGCCACTCCGACGTGTCAGGGGTGTCGCGGCGGCCGACGAGGTAGTACTCGCGCATGGGGCCGTCCACCGCGAGCGCGTGCCGCGAGACGTACGCGGCCAGCGTGCCGTAGGAGCGGTCCACGCCGGCGGGCGAACCGTGGTGCGTGATGACGGCGAGCTCCGCCGCGGAAACCTCCCGGGGCGCGACGCGGCCCGTCGGGCGGACGGTCCCGGCGCACGGCACGAAGATGGTCGCCTCGCCGCGATGCCGGGTGTACAGCTCGTCGGCGAAGACCCCGCCGGCGTGGCCGGTCTCGGGAAGGTCCTGCGCCGCGATCGTCCCGTACAGCTCGCCGAGCGCGCCCTGGAACCACGCGGCCATGTCGGCGACGTCGACGACCTCGGTGACCGCCGCCGCCCGGATGGCCGGCACGCTGCGCAGACCGACGTTCGCGGACGCGTCCGCCGGGGGAGGAGCGAGCAGGTCGCGCAGCGCGGCGACGGCGCACCGCGTCCGGCCGAGGTCGTCCTCCAGCCGGCGCAGGTGCGCGACGATCCGCTCGTTGCGGGCGTGCACGTCGGGGGCCGCGAGTACCGCCTCGATGTCGTCGAGCGGCATACCGAGGTCACGGAAGCGCCGGATGACCTGCGCGGTCGGGATCTGCTCGGCGGTGTAGCGCCGGTAGCCCGTGGCCGGGTCCACGTGGGCGGGTTCGAGCAGCCCGACGCGGTGGTAGTGCCGCAGCGTCTTCACGGTCATGTGGGTGGCGCGCGAGAAGTCCCCGATGGACAGGTACGTCATGCCGCCCATTCTGGGGTCTCCCCTCGGGGGAGGGTCTGCACCGTCCGCCCGGCTTGACCCTGCCCGTGCGGCAGCCGCGAGCGTCGTACCCGACGGCCCGCCGGGCCGGACGAGAGGAGACCGACGATGACGCAGGCGACCGACCACGAGCTGCGGCCCGCCACGATCGAGGACATCGCCCGCCGCTACGTCGCGGTGTGGAGCGAACCCGACGCCGGACGCCGCCGCGCCGCCATCGCCGCGCTGTGGGCGGAGGACGGCGTCGAGCTCGTTGAGACCGCGCGGTTCCGCGGCCACGACGAGCTGGAGGCGAGGATCGCCGAGGCGTACGACGCGTTCGCGGGCAGCGGCAGGTACACCGTGGAGTCGGCGGGCGACGTGTTCGGCAACCACAACGCGGTCACGTTCACCGTCCGGCTCGTGACGGGCGGCGGGGACGTCGCATGGGCCGCGCGGGTGTTCCTCGTCCTCGGCGAGGACGACCTCATCCGCTACGACTACCAGTTCACCGTGCAGCCCCTGGAGGCATGACCACCGAGCGCACCTGCGCACCTCACGCACGCGCAAACGTGCCCGGCGCCGCGTACGCGGTGCGCCGGGGCGGGTGCGCGGCGTGAGCACGGGCAGGCGCGGCGGCAGGCCCGCACCTCATCGGTACGGGCCCGCAGCCGCGCTTCAGTGGACCTTGCGGTCACCTGCCGTCGACCGATCCCAGCGGACCGGCCGTGCCCATGACCGCCCGCAGGCGGCCGCCGGGCGTACTGCCAACCGGCGCCGAGCTCCGCTCAGCTCGCGACGAGCTCTTCCTCGTCGGCCTCGACCGATCGCTCGTACTCCTCCTTGGCGGTCTCCAGCAGCTCGCGCCACGACCGCACATCCGGCCGCCGCCGCAAGAGCGCGCGACGCTCCCGCTCCGTCATGCCGCCCCAGACGCCGAACTCGATCCTGTTGTCGAGGGCGTCGGCGAGACATTCCGTGCGCACCGGGCAGCCGCGGCAGATGAGCTTGGCCCGGTTCTGCGCCGCTCCCTGAACGAACAGGGCGTCCGGATCCGCGTTACGGCAGGCGGCGCGGGCGGTCCAATCCGTGATCCACATCTTGGCCCCACTCCCCTAGGGTCTGTGTCGATTTGCGCTCCTTGGCCGGACGGGCGCGGACGTCAGGCCGCCAAACGAAAGCCGTGGGGAAGAACTTACGGAAGCGAGGGACGATTCAACAGACCCCGATGGGCCCATTCTCGATATAGCCCACCGGGGCCATACCGCCGGAACGGACTAGTTACCTGTAGTTGACGCGCCAGACACGGCGCAGGTTGTCACGAGGGGTACATACCGGGCGAACATCCGGCGCCGCGCGCCCCGCTGCGCCCGAGCCCGGGGGACCTGTCCCGTATGCACTGGTCGTCCCGCGTACCCTAGAGCGCGTGCGCGCTGCGAAGCTAGATCGGGGTAAGGCCTTCTCCACGCTGTTCAAGCTGCTGGGAGCGGGCGTCGTCGCGGGTGTCCTGGTCGCGTTCATCGCGCTGCCCGGCGTCGGCAGCGCGGGGCTGACCGCGCGCGACGCCGCGAACAACTTCGAGGACATGGACAGCAACCTCAAGACGACGCCGCCGTCGGAGAAGACGGTGATGTACGACGCCAACGGCAAGCAGATCGCCACGTTCTTCGACAAGTACCGCGAGTCGGTCCGGCTCGACCAGGTCGCCCCCATCATGCGGCAGGCGATGGTCGACATCGAGGACTCGCGCTTCTACAAGCACGGCGCTCTCGACCTGAAGGGCACCATCCGCGCGCTGGCGTCCAACGTCGAGTCCGAGCAGACGCAGGGCGGCTCCACCCTCACGCAGCAGTACGTGAAGAACCTGCTCGTCGACCAGGCGACGACCCAGGAGGAGTACAAGGACGTCACGGCCCCGACCGTGGGCCGCAAGCTCCGCGAGCTGCGCTACGCGCTCGACATCGAGCAGCACATGACCAAGGACCAGATCCTCGAGGGCTACCTCAACGTCGCGTACTTCAGCGCCGGCGCCTACGGCATCCAGGCCGCCGCCAAGCGCTACTTCAGCGTCCCCGCGTCCAAGGTGACCCTCGGGCAGGCCGCCCTCCTGGCCGGCATCACGCAGAACCCCACCCTGTACGACCCGATCCGCAACCCGAAGGAGGCCCGCAAGCGGCGCGACACCGTCCTCTACCGGATGGCGCAGCTCGGGGACATCTCCAAGGCGCAGGCGGACGCCGAGGCCGCCAAGCCGATCCAGCTGAACCGCACCGACCCGGTCGGCGGCTGCGAGTCCAGCAAGGCGCCCTACTTCTGCGAGTACGTCAAGTACGACATGCTCGACATCCTCTCCCACGGCAAGTACTGGCAGATGACGCCGAAGGAGCAGCAGAACGTCGTCAACAAGCTGAACCGCGGCGGCTACACCATCCGCACCACCCTCGACATGAAGTCGCAGAACGCCGTCGACCGGGCGCTGCGCAGCCACGTCGCCCCGGCCGGCAACCGCGTCGGCGCCGAGGCGATGGTCGAGCCCGGCACCGGCAGGATCAAGGCGATCGGGCTGAGCAAGCGGTTCGGCGCGGGCAAGGGCCGCACCACCATCAACCTGCCCGCCGACTCCCACCACGGCGGCGGCACCGGCGTGTCCGCCGGCTCCACCTTCAAGACCTTCACCCTCGCCGCCGCCCTGGACGAGGGCATCCCGGTCAGCACCAGCATCAACTCGCCGCAGACCACGACCGTCGGCGGGTTCCAGCCCTGCAAGTACACCGGCACCATCAACGGCACCAAGTACAAGAACCAGATGGCCGGCGGCGGGACCTGGACGCTGCACAACGCCGGTGACAGCGAGGCCGGCAACTTCAACCTGAAGACCGCGACCTGGCACTCGGTCAACACCTTCTACGCCCAGCTGGAGAAGCGCGTCGGCGTCTGCGACTCCGTCGACATGGCCAAGGCGTTCGGCATGAAGCGGGGCAACGGGGAGGACATCGCGCCGGTCCCGTCCCAGGTCCTCGGCAGCAACGACATCGACATGGTGCACCTCGCCGCCGCCTACGCCGGCTTCGGCGCCCGCGGCAAGTACTGCGAGCCCCTGTCCGTCACGCAGGTCATCGACTCCGACGGCAAGCAGCTGAAGCTGCCCAAGCAGGACTGCCACCAGGCCGTCGACCAGGCCGTCGCCGACAAGGTCAACTCGATCCTCAGCGGCGTCCTCATCAAGGGCACCGCCGCCGGGCGCGGCATCGGCCGTCCCGCCGCCGGCAAGACCGGCACCTGCGAGGAGTTCACCTGCGCGGTGTTCGCCGGCTTCACCCCGAACATGGCCGCCGCCACCGCCTACTGGGACTACCGCGGCCCCTGGCAGTACAAGGTCTACGGCGTCTACGGCGCGGACACCCCCGGCGCGATGTGGCAGCAGAGCATGCAGGACGCCCTCGCCGGCAAGCCCGCGCCCGGCTTCAGCACCCCGTCCCGCGACTTCGGCGACACCACCCGCGTCCCGCAGGTGAAGGGCATGAAGCTCGCCGCCGCCAAGGCCAAGATCGCGGGCGCCGACCTGCGGGTGCAGGTCGCGTCCGGGTCCGTGGACTCCGACCAGCCGAAGGGCACGGTCGTGTCGACCTCGCCGGACGCGGGCTCCGAGGTCCCGCCCGGCACCACCGTCATCCTCTACATCAGCAACGGCAAGAAGAAGGGCGACGGCGGGAACGACCACGGGAACGGCGACGAGGGCTTCCCCGGCTGGCCGCCGCCGGGCCCTTCGCTCACTCCGCGAGCTGCCGCTTGACCTCCGCGGCGACGCGCCCGCCCTCGGCGCGCCCGGCGACCTTCGGGTTCACGACCTTCATGACCTGCCCCATCGCCCGCGGGCCCGCCGCCCCCGTCGCGGCGATCGCGTCCGCCACCAGCGCGGTCAGCTCCTCGTCCGCCAGCTGCGCGGGCAGGTACTCCTCCAGCACCGCGCCCTCGTCCCGCTCGGCCTGCGCCTGCTCCGCGCGGCCCGCGTCCCCGAACGCCGTCGCCGCCTCCCGCCGCTTCTTCGCCTCCCGGGTGAGCACCTTCACCACGTCGTCGTCCGAGAGCTCGCGCGCCTGCTTCCCGGCGACCTCCTCGTTCTTCACCGCCGTCAGCGCCATCCGCAGCGTCCGCGTGCGCACCTCGTCGCGCGCCTTCATCGCCACCGACAGGTCGGTCTCCAGCTTCACCTTCAGGTCGCTCATGGTCACATCATGCCCGCACGAACCCGGCCGCCTCATCAGGATTACCGCGAGGTGCCCATGTCTGGAACCATGGACGCCAGAGAAGGGAGAACCGTGCGAAAGATCTACGCCGCGTCCCTCGGCCTCCTGGGCGCGGGCGCCGCGACCTTCGGGTACGCCTCGGTGATCGAGCGGAACTGGTTCCGGCTCCGCCGCTTCGACGTGCCGGTGCTGGCGCCCGGCCGTCCTCCGGTCAAGATCCTGCACCTCTCCGACGCGCACCTGACGCCCGGCCGGTCCCGCCTCATCCACTGGGTCCGCTCCCTGGACGCCCTGGAGCCCGACCTCGTCGTCAACACCGGCGACACCCTCTCCCACCGGGACGCCATCGGCCCCTTCCTGGACGCCCTCGGCCCCCTCCTGGACCGTCCGGGCGTCTTCGTCTACGGGTCCAACGACCTGTACTCCCCGGTCTTCAAGAACCCGCTGCGCTACATCTGGCGCACCAGCAAGTCCGACTACGGCCGCCGCCGCCGCGAGCCCGACCTGCCCTACCGCGAGCTCGGCTCGTCCCTCCAGGCCGCCGGCTGGCTCGACCTCAACAACCGCATCGGCCGCCTCAAGGTCGGCGAGCTCGACGTCGAGTTCGGCGGCATCGACGACTCGCACATCAACCGGGACCGCTACGACAAGATCGCCGGCCCCGTCGACCCGCAGGCCGACGTCCACCTCGGCGTCATGCACTCCCCCGAGCCCCGCAACCTCGACCGCTTCGCCGCCGACGGCTACGACCTCCTCCTCGCCGGCCACACCCACGGCGGCCAGGTCTGCGTCCCCTTCTACGGCGCCCTCGCCACCAACTGCGGCATCGACCGGCCCCGCGTCAAGGGCCTGCACGAGCACCGCGGCTCCTGGCTCCACGTCTCCGCCGGCCTCGGCACGTCCCCCACGGCCCCCGTCCGCTTCTGCTGCCCGCCCGAGGCCTCCCTCCTCACCCTCGTCCCCCGATGACCCCGCCGCCCCAAATCGGGTACGCACCACTCCCCGACATCCGCTAAAGTGGTCAAGGCGCCGGGAGCACGTACGACTCCCGGGCAGCCACCACCGGGGTGTAGCGCAGCTTGGCAGCGCGCTTCGTTCGGGACGAAGAGGTCGTGGGTTCAAATCCCGCCACCCCGACAGAAACCGCCAGGTCAGAGGCCGGTTCCCAAACAGGGAATCCGGCCTCTTGATCGTTTGACCCTCATCTGACCCCACCCCTGAACGAGACCCCGCAACACCCAGGGTCACGCACCATCACCCCGCGGCCACATCTCAGCCCCTCCGACACCCCATCTGAACCGTGGCCCCGACACCCCTGCAGCGCAGGACCGTCGTCTACTGGACGGCTGCATCGCGAGCCGAGCTGCCCGACGCGCTCCATCACAAGCTCATGCCCCCGCACAGCCTCAACGGCCAGCACGGCTGCGCAAGGGGCCTGCTCTGCCGTACGGAGCATCTCAGCAGCCAACTCTCAGCCGGACTCACACCATCCGACGGACGGCCGGCACCTCGCGAAACTACGGTGGCACCGGGCTCCGCCATCCCACGCCTGTGAGGAACCGCCGACATGCCGCCCACCATCACGGACCAGACGACCTACAGGGACCACTGCGCGGAAGGCGTCACAGACCAACCCCTCGACGAAGCCCTCAAGAACGCGTTCGGCTGGACCCAGTACCCCGGCCACGGCCCCGGCGGCGAACTACTCGGCAACCCCGCGACGGCCCTGGAGCTCGGCTCGGGCCGAGGCGACGCCATAGCGGCCCTGGCAAGCAAGGGCATCACTGCGACCGGCCTGGACATCTCCCCAACCCAGTGTCAGAAGGCCCGTGCCCGTTGGTCCCACCTCCCCAAAGCGCAC
Source organism: Actinomadura sp. NTSP31 (assembly GCF_041951385.1). NCBI lineage: Bacteria > Bacillati > Actinomycetota > Actinomycetes > Streptosporangiales > Thermomonosporaceae > Actinomadura > Actinomadura sp. NTSP31. The sequence goes on along the minus strand of NZ_JBGNUT010000017.1, from coordinate 116,194 downwards.
TTCGAACACGGCGACGTCCTCGACTACCTCGCCAGCGCCGATGGCCACTGGGACGCCATCTACTCGATCTGGGGAGCGGTCTGGTTCACCAACCCGGAAGTCCTGCTCCCGCTTATCCACGACCGCCTGACCCCAGACGGCGGGCTCGTCTTCTCCCACGCCCCACCCGTCCCAGGCGCCTACGGCGTCCAAGGCACCTACGCCGCCGGTCTAACCGGCCGTCAGGTCTGGCTCTACCGCTGGTCCTACGAACCCGCCACCTGGGCAACTACCCTCGAGACTTATGGCTTCACCAAGGTCGACGCCACCATCGAACCGGCCCCCATCCCACGCCACGTAGGTACCTTGTTGGCCCGAGCATGCAAGGGGACAGAGTCGCCGTGCCGAAGACTAATCAAGGGTGAACATGGGGTTGAACACTGACGGGATCACACCCGAAATTCTCGTCACTGATAGCAAGTACATGCCCGGCACAGAAGTCATTGAAGTGCCGGGGCTCGGCTATTGGGCGACTCGCGAATCCGCGCAGGATGCACTTGATAAACTGGCTCGCGGAGTCTGCCCGATGACTCACGAGACCGAGACGGGGCTCGAACCCCAGAGATGCCGCATCTGCGGCAAGATAGAACGAATAACGAGTTCCGAGATCACTGAATCGACAAACCAGGAAACCGAAAATACGCAACACATTCAAATTTGCAGGAATTCGGATTTCTGACTAGAATAGCGCGTCCTCGACGCTGACGCCGGCCGTATCCACGCGTGGGCGACCATCATGGCGAGGTTCCGCCACCTCGGTGGGCAACACAGCCTCGACCGGAGAATCGTCCGGATCTCTGGGTTCCGGCAGCTCTTCGGTCCTCCAATGCTCAAGTCGCCGCAGCATCATTTCGGTGGGTGCAGGCCAACCGAACGCAGCACAGAGGACGTGCATCGCAAGGCGAGGCGGAACAGCGTTGCCAATCTGCTGGCCGACATCGCGACCCGACCAAGGGTAGTCTGCAGGGAACGTCTGGAGACGTCCAGCTTCGGAGAAGGAGAAACGATCCAACTCTACACCACTTGGGGAAACGACTCTATTGCGCGATACTTTGCCGGTGACCGTAGCCGATGGCTCAGAAGACGCACGACGGCCACGAGCCTTTGGGTCCCCACCCGTACCGTAGTTCGAAACGACGTAAAACGATGACTCTCGATCAATGACGTCTGCCATCGTTCTCCATGCCAGGAGCTTTTCATCCCCTTCATCCCGAGGAACCCCCTTCCGATAGGGGCGGTGCGTTGGCTTAGGAAAATTTACTCCAGCACCATCTGAACGGGCGATGAGCACCGCTCTCTTACGGGTCTGCGGAACTCCAAACTGCTCCGTTCGAAGAAGTTTGCAATCTGCGGAATAGCCCTGAGCCTCCAGCGCTTTCGCATAGGCCTCCCAGACGGGGAGCACCGCTGGGACTTGCTCAAGTATTATCGCCTCGTAAGGTTCACACGGACCGTCAATCGCTTCGAGCACCCATCGGAGCGGCTCCAATACAAGACCAGTCCGCTCATCTTCCAACTTCGCTAGATCCCGTTCGATCTCATCGCGATCGTCCCTTTCCACCAGACGATCGACAAACCTCAGGACGTCGTCGAGTGCCCTCCGACCGGCTCCGGTGCCTGCGACGGTGAAAGTCTGACAAGGCGGTCCTCCGGCAAGCACATTCGCTTGAGGGAAGTCACGCGGACCGTAGTGACGTACGTCACCGGAGATGGTCTCCAGGCCAGCGGCTCGGCGCGTCGCACAGGCGCCGTCGTCCCACTCCACACCGACGGTCGCGACCTCGAGCTTCTCGGCTGCCACGTCCAGTCCGCCAGGACCGGCGAAGAGGTCAACGATCTTGACGGGCTCCACTTGATCTCCAGGAAGTCGTCTGATGCCTGATACGGCCGCCAGCGTCGCTTGTCCAGTTGCCCCAGCCGCAACAGACAACTCGGCGACCCCACAGCGTACCGCGAGCCACCGACGGTCCACCTGGAGGTCACCTGCATGGCTTTGCCCGCACCACACATGCGACGGCCAGGACACTGGAGACGTCCACGATCACCACGCAGCCCGCTACCGACCACTCAGCTCTTCATTCGAAAGATCGAATTCCTGATCAGGGTTAAGGAGTTCATCTTTTGGCGATCCGCCCATTAGCGCGTGCCGGCCCCCATGACAATCCGAGCACAGCGTCACAAGGTTGGCCTCGTCGTTGGTGCCTCCTTTGCGAACGGGCAGGATATGATGCACTTGAAGTGTCACCCCTTGACCGGGTTTGGCACCACAGTCACGGCAACTCTTTTTGTCCCGTTCAAGTATTCGATAGCGCAACTTGATGGCTTGACGGACACGCGCAGGATGCTTCGTCATAGTGGGAAGCCGATATGATCCCGGCGCAAGTGATGGATCATCTACGTTTGACGTGATCCGCCATCCCTCTTCTTCGAGTTCACGTAAACGACGTGGCCACTCGTGGATCCTTGCAACATAAGCGAGTTGTTCCTTATCCGCAGAACGTGGCGAAATTTGCTGCAAATAGTACAAAAGTCGATCTCTGCCAGAGGTGCTTCCTCCCTCCGGCTTCTTGAGATTTCGAGCTTCTTTGGCTACACGCCACCGCTCAGCCAAATCGACATCGGGCTCAGAGGTCGTAAGCCTATAGTGATCATGGGGCATGTCGTCCCGTGTAATGCCGGACTCGATCGGCCAGCCGAATTCGACCCGGAGTTCCCGGACTCGCCGCGCCCACTCGGTTATACCCGACACGCCAGTGAGAGCATCCGCGGGTACAGACTTTCCGACATGCATCTGCAGATAGTACAGAATAGCGTCGCGACCGGATTTAATATCAAAAGTGCGATTGACCTCGGAAAGACTTTCTCGAAGCTCAGCCGAGATCCGGCCGAGTTCACCTGCAAAATTCAACCAGGCCCGTCGGTCGAGCGTCTCTGCTTCGATTTTATTGACTGCATCCGAATACTTTGCGACAACGGATTTGAGGTTCTCGAACGCTCGCGCACGTTCTGTATCGCGCTCCTCGGCCACCTTACCTCCCTAAGGGTTGCCGCCTGATCATATGCCCATTTTACGCAGATTGCGATCTTTGGCGGGTTCCAATAGTGTCCGTACCGATACGCGACTTCGCATTGTGATCACCGTGGCACCCGTCGTCAACGAGGCGGTCATCCTCCGTGACGAGGCAGACGCCGATGAGGCGGTCCGCCGCTTCGCTGGTACTCAGCTGGCCTCAGGGGGTGTGTTCCGTCCCCAATCCGACGCACGTAGTCGCAGCCAGATGTCAACCTGATCCGCGATCAAGCGGGCAACCTGGCCGGGAAGGTGACCCCTCTTCGCCGGCCGCGCGATGTCGCAACTGCATGGCTGGCGCCGCTCAGCATCTAACGACGCTGATTACGTGGTTGTCGTCCCACGCGCCAGCAGGACACACGGATGACGATCCACGGCTGCCGCGCAAAGTTGATGTCGGAGAGGAGCGTCGTGACCGAAGCGTCGCTCGTTGCTTGATCGTCGGGCGCGTTACGCCGATGCCTCGTACCGTGGGTCACATGTCCGTTCCTCGGCCCGCAAAGGCCTCCAGCCTTGGCGTACGTAAGAGCATGCAGAGCAACAAGAGCCGGGACACCAAGCCCGAACTGGCCCTGCGTCGAGCCGTGCATGCACTCGGGCTGCGTTACCGCGTTTCGATCCGCCCCCTGCCCAGCGTGCGACGTACGGCCGACCTGGTCTTCACGAGGGCCCGTGTGGCCGTCTTCATGGACGGCTGCTTCTGGCACGGCTGTCCCGTTCACCATACGAAGTCCGCCACGAACGCGGAGTACTGGGCCGAGAAGGTCCGCCGCAACCGAGAGCGAGATCAGCAGACCGATCGTTTGCTCCATGAGGCCGGCTGGCGAACGATTCGCGTCTGGGAGCACGAGGATCCTCGCGAGGCAGCGGAACGGGTCGCCGAGGAGGTGCGGGCAAGCACCTGAAGGCCCGGTCCGCGGGAGGCGGAGCGGCGAGCGGGAGATGTCGGGATTGGTCGTATATTCTGACTTTGAGTCGGTCTTGACCTCTCTTGTCGATCGAGGTGTCCCGTGTGACCTCGCTACTGACCACCGCCGAAGACGTCCTGTCCATGTTCAAGGTCACGCGCCGAGCACGAGTGGAGTACGAGACCTGGGCAAATAGCGACCGGCGCAAGCACACGGTCGTTCCACACGTCTTGGCTCACCGGACAAGGTTTCTCTACGAAGTTCGACCCGAGGACGTTGAACGCATCCGTGACCTCCACGATGATAAAGAGCATGCTCTTGGGCAGATTCAGCGCAGGGCCGGAGAGGCCGTGAAGGACATTGTCAATTGGGAGCCCGACTATGCGTTCGTGCACACGTTTCACTACATCCTGGAGAGTACTGGCCGCGTGCCAACGTGGCAGGAGTTCCGTTGGCAATGCTTTTCTGATCTCAGGGCCAAGGCCATGCTCTGGGATCCCGCTCAGGAGCTGCGTGACAAGCTGGGCCCGGAAGGATGGAGCCGAGACCAGACCTACGAGTCGATGCGGTGGCGGGTGGGCAACTACTACTATTCATTTCTTCGAGAACTTCACGTCATCGCCGTACTGAGGGAGCAGGGTATCGACGTTCGATTCCACCCTCTCGCGGATGCGTTGTTCAGGGTCGACGCCTGGTGGCAGCGCACCGCGATCAGTCTGTATGTCGGTAATCCAAAGTTCAAGATGTCCGGGGCCGCCGGACGAAAGCCGCTGGCAGAGGAAATACTTGGCGGCGCTTCGCCGCCCTTCAACTTCGAGACAATCGAGCTCCCTCCAGCAGAGCGGTACGGAATCGCGTACCTGATCTCCCGGGCCAACATCCACAAGATCGGAGAGAGGTTGCTCCGGTCACAGCGCTGAAAAAGGCTCCGCTCAGTCCCTAGAAGTCGAGGATCTCTTCCGGGTACGGATGGGCCACACGGTGGCCATTGGGTACCGGGCGAGTCGGAGGTTCTCTAGTATTCTCGAGCATCTCGGCGCAGGGTTGGTTCGTGCCACGGCGCCCTCCCGCACCTCCTCGAAGCAAGGAGTCTAGAGTCAAATGACCCCTGCCCCACGGTCTTATGAGACGGAGCTGCGCGACATCGAGCTGGCCCTGGAACGAGCGCTCGCGGTAGTGCGGAACACTCCGAGGGAGGGACTGACGGCGACGCGCTGGCTGGACTCGGCCGCAGAGCTGGGCGAGCGGCAGGCCGAGGCTCGTGAGGCAGCGGCCAGAGTGCGACAGGCTCTTCTGGGCTCAGCACGCTTGGCTCTGCTCGCCTACCTTCGTGCCCACGTCGGTGAGCCGGTCGCCGCCAACGCGCTCGAAGGCGTAGCCGCCATCCAGGCATGGACGCGCCGTATCCGGGAGCTTCGGGATCCCTTCGGCTGGGCGGTTGAGAGTGGCACCTCGTCCACCGAGATACAGAAGGACCAATACCGGCTGCTCAGTGACCGGCTTGACGAAGACGCCGCCCAGGACGACAAGGTCGCCGACGCCATCACGGGTCAGACTTCCAAGGAGCGGGTCCTCGAGTACCTGCTCCACCTCAGCCCATGGCCCGTCAGCCCGCAGCGCTTGGAGCAAGTGGCCGGCCAGCAGACGTGGCGCCAGGACATCCGAGAACTCATCGACGAAGGCTGGCTCATCCGCACTCACGAGGACGACCCCACCCTCTCGCCAGGCTTCTACAGACTGAAGCGTCCCGGGTCGGGTGGAGACTCGATTTTCTGAGAGAATCGAGTCATGGCACGTCTGCCTCTATCCACCTGGAGTTGCGCAGGTGAACGGTGCGCATGGAGTCGACCATCGGGCTGTACAAAATCGAGCTGATCGAACCTCACGACCCGTGGAAGATCAACGTCTTTCCGCTCCGGTCATCCTGCAGCGTTCGTCTGGCGGACCTCAGGCAGGACCGTCTCCAAGAGGCCGTGAACGTCGTTCCCTCCTCCGAGCACCAGCTGGCGGTCGAGCAGTCTGTTGCCAGCCTCACACGAGGTCTCGCTTATCAGCGAGCAGCCATGGCAAGCAGATAGGTTCAGATGAGATGAGCCCTGTCGGTCGCTCTCGATGCACACCGGGTCGTTGGAGCAGACATCGGCGTCATCGAGCGCCGAGATGATCAATGGCACCAGCTTCTGCGGCTGCCCAAGCCGAACGAGCCCGCCAAGGGTTCCTTGGGCATCCCCAGCCGCAGTGTAGATCAGGATCCCAGCGGTCTTGTCCTGCCGGTCGGAGTTCGCGTAGATCCGTTCCTGGAGTGAGGCCGACGCGTATCCGCTCGCGAACGCCAGTCGGCGGATGAGCAGGTGCGACAGCGTGTGCAGAGCGACGTAGCGCGGCTCGGGAACGTCGAGTCTGCTAGCCCAGGGGGAGTCCGCTCGTCGTTTCACGAGGATGCCCGCGCGCGCCTGAACGCTAGGTTGGGCTTCCCATTGTGCGAGTTCGTCCTCGGCAAACCTCAGGAAGATGCCCTCGCCGAAAAGCTCAATGGCCGGATAGACGGGGCGTCTCTCCCGATCGGGGCCGAGGTCGGCGCGGATCAGCGCGGACTCCGCGCTGCGGCGCCGGAATCCCCGCAAGGCGACCACTTCGCGTACCCGGCGTACCTGCCCGACTCCGGCGATCCGGCTGATGAGGCCTTCTGGTCCCGAGGCCGCATCCGGGCCCCACCCATCGACGACGAAGTCGCTACCCGTACGGTCTCGCCCGCCCTCGAGCTTCTTCAGGAAGGCGGCCCACTCTCCGTCCTTGAGGTCGAGCAACATGTCATCATCCGCGGTATGGTCCCCTGCCGCAACGGCAAGGACAGTCTCCTTGGTCACGCCGAGTTCGGCGGCCAGCCACTCCGCGACCATGTCCGCCTGGGGTCCACCGTTGTCGGCCACGATCTTTTCGAAGTAGACGTGGCCGCGAATTTTGTCCGCGACATCAACGGATTGTGGGCGTTCCTCCGGGATGTCGAGCGCGGAGATTCGAGCGGCGATGTAGTTCCCCGTCGCTCCTCGCTGGACCGCCACAAGCGGGTGGTCGCAAGGGTTTTTGACGGCGCCTTCCGGCTCCCATGGTTGCCGACCGGCACAGCGGATGCCGTCGCGATGCAGAGCGCCCTTCGTGACGAGTTCCGCCAGGGACCGCGCGTGCCCGCATCCGTAGCACTTGACCCGGAGAGAGGAGAGGCCCTCCCCCCGTTTGGACAGTATTTCGAACCGAAGCTCTTTGTAGGAACGGCAAAAGCGAACCGACTCGTCCGTGCTCGCCTCACGGCCTCGGTGGGTCCAGGCGAACCACGGGATATCCTGGGCGTGACTGCCTTCCTCGCAGATCGCTATGTAGCGCATCGGGACGAGGTGTCCTTCACACTCACAGGTGTTGCGCCACTTTCCCTTCTTCTTCCCGGTCAGTTGTGAGAGCTTGGAGCACCTTTCACAAAACCGCCAGGCGGGAAAGCGCCAGTAGAGCAGGGCAGCCGTGTCTTTGCCCGCGGTGCCGGCGTGAGTCGGCGCCTGCCTCAGGACACCGGCACCGAGTCGGGCGAGGAGACGCTCGCAGCTGATCTCAGGCGTGCGTTTCTTGTCCCACCACGAGGTGTCCGGCGCGATGAGCGACTCACCCCGGATGTCCACGATCGCTCCGACACCGAAGGGCGTGATCGTCTCGGACAACCGCAGGTCATGCCTAATCTTTTCCACGCTGCACCTCCTCCAGAGGTTCCTGGACTTGTACGGCCACGTTCGGCTCGATCGATCTCATCGAGTCGCCCACGAGCCAGCCCTCGCCGCCCTGTCCGAACCTCTTGAGCAGCGCCGCTTGATCCTTCCCCGCACGCTCGTAGCGCAACGCTTCGCCCGCTTCGCGCGCCGCTCGGGCTCGACGGTCCCAGTCACGTAGAAGACTCCAGGCCGCGTCCCGCGTCTCGTCCCCTTCGACGGAGTCGGCCCGTGTCACGTATCCGAGGAAGCGCCCAAGGAGGCTCGTTACCGCGTCATTGAGCTTCGTGTCCTCGAGGTCAAAGTGGCCGGCTGCATCGTTCTCGGCCAGTTCGCCGAACGACTGCCGCATCAGTGCCACGAGCGCGCCGGCCAGTGAGCGATCCCGTGATGCCAGCGACCAAGGCGTCACACTCGTCGGCTCGACACTGCGGTAGAGCGCCTCGTGGTATCCGCGAAAGGTCTCGAAGTGCGACCGGTCCCGTGCACGACCCGATCTGAAGAGCGTCACGATGATGCCCTTCGTATCGCCGCGGCCGACACGACTCGTCGCCTGGATGTACTCGGCGGTCGTCTTGGGTTGGCCGACCATGAGCATCAGGGCGAGCCTGGGGATGTCGATGCCGACTGAGAGCATGTTCGATGACAGGACGACATCGATCGCGTCCGAAGACTCCCCCACCCTGAGTCGGAGCGCCCGAAGATCGTTCGGGAGCTCCTCTGCTCCCCTCCGACTCGTCAACTCCAGCACACGCCCAGCCTCGATCGATCGCAACGGTAGCCCCAAGCGTTCCGCACGAGGCTCGAGCCGGCTTCGGACGTCGTCGACCACGAGCGTTTCAGTCCGGCCGAGCTCCCGAAGGGAGTTGTGGTACATGACCAGTGTCCAGTAGGCGTCTCTGTCCGCGACGGGTTCAGGTTCGGCGGACAGGACCTCTGGTACCTCGACGAGCGGGGTGACTGCGGCGATGACGGCCGAAGGTTGGGAAACAGACTGCGGCATGAGGCCGACGTAGAGCCGGCCTTCACCGCTCTTAACGGGTCGAGAGAAGAAGGTCTGGTCATCATCGAGGCCGGACGGCGGGTATAGGGCGACCTTGCGCCCGTACAGACCCCGAACCTGATCGTCCGAGGCACGGATGGTCGCGGTCGACGCCACGATCTTGGGGCTGGTGCCGGTCCGGCTTAGCAGAAGCTGGATCACCGCGTCGAATACGGCGACGGTGGTGCCCAGCGGCCCGGACAGCAGGTGCAGCTCGTCCTGAATCACCATGGAGGGCTGCTTGAACACCGTGTCGAGACCGAGAAGCCTGCCCGCCTGCGGCTTGAACTGTAGGCGAGCGAACTTGTCGACGGTCGCAAGCAGAATCGTGGGGGGCTCGTCGTACAGAACGTCGTCTACGACGGCGAGCGGCAGTTCATCGCTGAATCGGCACGAGTCGTCGACGCAGTGAAGGACGACGTCCTTGCCGAGCAGGCGCATGCCGTAGTCCCGCGGCTTCGCGCTCTTCAGCTTGGGGATCATCGGCGTGAGACACCATGGGCAGCTCTCGATCTGGAACTGGTTGGCCTCCTCAGGCCGCGCCGCCTTATGCAGGCGCTCTAGCGCCTGTTTCGCCTCCGTGCGCGTGCCGGGAGTGACCTCGTTTCCCACCCACAGACCGATCGTGAACGGGGGCATCCCCTTGACTCGAGGATCGGTGACCCGCAGCAGTTCCATGGCGCAGATCAGCGAAGCCGCCCGCTGGAACTGCTGAGAGGTCAAGAGCCGAAGGGTGTACCTGGTGATCACGGCGGTGCCTCCACCCGCCGTGCCGTGGTCCAGTCGTCGCCGGAAGATCTCGATCGCCGCGAGACCAAGGTACGCCTCGGTCTTCCCACCGCCCGTCGGGAACCAAATGAGGTCGACAAGGTCACGGTCTGTGTGCTTCTCGTCGACGGTGGAAGCAAGCGAGACGAGCAGGAACCCGAGCTGGAAGGGCCGCCACGCCGGTTCCTTCACATCGTTCTTAGGAGCTCCATGGTTGATCGATGCCTGACGCATCTGGAGGCGCATCGCCTCCATACCGAGTGAGAAGGCGGTACGGAGGTGCCCCTGCGACGGATCGCGCAACAGTGCCACGCCGGCCCGCATCCGCTTGAGCGCCACTTGAGAGCGGCTGGCAATGCCACGAGCGACTTCCTTCTCGTCAAGGATCTCTTCGGCCCGCTGTCGTTGTTCGTCCACCCACTCGGCGAACGCGTCGATGAAGGCATCCAGAGACCGGAGCACGGGCTCAGGGTCCGAGTCCATCTGCAGAAGGTGGGCAAGCGACAGCGCATCCGCTTCGGCGGTGCCTTCGTCGAAGCCGGTGGTCTCGATAGCAGGCACGATGAACGCAGGCATCGGATCGAGGAAGACCCTGGAACAGCTACCGTCCGAAAGGTCCCAGTCGGCGGCCATTCCGTGCCCGACCGCGTAGATTTTTCGGTTGCGAAATCGGAGACGGAGCTCGGCCGCCTCAGGATCGGCATCGAGCAGGCGCGTGGTGTCGTACTCGAGAATCCGTGCGCCGGCGACAGGTTTGACGGACAGCCGCACCTGGAAGAGCATCTGAGCGATGTCCAGACGATCGTCTCCGGCCGACTCCGACATCACTCGGACATGGACCGTGACAAGGGACATCCCCCGGAAGGCCCTCCACCGGGCCCCGACCTCGATGGGCACCTCACCTTCGGGCAAGGGAGGCGGCCCCTCTCCACTCGTGAGCGTGATCCCACTGAAGCCGAACGGACTCCGGCGCCACCTCGGAGGGCCGTCACCGGGCACCTGAGAGTACGTGCCGCATGAGAAGTCCACCTCGACGGAATCACCGTCTGTGACAAAGGAGATCGCCACCGAGGACGGGCGCCAGTCCTCGGCCAGCGGGACTGCGGCACCGTCCTCTTCGACGTCACGCTCGGGCACGTCCCCCGAGAGTTCCTCCCCTGAATCGATCGGATCCCGGCCGTCGTCCGCCGGATCTGCAGGAAACAACATCCCGACGGCGTACTGCCGGTGCGGAAGATTGCTCACCACCTCTTCGTGTCCGCCATCCGGTCCAACGTAGGCGTCCCGGATGTGCCCCAGAGCCTTCCGCTGCGCCTCGGTGAGGTTCACTTTCCGACCTGCTTCCGGATGAGCTCTTGAAGCCGTCGCTTGTCCTGCTTGGACGCGACGATATGAAGCGCGACGCGCGGTCTGGTGACGGCCACGTAGAAGGCGGCGAGCCCCTTCGCATCAAAGGCCTCGGGCAAGTCACAGACGATGACGTGCTCCGCCTCCAACCCCTTCGCGTAGCGCGGGCTGGTCACAATGAAACCTGCGGCGCTGCGAACGGGGGCCGCGTCGGACGTGGCTCTGATGATCCAGATGCTCTGGCGACGGGCGCCGTCACTGACGAGCTCGTGTGCAAGCCGCTCCGCGGCTGCGAGGTCGGCTTCGGCATCCGCCCAGCTCCACTGCACCCGCTCCCCGTTGACGATCCCCGGATCCCCAATGTCGGCACCCACGTACTCCTGAACGACGTGGACGATCGCCCTGGTGTTGCGAACGTTGCGGTCGAGGCTGAGCAATGTGGCCTCGTCGGACACGAGTTCATAGACATCCGGATCGAAAGAGCCGTCGATGTGCGCCTGGTTGTTGGGATCGAGGAACATCCGCCAGCGGCCGCTGGTACGCCCGCCAACGATGACGGCGTCCAGCGCGTCCATGCCCTCAGCGTTCATCAGGTCTTGGGCCTCGTCGACCAGCACAACGTCATACTGCTTCCCGCCGCCGAGCTTCGCGAAGGGGAGAAGGTCGATGGCCCGACCAGTGATGCGTGGGGTGAAGAACTCGACCAACGCAGGCGAGTGGAAGGTGATCAGAACGGACTTGCCCTCAGCGGCCTCCTGCTTCGCGGACTCGGCCAGGACAAGGGACTTCCCGGTGCCCGCCCCTCCGGTCACCAGCATGCGCTGGTTGCGGGCGAGCCCGGCCAGCACACGCGCCTGGCCGTCCGTCGCACGATTCTGTTCCTCAATGACGGCCCCGCGCTGGGCATCGATCACGGGCATCCGTGTGAACTCGCCGAACAGGCGGGCCCGCAGGTGGTCGGGACGCGCGACCTTCACTCCGTATGGCGCCTCCCTGCCTTCATCGGCGACCGCCTCGAAAGCCGCGGTCATGGCCGCGACACTCATTTCCTCCTTGGCCCACCAGTGGCTGCCCTTCCACTCGACCGCCGGCGGAGGAGCATCGATATCGGGCGTGATGACCACCGCCTCGCTCGCGAACCAACCGATGCCCTCCTCACGAAGGATCCTTCGCAACGCATGCATGGCCGACTGGGCCTGCTGCATCGGCGACTCGCGAAGCCTCTTCCAGTCGCCGCGGCGGTTGATGCTGTACCAGAGGCCGTCGTGCTTGCGCACTCCCCCACCCTTGACCTCGACCAGGACGACGACGTCGCCCCACAACACGACGAAGTCCGCCTCCGCCTGCTGTTTGGTGCCGTGAGTACGAAGCGCCACAGAGTGAAATGCGACGGCTCCGTATGGAGCGTCGATCCCACTCAGAACACGGGCCACACGGCGCTCGGCGTCGCTGGTGGCCGTCGTCTCGATGTCGGGGAGATCCGGGACGAGGATCATGCGCGCGGCTCCAGCCAGAGATCTTCATACTCGCGGTACCCAAGGAAGTCGTTGACCGCACCGAAGTTGTCGGCGACATCAACGATCAGGCACTCCCTTTTACCGCCGTTCTCCTCGCCGCGAAGACCACGACCGGCCATCTGGATGTAAGCGCTCGGACTGAACGTGGGGCGTGCAATATAGAGGGCCCGCACGCCAGGTGCGTCGAATCCTTGGATCAGAAGGTCGCAGTTCGCGAGCACACGGATATCTCCGGACTTGAAGCGCTCAATGACCTCCCGCCGCTCCTGCCGACCGGTATGCCCGCTCACTGCAGCCGCCTCGACCTTGCGATAACGCAGAGTTGCCGCGAGCACTTGGGCGGAAAGCACGTTCGGAGTAAAGACGAGGATAGGCCACTCCGGGTCCTGCCGCATGATGTGGTCGACGAGCGCCGCCATACGCGCCTGGTCTCGACCAATCCGATCCAGCACCCCCGGCTCAAGTTTCCGCAGCCGCGTGACCTGGTCCAACTCGGCCTTGTCCAGGGTGACCTCGATTCCCGGAAGCACCTCGTGCTGAACGCGGGCGAGCACTCCCATCTGAGACAGCTCCTGGTAGGCGTTGCCGTCCTTGAAGGCCCGGATCATGTGGTTTCCGAACCGCGCAGCCAGTTCCCTTGTCTGCGTTCCGTCGGCCACCGAGCCTTTGAACGGCGTCGCAGAGAGGCCGATGAGGGGCCGAGCCCAGCCTCGCCCGGCCACGCCGAGCCAGTCCAGAATCCTTCTGTACCTCGGGGAGCCCCCGGCACGGTGCGCTTCATCGACGATCACTGCAGCCGCGTTGCTCAACCACCGATAATCCGGATTCTCGATGACTACGTCCAGTTTCGCATCCGTGGCCACGATCACACTGAATTCGGTGTCCGGCTCATGGACTGAGTTGGTATCCCAAAGCCTTCCCACCGCCAACGGGCGCTCGTCCCCAAGGCCCCGCCAAACCATGCTCCAGGTCTGCACCGCCTGTTCGCACAGCTCCGCAGATTGCGCGATCCACAGCACCGGTCCGCGCAGAGAGCCATCGATGAACAGTCGCAGAACCGTCTCTGTGGCTACACGTGTCTTACCTGCACCCGTTGGAAGCTCAACCATGGCCTTGCGTGAGCCGCCCTCAGCTGCCTTGAGAATCAGTGCGTCCTTCAGCTCTTCACTGATTCTCTTCTGGAAGGCATGCAGAGGATTGAGCCTGGTGGCCCCGGGGACGATGAACTCATCGTCCTGACGCTGGTTTCGTCGACCAGCGTACTCGGCACCGAACCCCATCTTTCGGAGCCATGCAATGGTCGACGCTCCCCCGGCCCAGGTCGTGGGGACATCTGTATAGCCCTCGTCGCGAAACTGGTCCTCGAGCATCTTGACCGATTCGCTTCTGTAGACGGTGAGGAACAGCTCCGCGACCGAGGTCGAGTCGTTCACCAGCTTCTGCGCTTCGAGTGCGGACCAGAGTCCCTTGGGCAGCACCTCCCTAAGGGTGTCGTCCCCAAAGAACACTTCCAGGCGCTCCGCGTCTGTCATGGCTGCCTTCGCGGCCTGGCGCTGCTCCTCCAGTCGCTGATCCAGTCCCGCCTTCAGCACACCACTCAACTCTGCGTTGGACAGCCCCAGACCGTACGCCTCATTGACGATCTCCAAGACTCGCCGCTCACCGAGATCCGCCCGTACGACGAGCGCGGGTCCCTCGATGTGCCAGTCCCGCGAGCGGTCCTCCACACCGTCCTCAGTGGTCACACGCTTGGCGATATGCACCGCCCTCGCCACGGTGGCGTTCGCAACCTTGTCTGCCACCATGCTCTGGCGGAGCCCCGTGTACACGTCGATGAGCCGCTCTTCGTCCTGCTGTCCCTCGATCAGCATGGAGAAGGAGAAGCTGTCCTCGAACCGCCGGCATCCGATGGCCTCGACCAGGACGGAGACGTCCTGACCTTCTGCCCTGAGGTACGGCTTCTGCCGGTCTTTCAGGAAGCGCTGTTCCTCGTCAGTGGTCGCGAGGTAGACCGACTCCGGTCGTCGTGACTCCACCCCTTGCCCCACGCGGGCAGGGATCCGCATTGGACGACCCTGTGGGAATGCAATTTGGCTAGCCGCAAGAATGAATTTGGTCAAGGTGGAGTCCTTGACATGACGAGGGAACAGCTCCGCCTCGAAGGCTTCCCGAAGGACGTCCGCCGGCACTCCGGATAGTTCGTCGGGCAGGTCCAGGACGTCCTCAACCTGTCGAGGGCCTCGGTACAGCGGGAGCAGGTCTGCGAACTCCACAAGCGCGGCCGACACGGTTTCTTCCGGGGGCCGGAACCCCCTGGTCGACTTGAGCAGACCTGCCTGCTCAACCGACCATCGAAGCGGCGACACGACCCGATGGGTCTGGCCCGAATCGAGGTCCTCGACGCTCCATGCGTGATCGCCGAAACTGAGCAACTGCGTCGTCCACATCTCCCGCGTCTGCTCAAGCGCGTTGGCGTCCCGCAGCATGAGAAGAACCGAGAACGGGCCCGGGCCAGCGTGCTCGACGAAGTCGATCCGCTCGATCTCCCGTTCACCTGGCCCCCGCCGACTGTTGAGGGAGGCGACGATCCACCGGCGGTAATCTTCGAAGAAGATCTCGTCCTCAATCGAGTACTCCTTCAAAGGACCGTGAACGACACCGGCTGCGTGTGCTACCTGCGGGAGGCATCGGTGACGATCCAGGAGACGCTCGCCGAATCCGTCCGCGATTCCGTCGATGTCCAGGACCTGGTTCGGCCACGACCATTCGCCGTTACGCGTCGGGACCCTGACAAGTCCCGCCGACGCCTGCGACACCATCCTTTCTGCTTCTGGCATCGGGACGTTCATGACCGCGTCCCAGAACTTCGACAGCTCTTCGTCTCCAGAGGCCTGCGCGAGCTTGTTCAGCCGGGCCCGCAATATGGCCAGGGGGTCAAGGTCACGGAAACCCTGAGCGCGCAGGATCTTGTCGATTCCCGGGATCGCAAGGAACTCCGCATCCACAAAACGTGCGCCTTCGATGTCCACGTCGTCGACCCGCGCCAGGAAGACGTCATTACGGTCCTTAAGCGTACATATTCCAGACTGAGTCGGAATCACCCGCGCGCCCTCGATACCCTCAATCTGGGAGTGGTGGATGACGAAGGCCAACGCTCTCGCCGCTGAGCCGAGGTCCGGGCCTTCGGCCCACTCGCGCAGCCAGGTCAGAACGCCACGCTTCGGCATTCTCTCGAGCGCGCGCTTCTCGTCCCGGGCACTAACCTCGAGTTCGTCAGAGCCAATGCTGAAGACACAGAGCTGCCGTAGCCGAGTCCTTCGCTGTGGGGTCGCATAGCACCGCCAGTGCGGAACGTCGTCGCCCGTGTTCGGAGAGTCGATCCACTGCTTGTGGTCCTGCTCCGAGACACCACTGATCAGGAAGTCGAGTGGGCGAAGGGCTTCGGCGCGCTGCAGTTCGCCCGTCGCATCAGGAACGATTTTGAGCTTTGCGGCAATCCCCGGTACATGTGAGCAGAGGATGTCGTCGCCGAACGAGAGCGTCTCTCGGCCACGAGCGGGCATGTAATCCAGATGAGCGGCGGGATCATCTGTAGACGCGACCCTGGGAAGCATCGCCACGAACATCTTGGAGAGCTCTGTCAGGATCTCTTGGTTGTACCTGTTCTTCAGCAGAGTCGTCCGGTCGTCATTGACGCTCCACGGGGCATTGAACAGGGCCGAAGCCGAGGTCTCGTCCCGCAGGGGGAAGTATGACCAGAACTCACCGACCCTGTGGCGGGTGTTGCGGGCCGGCATCGCGACTGTGACCTTCACCTGATCACGAGAGACTGCTTCACCGACCTCCAGTCGGGCCTCGGGGGTCGGAGAGTGCATTCGGTGGTCCACCAACCACTCATCCCCAGTCCCGTCTGGACGGTCGATCTTGAATCGACCGCCGCCGAGGTCCCGCGAGATATGGCTCGTGTTGAACGTCTCTCCTTCGTCACCGATCACCCGGAGCCGGATCTCCCGCACGTCGGTGACGAACAGCAGGAACTCCGACCGGAACTCCTCGATCTCCTTCTGCAAACGGGCCAGGTTCGACGCTCGGGGCAGCTTGACGATCGTCACCGCCCACTCGGCCAGCTCCGCGAGCACCGGATCTTGCTCGAACGCGGCTGTGGGATCGACCAGCGTGGCGGTCCGCAGCACGGGGAGACGTTTGGTCGGCGCACCTACAGCCGCGATCGCCGCCCTTGCCTCGGCCGAGTTGAACTCGAACGAGACTGACCGGCTGAACACCTGAGGACGATCGGTCACCGCGAGAACCGACTTGAAACCCAGCCCGAAGCGTCCGATCTCATCGCCGCGCTTGCCGCTGAGGTGCGCGTGAGTGATCGCCGTCAGGCCGGACTTCGAGAAGGGACGCCCGGCATTGGCGCAGTACAACGTCGCCGACCTCGCGTCGAGGACGATCTCTACTCGACCGGCCCCTACCTGGTCAGAGCCCGCGCCGGACATCGCATCCGCCGAGTTCTGCACCAGCTCCAGGAGAGTCCGATTGGCGTACCCACCGACCCGGATCGACTCCTCGTGATTTGCATGCTCGGTGACGAGGTTGGAGTTCGCCCGGTACGACGCGATTGCTCGTTCGAACTGGTCTTCGATTTCTTGCGCGAGCCCGAAGTTCGGTGCCCAGTCCTGCCACGCCGCCATTATCACCCCAACACTTCTTCACTCCGCACCCGAGGACGGCCACTCCGTGCAGCCCAAAGGCTCTGCCGTGAGCATCGCCACCCCGGACAGTCCGACACACAACCCCCGGTCAACGCAAAGGTGCCCTCACCAGGGGCGATGCAATTGACACTCCCCCAACCACTTCCCGGTTGGGAATATGATAGGGCTTTCACCGCCCCGCTACCAGCGGTCTGTGTTAACTCAGTGCACCCGAGACCTCGACCATGTGATCACCGGCAACGCCATCGGTCTGCGAGCACCTGGCGACCACGCTCGAGACCATCGCCCAGGACTCCGCACCTCGCGTCCTCCACCTTGGGGGTTAGAAGTAGTCATGCCCCCGGTTTGTTCGCTTTAGCACGAAACATCCCGGCAGCAGTCCGCCGGGCTGAGCTTCGTTGACAGGGCACTCGGGCATGGCCCGCATACCTACTAGTGCGGCGGTGGTGGTCGCCGTACAGGTCGAAGGCCTGGCACGTCGCGTTCAGTGATCTCGCTTCCCAATTAGTCCATGCAGGGCGGCTGCTACTGAGAGCCAAACGAGTGCGTACGTCGCGAGGCCGACACCGAGGCCCACCGCTATGGCGGTCGTTGACCCCACGCTGGCGGCGATACTGAGAGCAGCCTTCACTCCTGCGGCAACGGCGGGGACCAGGCCGATCAGGGACGCCGTCGCCATGATGAGAAAGGCCCGGGGGCTCAGTAACGCTTTCTCCTCGGCGGTACTTTCCCCGCGACTCCCATGTCTTTCAGTCCGCTCGTTGTCACCCACAGACGTCATGATCGTCACCTTCCTCGCCACTAAGGGCGACAGCTTCCCACGAGAACTGCCACCCACCTTTACCTTCCTCGCAAGACCTATGGCGGTTCGCCGCGGAGAAGGACTTGTAGGGCCGATTTGAGGAATGTATCGAATGTCGGGCCATCCAACAAGACGCCCATTGCAGCAATGACGCATATTTTTCGGGCCATGGAATCAATTTCGGTCTAACATACCTTGGATCGCGAAGGCCAGAAGAGCGTACTTTTCGATGTCACTTGCCGCAAATAGGACAATGACGACATGACATCAAAGCGGCTCACTGAACACCACAAAGAATGATCCCGTTGGACCATTGCCTGATCCCATGCCGTATACTAATTGCCCCTTCGATCGAGGTGCGATCGGCGTACCGCTAGGACTGATAATGAGCTTAAAAAGACCGAAAATAGTCAAGAATGTTGGTCGCGCGTCCTGGAGGTGGTCTTCTGACCATGCTTGGCGGCCGACGTGCCGGCGGTGTCGGGTGTGAAGGCACATCTAGGTCAATTGAGCGACGGTGAAGGCCTGCACCCGCTGGCGGATGGAGAACGGCGGGCTGAACGCACGCGATCTGGCCGAACTGTTGTGGTGGTGGGCGCGGGCGGCCCACGGACGTGAGTGGATCGCGTCGCGGCCTGCGCGGAGTCTCAAGTGGTGCACAAGGCAGCGTTCGCCTTGTTGTGGCGCGACGCGCCGTCCTGGGCCCATGCGCGGACAGGCTGTCTCGGTGATGCCTCGGACTGCGGCTTGATGTGGCCCCGTGCGCGAGATCGATGACGGCGATGGCCAGCGGCTACTGGGGGTCAATCTCCCTACTGGAGGACGTCATCGCTGAACTGCTGCGCGTTCACGATGGTCTCTGGGCGGCCCCCTGGCTTTTGCCCCATCACCGCCAGGCGGGCGGCACGTGACCGTCCCATCATCTGAAGGGGCCATGCGCGGACTCCCTCTTTGGTTGCAGCGTGAGAAGACCTTGCGGCCGACCTCTGGCGCTCTTTGGGCGCGTTGTCGACCGCACCAGGTGTTCGCAGGCCGTTCATTTTTGCGTCCACGCGAGCAGATCTCCAGAAACGTCGCATCGTTACCGACGTTGTGAACCAAGGGCGAACGCGGCGACGCCCTCAAATCAGGAGCCGTTACTACCCGTCACGAGGCGTTGGAGGTCGGCGGTAACCACGCGATAGGTCGTGCCTATGCGGATGACCTTGCAGGGGAAGCGGTTCTCGCGGGCTAGCTGGTAGGCGCGGGTTCGGCCGAGGCCGAGGGCTCGGGCAGCGGTCTCGATGGTCGTTGTGGTGGGGAGGGCGGCGAGCTCCTCATGGGTCATCGGCTCCACGCTCAGGCCTCCGGAGTGTTCATGGGACGAAGGTGGATGAAGCGGTTTCGTTCGCCGGTGGGAGGGGGCACGAGGAGCGTCGGATCGGTGATCGGTCTGGGGAAGTCGTTGGCCGCTGCTGCTACGCCGACGTCGTCCACGCGCGTTTTGCCGTCGATGGTTGGGGGCGCTTCGCGTCCATGGGGAGCGCGAGAGTGGACGGCGTTGATGGCCGATTGGGCATCGCCGAGGGCCACGCAGAGGGCTCGGGCGTGCTGTCTGGCTTCGGCTAGAGCTTGGCCGTGGCGGCTCAGAACGTCGGCGAGGTCTTCGGCCTGGTCGTGGGCGAGACGGTCGGCTTGCAGCTCCCGGAGGAAGAAGCGGTTGATCTGGTCGAGGAGCTGATCGAGGCCGTAGGTGGCTGCGCTGAGGTTGCCGAGGATGGTGTACGCGGTGCCGGGGAGGGTGAGGCTCGGAGGGCCGGTCGTGGCGTCGTTGAGCTGGCGGACGTGTTCGTAGAGGTTGCTCGCGAGGTCGGCTGTTTGGTCGTCGTTACGAACGGTAGCGGGAGCCTGCCTGTGGTCGCTCATGTGAATGTGTCCTTGGTGATACGGGGCCCGCCTGGGGGCTGTGATCGGTCATGGCTTCGCCTCTCTTGCGTGGTGGTCGTGTGGTTGTGCTGCTCTGTCGGCGCGGATGCCGCGCCGATGCACTGCTTGCACATCGTTGGCACTGTTTACGCTCCGTAGTATGCAGGGGCGCTGATCTTTGTGCCAGGACAAGGACGGCGTGGCGCCGGAGTTGCGTGGTCGGGTCACCGTGCTGGGCCTCGGCGGCGGTGAGGGCTGGTGTGCGTCGGTGTGGGACCGCTGGATCGGTACGGGCTGCCTGCGAGCTGGTCGCTAAGGGGGACGGGGAAGGCTGTGGCAGCGAGGCGGGCCGCGTTCTGCTCCGCCGTGTAGTTCGGTGGTGTCCGTGGCAGCGTGGGGGCAGGTGGCCGCGGAGTTGGTCGGCTGAGTTTGCTGAGTTGGGTAGCAGCCTTGCGGGCCGCAGCTGCCTGGGCAGCGCGTTGCTGCAGCTGCCGGTACTCCGCGATCGCCTCGATCAGGGCGACGAGTTGCACGACCAGGTGGGCTAGGACGCCGGCGAGGCTTGGACGGTTACTACGTTGTCCCCGGATACCGGATAGAGCCAGTGCTCTGGCAGCTCTGCGGAGGTTCGTGCCGTAGGGAGTCAGGGGTGGTTGGCGTCCGCAGGGTTCGCGAGCTGCGCGGTCGTAGAAGTCGGCGGCGCGGGCGAGTTCCCGGTTGCCTGTGAGGGCTGCGGTCACGTGTAAGACGTCGGAGGTTGCGGCTGCTACGTCGGCGCGGACAGCCGGGTCCTGGATGTGGCGCATTTGCCAGGTGGCCGTCGCAGTGGCGCGGGCGGCCTGCTGGTAAGCAGCGGATCGTTCCTCGTGGGTCAGCTCCACCCCGCCGAAGGGAGGAGGGTCGAAGCGGTTGCCTTCGTGCGGGGCCGACCAGCGTTCGCGAAGTTTGGGGAGCGTCAGGTTGGGCGCGAGCTTTTTGCCGGAGAACCAGACTGGCTGGTTCTCCTTGTTGTTGTGATGTGGGAGCGCAACGGCGTAACCGGTGATCTGCTCGGGTGTGCGGGCGCTGTGGCGGATCTTGACCAGCACTCCGGCATGTTCGAGGGCGGTGAAGAAGTCGTCCTCGTTCTCGGCTCCGGCAGCTGCGGTGGCTACGTGCCGACGGAGGGTGGCGCGGGGCGGCTCGGGCCAGTTCTTGCGGTGGGCAAGTTCTGTCTCGGCTCGGGTTGGTCGTGGGGCTGCTGTCCGGTCTGTGGGCGCGGTCCGGGTGAGTTCGTAACGCGTCTCGACGATATGGCAGGCGTCGGCGGCCTTGAAGTAGTCGCGGTGGACGTTGGGGTTGCGCCCGTCCTCGCGCGCCAGGACGGCGACGAGGTGGATGTGGTCCTCGGCATGTCGCACTGCGATCCAGCGGCATGCTTCGTCGTCGCCTCGCGGCGCGAACCCGGTCTGGTGCATCACCTCCTCGGCGATGTCGGCCCATTCGTCGTCCGACAGGGGTCGGTCCGCGGGGGCGGCGCGGACCGAGCACTGCCAGATCGGCGAGGCCAGCGGGGTGTGTCGGAGGGTGTCGAGTGGGGAGGTCAGGACTCCGACCAGGTGCCGGAAGTCCCGATCGCCTCGGGCGTCCAGTCCGGGTTCCAGGGCCATGGGGAGTCGAAAGCCTGCGACAAGGTGGGGATTGACGTGTTCGTTGCGCCGGCCGGGGCCGTAGAGGTAGGACAGCAACCGGGCGACGCTTTCGCCTCGGGTCACTTTGCCGATCAACGCTGGAGCCGACCGAGTTCGACGGACGAGGCGTCCACTCTTCGAAGAACGTTCTGCAGGTACGCCAACGCAGCGGGCAGTTCGTGGGGTACCTGTCCCGTCGCATTCGCGACGCGGGCCAGCTGATTGAGGTTCACGCCAATCCGGTTCAGCTGTCGCGCGATGCCGCGTAGTTCCTCGCAGATATCCGGCGTCAGTTCGTATCCGGATCTGTGTTGGCGATTGGCCGCTTGTACGGTGTGGACGATGAATGTCCCGTAGGCAGCTCCCGCTCGGTGCGCTGCTTCGGAGATCTCCTTGTATTCCTCGTCGCTGACTCGGAACCTCATCTCCCGGTCCCGCCGGCGCCCCTCGCCGAGCTGCGAGCGTCGTTGCATCTTGCGCGATGTGCTGACCTGCTCGTCTTCCGTAGCTCCGCCTCCGACCACATCGATCACGACCGCGCCCGGTCGACCCGACCGGGTGTGCACGTGATGGACCGCTGCCGGTCCATTACGTGTCGCGACACGGTCCTACCTTGCAGCCGCTTAGTAGGGTCATCGGCGACTCTGCCGGCCGATTCTTCGTTCGGTCGCAGAGCGTTTATCCGTGCCGAACCGTGTCGTTGAATATCAGGCAGTTCAGATCTTCAATTGACAGGAGCCACGCTATAGAACTTCGCGTGCAGAGAGTCTTCGCGACACTTACCTCCCTCGAGATTTCTTTGGAGGTCGACCGGTCGCTCACGGCAGGTTCGAGCGGCGAACCGACGCCGGTCTCGCGGCGGCGATTGGGTGCGAGGGTGGCTCGCGTACAAGATGCCGCCGATGATGGGCCGCACTGGGCAACTCTTCGTCGGAGGCGTCGATGCTGCACCAACGATCGCCGAGCCCTGTCCCGCCTTCGTCCGCTGTGCGGCGGACGGTCCGTCCGTAACTCGTCCGCCGCCGTCCGCCCGCCGTCCGCCGTCCGCCCCGGCGGACGGCAGGCGGACGACAGTCCGTCCGCGCGGACAAACGGCGGGCAAGCACGGATAGACCGGGGACAAGTGCAGACGAGTGCAGGACAAGCCCGGGACCAACGCGGACGAGCACGGGACCGCGTCGGACGAGCGGTGGACAAGCGAGCATCCCTCACTGTCGACGGCGGCACTTGAAATCCCTCCCCATCACGAGGCGGAGCTCAAGTCTTGTGATGTTCTCGCAGCCGTCGAATCCAAAGTCATGGGCATCGGCTGACAGCCTCGCGAGACGATGTCCGCAGCAACGGGTACAGGTGGAGGCTGCGGGCGTCATGGATCACGATGTCGGGAGGCTCTTCGCTGATGAGCGGGGTGCCCCTGCCAGGGCGCCCGGTGGCGTTGTCGACGGGCCGACGGCGAGGCTCGTCGTGATCTCATGACCGCTGCCCGGGTCACATGGGCAGACAGTCACGTTCTGGCGTAACTCCATCTGATGGCCGCCACGCCGTCTCCTCTCAAGCAGCCGTGCGGCTGCCCGCACCATTCGCGTTTTGAGACTCATGCCGGCGGAAGCGTTGGTGCGGGGCGGGAACGTCAGGTGAGTTCGAACCAGGTGGTCAGTCGTCCAGAGCTGTCCGTGTCGTAGCCGGAGCGGGCGGCGAGGGCCTCGATGAGGACGAGACCGTGACCACGGTCGCGGAGTTCGGTGCCCTTGCGGCGAGTCGGGGTGATGGTGGCGCCTCCGTCGATGACCTCGCAGCGCAGGCAGCCGCCACAGTCGTACAGCGTGATATTGAACGAGCCGCCGTGGCGGGAGTCGGAGTGCTTCACGCTGTTGGTGCAGGCTTCGGAGATCAGCAGTTGTGCCGTGGCCGTGTGCTCGCTGCCGCCCAGTACCGCGGCGGCGAACCGGCGGGCTTCGCCGACGCTCTTGGGAATCGCGGGCAGGGTCGTGCGGCCGAGGATGATCCACGTCGTCATCGGGTCACCGCCTTTGCGATCGCTGGGACGGCGCGGGGGTCGGTGACCAAGGCCCAGTCGAAGGACCACACCCACGCCCACGTGCCAGCCTGAGGTGCGGGGATGCACGCGACGAAGTGGATCCTTTGCGTGCGGTGGTTCGTGACGCGCAGGACGGCCTTCTCGCCGGCACCGAGGACTTCAGGGTGCACTTCGTGGTGCGGCAATTGGTCCGCCAGCCAGGTCAGGAGGTGATGACGCCGCCTTAGATGCAGTTCTTGTTCCAAATTGTCCGGCATATGCCGATTCCCCGTTCCGCTGCTCTGACCTCGCAGTTCTCGCGACAAGCGTGCTCCTAGAGAGTTACTGTGTCGCCGTTCCCTGGAATGTCTGGGAATTCAACCGACGGACGGACACTTCATGCACATCAACGAGGCCCCCGACCCGCGATCGTCGATGTGGGCGTGGATGGCCTACCACCTGCGGTTTCAGCGCATGCAGCACGGCATGTCAGGCCATGCCCTGGCCGAGCTTCTCAACTGCTCTCGTTCCTCGATTTCCAGACTGGAGAACTGTGAGGCGAAGCTGACCGACGCACAGGCGTCCGTCCTCGACACGGAGTGGAACACCGGCGGCATGTTCACGATCATGCTCTGGTACGCGCGACTCGGGCACGATCCGAACTGGTTCAAGACCTTCACCGACTCCGAGGGACGCGCGACCGTCCTGAGGATCTACAGCGGCCAACTGATCCCCGCGCTCTTGCAGACGCCCGCCTACGCGCGCGCTCTCCTAGTCGAGGGGCGGGAGCCGGGGATCGATGCCCTGGTAGAGGCACGGATGGCGCGGCAGCAGATCCTCACCAAGGAAAGCCCAGCTGACCTGTGGGTACTGCTGGCGGAGACGGCCATGGCTTGCCTGGTGGGGGGCAAGACGGTCATGCGAGAGCAGCTCGCGAAGCTCCTTGAGGTGTCCGAGCTGCCGAACGTGATGTTGCGGATCGTCCCGAACACGGCGGGCGCGAACGCCGGCCTCGACGGGCCGTTCAAAGTCATCAAGGTCAAGGAGGGCCAGGTCGGCTACGTCGAGGCGCCCACCGGAGGCCGGCTCGTCCCGGAAGCCGACGAAGTCGAAGGCTGCTGGACAGGTTCGACCGTATTGGGGCGGTTGCTCTCCCCGTAGACTCCAGTCGGAGCCTGATCAAGCAACTGATGGAGACCATGACGTGACTTCCCCCCAATGGCGCAAGAGCAGCCGGTCCAGCGATGGGACGAGCGGCCAGTGCGTGGAGGTCGCCCAGCTCGACGACACCATCGGCCTACGAGACAGCAAGGCCTCGGACAGCGAGTACCTCTCGCTCTCCATCGAGAGCTTCACCGGCCTCGTCACCAGGGCGAAGAGGAACGAGCTCGACTTCATCGCTCAGCGATAGCGCAGAGTGACTCGACATTCAGAAGGGCCAGATCCGTCCCTTCTGGGTTATCTCGCGCCCCAAGGCGTGCGCAGCTTCCTCTACTTGGCGGCATACGAGGGCGTGAGCAACGTCGGTTCCGCAGCTGTGCATGACTCCAATGATCTGGACAGGCTCGAACTCGTTCAAGCCACCTGAGTTTCTGTCAACGACAGAGTGCCAGCCCGAAGACTAGGCGACATAGAAACCTACGACTGGAGCCTCAGACGAGCTTCCATGAGATCCAGGAAGGCAGGGTCGTAAGGATCATCCACGTGCTCGCTATTCCATAGGCCGGATCTGCAAACATTATCGTTTCTCGCGTCCAGGCCGAGCCAGCCGGGGCTGATCGGGTGGGTTCCGCCATTGCAACGGGAGAGGAGGGCGATCGAGTTGGCTCGTATGGATATGCGGTGTTCGCGATCGGGCACTTCAAGCCAAAGTAGCGGCAGAGCGCCGATGCGCTCGCTTACAGCTCGCTCAAGCGGATACTCGGCTTCGCGCTGCGCAGGGCTCACCTTCCTCTGGCCCCAGGACATCTGCACCTCGGCCGACCATCGCCCTGTCTGCAGCAACGCGCTGCCGACGTGCTGCCGGAAGATTGAGCCGCGGTGATTGCCTACCCCTGCTTTGCTTCCGCTCACTGGACCTCGGTGTTGGGCGAGCCTAGTCCAGAAGGTGGCCTGCGATGTGGCCCCCAACGCATGGCTGCCCACCCGCACGACCCGAAGCCGGTTCTCCCCTGCTCGAACCTGGCCGTCTTCGAGGAAGAACTCCACACCGTACTGAGGCCACCCGTCAGCCTGGGTGCAATTCTTGAGCAGCCTCGGTCCACCGAGCCGCTCGGTCAGCTCATCAAGTATGGCGTAGAACCGGTCAGTAGCCAGTCGACGCTCTTCCTGCATGACGCTCACCCCAGACGCTCCACTGACGTACCTTCCGGATATCCATCGGCAGGCCGTCCCTCCCAGAAACAGGTAAAAGCCTGTCCGAGCCGACGCGGCACCTTACCCGATGCTCCCTTCCCTGCGTCCTTGATGGTCACCAGGAATGCGTCGGCTCCTGCTTGTTCCCAGGACGTGCGTCGTACGAGCTTCGCGTAGTCAGAGCTACTGGCTGCAAAAGCTACGATCGACGACACGTTGCGGCGTCTCGCTTCACCGATCAGCAGGTCTTCGAGAAGGCCGGCTGGCCAGTCCGACATGCGCATGACCTTGTTGTAATCACCAATTGGTTCCTCCGGGCGCAATAGCCCGTACCCACCGCTGAGAATGAGCAGGGGTGCATCCCGAGCCACAGCTTCGAGCAGTCCGTCTCCAGCGGTTGCGTAGAAGCCGCCATCGTAGCGACGCCAGGCGGGCATCAACCGTCGTTCGTCCACGTTCGCTATTGCACGATTCTGCCGCCGCGCCGCGAGAAGCGCGGAAGGCCACGGCACCGATTCCCAGCGCTCAGAGGATCCGCCGGTTCTCTTTGTTTTCGAGCAGGGAATCAACAGAAGCGTCTCGCTGCCGATGAGCCTCTGTAGCATTCGCACAGTGCCATTCGGTGATAATACGTTCTCCCGCCGACGAGCGCTGTCACGATTCGTCGAGTCGCTGGTTCCCGTTCGTCGAAAGGTTACCGACCGCCGGGGCTGAATCTCGGTCGCTGTGTAACCTGCCTCCCGCCATGCGCGGACGTGTGACCGATCACCATGCCACCATTGCGGATAATGCCGTGCCGCCGAGTCAGGGATGCCTCCCACGATCTGCGACAGATCGGCCCATGATAGGCCGACGGCAGCCTCGTTCTCTGGGCGAGCGGTCAGGAACTCCCTGAGACGGGCCCAGTCCGCCCGTCCGCTGTTCTTGCTCGGCACGATGCCCCCCAGACGTGACGGCACTCCAGATCAGTACGCATTCCATTCGACGTAGTGCCAAGGTGCCATGATTTCGTCGGCTGCGCTACCGAAGGAGGGTGACAGCAGCGCTCCGTGTGCCTCGACGGGACTGGTGTATGGGGCCGGTGTATCGGCGGCGTGGTGGCCAGGCCGGGTCGAAAATTGCTATAGGCAGTATGCAGACGCGCGCTTCAGCGGTGGGTCGTATGTCCCCCAGATCGCCGTGGCGTATCGGCACCCTGGCTGAAGGCTCCGCCGAGACGAAGCCTTCAGCCGGCTTCGCTCAAGCGACCGGGGCGCGGCGGCCTCCCTTCGCCGCGTTCAAGAAGGCCCGGCACTCATCGATGGTTAGGGCCAAACGGTCACCGTCAGGTGCCTTGCTGTCGCGGACGAAGATGGTCCCCGTTGGCAGCAGGCGGAGCTCGACACAGCAGCTCTCACCACCCGAGTAGCTACTCTTCCGCCACTCGGAGTGCGGGCGCTGTCGGGGGCCGATGCGGCGCTCTAGACTATTCATCTTGTGGGCGGCCTTCCTCTGTCTAGATCGTCATCTGGGTTGGTGGGCCGCTCCGGGGACCGGCCACCCTGTCGACAGCAGGGTGACCGACCGCGGTGGAGCCGGCTCCTGGCTGAGGACACCGGCTCCACCGATACGGCCGTATCTGGTGGCGTGAGTATCCGATGGGGTGTAGTCAGCCGGACGGCGCGATCACGAGGCGACTGGTGTAGGGCTGGGCGAGGCGGATGGCGGCGGCGTGGTCGGCACCAGTGACCCTGGGTCGCCAGTCTGCGGCGACTCCGGCCGGAGCCGGTCGGGTCCGCTCCGCTGCACGGCAGGGTCGAAGTGGAGATGGGTCGCGATACAAGTGCCGGCTCCCTGCTTTCGCCTGACTCCCACGGTCACCGAATCGGTCTCCTGAGCGATCTTGAAACCGATTTTCATATTTCCTGTCTTGACCGGCTGCTGCGTTGTTCCGTTGACCGCCGCCGTCCATTCACAGTGCACCGAACCCTTCTTCGGCCCGATCTCGGCTTTGAGGATGCCGGTCGCGATCTTCTCGCTCAGCTTGATCTCCACCTGGGCCACCGGCAGATTACTCTCGATGGTCCAGGATGGTCCGGCCGAGGAATCCTCCCTGCCGCGTGACTTCGTGATATGGACAGGGAAAGCGCGGATTCCGCCTTTCGCCTGGTGTCTCACCTTGCTCTCGTTGGCCATCTTGGAGTCGTTGCGTTCGGTGTACTCTTGTGGGCTGACATTGGCGATGTAAGCCACGCCGCGGCCCCCCTGCTTTGGGGGACTACCGCTTCGTACGCTCGGCCCCGCAGTCGCGGGCCGCCCTATGTCAGTTCCCATTCCAGTCAGGACCCAGGTCAGGACTGTGGCGCAGCCCAGAACTGCGAAGAGAGCGACACCTCCCGTAACGGCGATCCTGGGGTGTACAAGAAGAACGCAGCCAGCAGCACGAAGTTTGGAGCGCGCTAGCCGGGCGTTCACCACCGGGCGCTTCACGGCGACGCCGGGATCGTCTGCGAAGAGTTCCTGGACCAGGGCCAGATTCCGCGCCTCCGAAAGACGGATACTGTTTTTGTAGTATTCGCGGTACGCCTCTACCAGGTGATCGAACTGCTCGTCTCGCGAGTCAGAGTGCCTTTTCCGCTTCATGCCGTACGTCCTCCGTCCTTCTCGTTCTCTGGGAAGATTATGTCCTTCATGCGCTGCCTCGCTTTCGCATTGCGCCTTCGCACGGAAGAAGGGCTGATTCCAAGCACTTCCGCCGTCTGCCTTTCCGTCATCCTCTGCAGGGATCGACAGGAGAAGACCTCACGCTGCTCCTGCGGCAGCTTGTCCAGTGCCTGCTTGAAGGCGAGGAGAAAGGGCACTTGGTCAGGCGTCACCAAGCCCGATTCGTCATCAGCGATTTTTGTCAGATCGAAGCCGTCACAGCGATCCCGATTTTCCTTCTTGTTAGCTATTCTCTTCGCCGTCCGATACGCCATTCGTCTGACATATAGATCGATGTTGGCGATTGATTCCGACTTGCCCGTTTCCAGCTGCCTCTTAAGGTTCTTCGCGACCACATCGCAGACCTCGTCTGCCGCCGCGGCGCCCAAAAAGTAGCAGTGGGCGGCCTCCATAGCGATCTTGGTGACTTTCTCAGCGAACTTTTGATATTCGAACGTTGTCGCATTTTGTGCGGTCTTCTTCGATTTGAATCGTTGTTCGATTATGCCCACCTTGTCTCCCGAGGTAGATCGTGTCCGCCGAGCCGATCCGGCCGCAACCATCACTGGTCACGCCCTCACCTCTTAAGAAGCATTTCGAGGTCGACATGCACCTGCCGCATGCATTACGGATCAGCAAAAATTCCTCAACGCGGGCCGCCTGATTTGGTTTTAATGCGACAAATACGGTATTCGTAGTCAATAGCACAGCGATCGGAGAAGGCACTGCCGAAGCGGAACCGCCTACAGAACCCCCGGGAGACTCGGGTGTGCCAGTAGTTCAGCACTCTCCGCATGCACAGGCCAGCGGTGAGCAGGCCGAGCCGTCGCGGGGACGCTGCACTACCTGGCGCCGGGAGTTCACCGTCGGCGGTGTCGTTGGGATGGGTGCATGCCGCACCGCGCACCCCGACATCCGCTTCTCCGGACAGGCAGCCACCACCATCACCGAGCCCCTGCAGCGGCCAGCACCTAGGGACCTCTCATGCTGACGCGACTTGTGACCAGAGACTCGCCGGAGCTTGCCATCGGCACCGAAGTTGGCTCTGTCTGCGAACGCCTCGTTCGCCGAATCAGTAAGACTCCTGCCGGCGCGACGCATGACAGGTCGACCTCTGGTCGTTGATACACAGGAGTCTTGGCCTGCGGGAGGGCAGGTGTGGCCGACCCTCCCTACAGATAGGCCCCTCTAGTGGGTGGTTGCGCGATTGCGGGTTTTGGCTAGGGCTTCTAGGGCTGTTTCGTTGGCGTCGGGGAGGGTGTGTAGGTAGCGCTCGGTGGTGGCGATGGAGGCATGGCCTAGGCGTTCCTTCACCACCTGGAGGTCGGCGCCGCCGTTGAGGAGCCAGGAAGCGTGGGCGTGGCGTAGGTCGCGCATGGTGGGTCTGAAGTTGAGGCCGGCGGCGGCCAGGGCGGGGTACCAGATCTTGCGACGGAACCAGTCGTTGGGGATGTGACCGTCGGTCTCGCGGACGCGTCGGGGGCGCGGGTTGTCCTTGCCGTTCGCGCGGCGGGCGGCTCGGTAGAGGGTGAAGGCACCTCGGCAGTAGTCGCAGCGGCAGCGGCCGGCGGTGTAGCCGCTGAGGGTGCCGTGGTTGTAGGTGCGGCCCTTCTCGTTCGGTTCCGTGCGGCCGAGGGTGGCAGGGTCTGGGATCTCGGTGATGCGGGCTCGGGGCTTGTCTTGGGGTGGCATCTGGAAGAGGAGGTCGTCTTGGGTAAGGTTCGCTGATCTGATGTGGGCTTCCAGCTTCTCGGTGATCTGGGTGCTGAGCTTGAAGCGGCGATACTCCTTGTCCTTCGGGTAGTCCTTGACGAGGAAGTGGCGGCCTTCCGGGTGGAACTTCGGGTTCAGCTCGACGACGGTGCGGCTGACCGTGAGGATGCGGGACCTGAGGTTGAGGTCCTTCACGCGCAGCTCGCTGAGCTCGCCCCAGCGGAGGCCGCTCTCAATCTCGGTTTCGGCGAGGAGCCGGAAGGCGCCCTCGGGGAGTGCGTGGTAGACGTCGTCGAACTGCTCGAGGGGCTTGCGGACGACCGGAGGCGTGCGTACTCCGCGGCAGGGGTGGATGAAGGTGACCTGGTCGTCCATGGCCGTGGTGAAGATGGCACTGAGAATGATCTTGTTGTGGCGGATGCTCACTGGCTTCATGCCCTGGTTCTTGAGGGCCGTGATCCATGCGCGGACGTGCTCGGGGAGGATGTCGATCATCCGCATCGAGCCGAACGTCGGCATGATGTTCCTGTAGATCGCGTACGTGTAGCCCTCGCGGGTGTGGCCTCGACCTGGTGGTTCGGGAGCCAGGTCTCCTCCACGTAGTCCTTGAAGCGTTGCCTTCCTCGGCCGGGGTCTCCCGTGCGGCCTCTGGAGACTTCGACCTCTGCTCGTTGCCAGGCTTTGTCGGCGTCCTTTTTGTTGGAGTATGTCCCGGCCGACCGCAGTCGACCCCTGATGTCGACATAGCAGGCCGTGTAGCGGTACTTTCCGTTGTTGCCCTTGCGCTTCTTCGCGTATCCCAAGGCGCCGATCCTCCATGATTATCCGTCCGTGATTTGTCCGTGGACGGTGGCGGACGGGCCATCCTTGTCCGTGAATGGATGACACCGCCACAGGCCGTCTACCTGGGATTTTAACGCGGATCGCCTTCACTTGCATGACCCCCAAATGGGCATTACTTGGGGTTCGGGACAAAGAGGTCGTGGGTTCAGATCTCGCCATCCAAGCAGGGAATGCTAGGCCAGAGGTCGATTCATATATAGGGAAGTCTTCCTTTTAGCGTTTGCCCTTCATCGATCATCTCTGCGGCCGACTTCGGGTCGGTGTTCCGTATCGATTCGATGAGCTCGGCTGCGACGGTGTGCGGGGCGCGGTCTTGGACGTCGATCACGAGGCCGAACTGTAGGGAGGGGTCCTCAAAGGAGCCTCTGCGTGCCGGATGGTCGAGCGTCAGGCGGGCGGTGTCGAACTCCCGGAGCCAGGCGGTGAACCGTCCGGGCGCGCAGTCCCATCGGCCGAGGATCGTCGGGGCGGCGCGCGAGCTGGCCATTCCCAGCCGTGGTCGTGGGCTGCGCGGGCGAGCTCCCGGTCGTATTCGGCCGCATCGAACCGCACGTCCTGTGGTGGATCGCCGGGCATGGAGGACCGCCAGTCCTTCCAGACGACCTCGGCTTTCTCGCGGACGATCGTGGTGTAGAGCCCACCGGAGCATCCCTCGGCGCAGTGCGCCTTGGCGAGCATGACCTCTCTGGGATCGCTCGTCGCTTTGAGCCGCCCGCTGTGGACCAGGTCCTCGGGGCTTTTGGCGGGTCCTTTGTCGAACGCGGTCACGACGACCGGCGTCCCGTCCACCATGACCCTGGCTTCGACGCGGACCAGGTTCGGGTCGGGCACCACGACCCGGATCGCGTACCTTCCTTCGGGGACGTCGTCGCGCGCGGCCTCATCGAGGACCCAGGTGGCGCGCCTGGCCTCGATCGGGTCGCTGGAACGCGCACCGCGGTGCAGCATCTCGCTCCACGGCTCAGAGCGCAGCACACGGTTGATCGTGTCGATGAGACCTCGGCGCAGCGGGCGGGCCATCGGGGCCGCCGGGCCGGTGCACAGGTCCTGGACGGCCGTGGTCAGCAGGGAGGCTCGCTCCAGTGTCGCCGGTCCGCGAGATCGGCTCAGCGCCGATAGACGATCACGGCGTCCCGATATCTGCTGATCTCGGGCTGGTGGCCATCGGTGCCGGTCATCGCGAGGAGCAGGTTTCCGGCCCCCCAGACGGCGTCGTCCACTGCCGGCCCGTCAAGCGTCTCGGGCAGCCCGTGGGCCTCGGCGAGCTTCCGTGCGAGGTCGCCGGGCAGCAGGTATCCGGGTGTGGAGAGCACCCCCTGGCGCACCGCCGGATGCGCGTGGCCGGCGAGCGCCTCGACGGAGCGGACCCGTGGATGGCGTCGTGATCGCTCTGCGAGCCAGATCCTGCACCAGGACCTCCACGGCGAGCCGGTCGGCGAAGGGCAGCAGCCCGACGGTCCTGATGAACGGGACGTCGCGCTCTTCGGCCTGATCGCGCGACAGACCCAGCCCGACGAGGATTGCGCGGCGGTCCCGGCCTCATCTGGCAGTTTTGGTGAGGCGCTGCGTGGGTTCTGGGGGGAGGGCGCGCAGGACGTTGTGTGGTCCTGGGCGGTGAGCGTTAGGCGGGTGCATTGATCGTGAAGGTCTGCGGCCGACGACGACGGGTCGTCGATGAACTTGGAGTACGGCGGTCAGGGCGCGTTTGCGCTCGCGTGTCTGGGCTTGAGGGGGTTCGCCGCCGTTGGGCAGCGGCCCCCGCAGCGCGTGTCGTACGGGGAGACCGGGCGGGCGAGCGCGCCTGCGCTCGTGGACCACGCTCACCGGAAGGACGCCGTGGCGTCATGTCCGGAACGGTACACCGGGGGATGGGTGATGCCGACGGGTCAGCCTGAGCGTATTTACGATTCGCTCTTGACAAATATTCGCTTGCCCGCATCATTATTGCCTGGGTGGGCGGTTGGATCGTCCCGGGGAATCCCGAGGAGGGGCGCGGATGCAAGCGGTTGGAACGCAGCTCGATGCCGGGGCGAGGCCGGGGGTGAAGCCGGCAGGTCGGCGCAGGCGGCGGGACGATCGGCGGGTCGGGTGGCTGTTCCTCCTGCCTGTCCTCGTCGGCTTCCTGGTCTTCTACGCCTATCCGACGGTCCGGGGCATCTGGTACTCGCTCACCGACTACAGCCTGCTCAACGACCCGGCCTACGTCGGTGCCGACAACTACCGGCACCTCGTCGACGACATGCAGTTCTGGAACGCTCTCAAGGTCACCGCCTACTACGTGGTCGTCAACATCGCATCCCAGACGGTCCTGGCGCTGGGTCTCGCCGCGTTGATGCACCGGCTCACCCGGTCGGTCGTGCTCCGGGCGGCGCTCCTTGTCCCGTGGCTGGTGCCCAACGTGACGGTGGGGCTGTTGTGGGCCTGGCTGCTGGATCCGGATCTTGGGTTCGTCAACCACCTTCTCGGTGGTGCCGGGATCGACACGACCCTGTCGTTCAACTCGCCGACCTGGGCGATGCCGCTGGTCGCGCTGGTGAACAGCTGGGCTTACACCGGTTACACCGCGCTGCTGCTGTATGCGGGGATGCTTCAGATTCCGCAGCACCTGTACGAGAGCGCCGCGATCGACGGGGCAGGGGAGGCGCGCATGTTCCGGTCGATCACGCTGCCGCTGCTGCGCCCGATCCTGGCGCTCGTGCTGGTGGTGTCCCTGATCGGTTCGTTCCAGATCTTCGACACCGTCGCGGTCGCCTACGGGGGGAAGGCCCCGATCCCCGAGACCCGCGTCATCTACTACTACATCTACCAGCAGGCTTTCACGTATTTCCACATGGGCTACGCCGCTGCCGTGGCGATGGTCCTCGTCGTCCTCCTGGGCCTGCTGACGGCCCTGCAGATGCGGTTGCTGCGCGCCTCCCGCTCGGACCTCGGTTAGGAGCCCCCGATTGTTCTCCCGTATGGGCCGAGGCACCTCCTGGGCCGTCCTCGCCCTCGCGATCGCCGTCACTGTTTTTCCGTTCTACTGGATGGTCAGGACGGCGCTCACGCCGGCGGCCGATCTGTATCGGGACTCGACGTCCCTGTGGCCGCAGCATCCGACACTGATCAACTTCAGGCGCGTGCTGGGGCTGGTCGACGCCCGGCGGGCGCGGTCCGCGGGCGGCTCGGGCGCGCAGATCGACTTCCTGCGGTACACGCTGAACTCGATGATCTACAGCGGTCTCATCGCGGTGGTGCAGACCTTCTGCTGCGCGATGGCCGGGTACGCCTTCGCCCGGCTGCGCTTCCCGGGCCGCGACCTGGCGTTCGGGGTCATCGTCGCGGCGCTGATGGTCCCGCCGATCTTCACGCTGCTGCCGAACTTCGTCCTGGTCAAGCAGCTCGGGATGCTCAACAGCATGCAGGGCATGGCGCTGC
This sequence comes from Actinomadura sp. NTSP31, assembly GCF_041951385.1. Taxonomy (NCBI): domain Bacteria; kingdom Bacillati; phylum Actinomycetota; class Actinomycetes; order Streptosporangiales; family Thermomonosporaceae; genus Actinomadura; species Actinomadura sp. NTSP31. Next base: position 81,629 of record NZ_JBGNUT010000017.1, on the reverse strand, counting down.
CCAGCCTGCTGATGACGCCCTTCGCCGTCTTCTTCCTGCGGCAGTTCTTCCTGTCGATCCCGAGGGACGTCGAGGAGGCCGCGACGCTGGAGGGGATCGGGCCCTGGGGGATGTTCTGGCGGATCATCCTCCCGATGAGCCGCGGCCCGCTGATCACCGTCGGGCTGACGACCGTCGTGTGGAGCTGGAAGGACTACCTGTGGCCGCTGCTGGTCGGCAAGGGTGAGGGCAGCCGCGTCCTCACGGTCGGCCTGGGCGTGTTCCTCCAGCAGTCCCCGAACACGGCGCCGGACTGGACGGGGCTGATGGCCGGATCGGTCATCTCGGTCCTCCCCGTGCTGGTCCTGCTCCTCTTCCTCGGCAAGCGCCTGGTCCAGTCCCTCAACTTCTCCGGCATGAAGTGACCGGCATGATCGAAGGGCTGCGGGCGGTGGATCGGACGTCCGTCGTCCTGGCCGACGGGCGGCGGTTGTTCTACTTCGACGACGGCCCCGGTCATGACCGGACGGCGCCCGACACGCGTTCGCTGCACGCGTTCGCGGCCGGCGCGGAGCTGCGGCATGACAGGTTGACCGGCGAGCCGGTCCTGGTCGCCGCCCATCGCCAGACGCGGACGGTGAGCTCGGCGGGCGGTGACTGTCCGCTGTGTCCGAGCCGGCCCGGCCACCCCACCGAGATTCCCGCCGGTGATTATCATGTCGCGGTCTTCGAGAACCGCTTTCCCTCGCTGGGCGGTCCGGTCGGTGGCCGGTGCGAGGTGGTCTCGTTCTCCAGCGACCACGACCGTTCTTTCGCGGGTCTCTCAGATGCGCGTCGGTTCACCATTGGCCGAGCCTGGGCCGACCGCACCGCTGCGCTGTCCGCGCTGCCCGGTGTGGAGCAGGTGTTCGTCTTCGAGAACCGGGGTGCGCAGGTGGGGGCGACGCTCACCCATCCGCACGGGCAGATCTACGCCTATCCCTACCTCCCGCCCGTCCAGACGTCGGTCCTGCGGACGGCGCGGGCGCACCGCGCCGCGGGCGGCGGCTGCTTGCTGTGCTCGATCGTCGCGGACCAGGCGGCCGGCCCGCTCGTCGTCGCCGAGACGGAGGGCTTCGTGGCGTTCGTGCCTGAGGCGGCGCGGTGGCCGTATGAGGTGCATATTGCGCCGCGCGGGTGCGTTCCGTACCTGACCGGCCTGGACGATGATGGTCTCGCCGAGTTGATGTGGTTGTACGGCGACGTGCTGCGCAAGTTCGAAGACCTCTTCGGCGACGGCGAGACCGCCTACATGGCGTGCTGGCACCAGCCTCCGCTGAACCAGACCGACCTCGCCCATTTCTACGTTCAGGTCTTCACCACCCGCAGGTCCGCGGACCGGTGGAAGTTCCTGGCGTCCAGCGAGTCGGGCGCGGGGGCGTTCATCAACGACGTTCGCCCGGAGACCGCCGCCGAGCGGCTGCGGAACGTCCCGCAGCGGGAACGGGCGTGAGGCTTCTGCGATCCCGGCGACGCCGGCCGGTCGGGTCGTGGCGTGCGCCCGGCCGGGTCAACCTGATCGGCGAGCACACCGACTACAACGACGGTCTGGTCCTGCCCTACGCGCTGCCTCAGGGCATCACGGTCACCGGCTGCCGCCGCGACGACGACGTCCTGGAGATGCACTCCCTGGGGCGCACGGAACGCGTCGACCTGGCGGCGCTGGTCCCCGGCGCGGTCACCGGATGGTCGGCCTATGTCGCCGGTGTCGCGGCCTGCCTGCGCGATGCCGGGCATCCGGTCGGCGGCGCCGCGCTGCGGTTCACCTCGGACCTTCCGCAGGGCGCGGGCGTGTCGTCCAGTGCGGCTCTGGAATGCGCCACCGCTGTGGCGCTCGCTGGCCTCTACGAGCTCGACGCCGGTGGCGAGGAGCTCGCGAGGATCGCGCAGCGGGCCGAGCACGAGTACGCCGGGGTGCCGTGCGGGATCCTCGACCAGTCGGCTGCGCTGCTGTGCCGCGCCGACCATGCGCTCCTGCTGGACTGCCGCAGTGGTGCCGCCACCCACGTGCCGCTACGGCTGGGTGACCATCGCGTTCTCGTGGTCGACACGCGTGCCGGGCACCGGCTCGGGGACGGTGAATATGCGAGCCGCCGGTCCTGCTGTGAAGAGGCGGCGCGTGCGCTGGGGGTCGGGTCGCTCCGGGACGTCGTGGATCCGGAGGCGGCCGGATCGCTGAAGGATCCGGTGATGCGCCGCCGGGTCAGGCACGTCGTCGAGGAGAACCGCCGCGTCGAGGCGGCCGTCGGCCTCCTGTCCAGGGGCGAGATCGCCGAGCTTGGGCCGTTGCTGACCGCGAGCCACGCTTCTCTGCGCGACAACTACGAGGTCTCCTGGCCGCAGGCGGACGTCGCCGTGGACGCCGCGCTGGCGGCGCAGGCGTGCGGCGCCCGCATGTTCGGTGGTGGTTTCGGCGGCTCTGTCCTCGTCCTCGCGCACCGGGACGCCCTGGCCGATGTCCGGGCCTCCGTCGACACGGCCTTCTCCCGACGCGGCTGGATGGCGCCGAGCTATCTGGAGACGACGGCCGCGTCCGGCGCGGGCCCTGTGTGAAGGCGCCTCAGGACGACAGGACGAGCGGGGCGGGCATCCCGTCGGTGAACAACTCGGCGTCGATGTGGTCCAGGGCGACGCGGAGGGCGCCGAGGGCGACGCTGTCGGCGCCGAGCGTGGACGCCCGGATCTCCGGAACGCGCAGGCACAGCCGGCCCAGCTCCCGGGCGAGCGGGTCGATGATCAGGTCCGCGGAGCGGGAGTAACCGCCACCGAGGACGACGACCTGCGGATCGAGGGCCAGGACGAGCGCGGCCGCTCCGACGGCGAGGTCCTTGACGTACTTGCGGAGCGCGGTCCTGGCGCCGCGGTCGCCCGTGCGGGCGTGCTCGAAGACCCAGGCGGCCCTGTCGTTGGGGTGGACGTCCGAGGGGATGCCGCGGCAGTTCTCCAGGTGCGACGGGGCGGTGAGCCAGCGGACCGCCTTGAGCGCCCCTATCTCGCCGGCGGCGCCGCCGTAGCCGCGCCGCAGCGTGCCGTCGAGGATGAGGCCGGCGCCGGTGCGCATGCCCGCGAGCACGTAGACGATGTCGTCGGCGTCCTGCGCGGCGCCCTGCCAGCGTTCGGCGACGGCGCCGAGCTTGCAGTCGTTCTCGACGAGGACCGGGCAGGCGAACCGGGCGGCCAGGTGCTCGGCCGGCGAGACGCTCGACCAGCCCGGAAGCGGGGTGAACAGGGTCGTGCGGCCGGTGGCGTCGACCGGGCCGGTCACCCCGACCGTCACCGCCCAGACCTGGTCGGGACGCATGCCCGCCCCGGCCAGGCACTGGGTGATGGCGGTGTCGACGGCGCCGAGCCGCGCGACCGGGTCGGCCTCCGGCTCCACGGGCAGCCGGTGGCTGTGCAGGACCCTGCCCTCCAGGTCCGCGAGCAGCACGAGGATCTTGTGGCCGCCGACGTCGACGCCGAGCACGTGCCCGGCGCCGGCGTTGAAGCGGTAGCGGCGGGCGGGGCGCCCGACGCTGCTGCCGTCGGGTTCGACGACCTTGACCCACCCGTCGGAGACGAGCCCGCGGACGACGACGTCGGTGCCGGGCCGGGACAGGCCGGTGCGGCCGGCGAGTTCGGTGACCGTCGCGGGCGGCTGGCCCCGCATCGCCTTGACGACGCTGAGCGAGTTGAGCTCGCGGAGCTTGCTGACATCGGCCCCTGACGCGGCCCCGTCGGTCACCACGACCCCCTTTTACGCTTCGGTGAAGACAAATTCTAGCCGTCAGATCAGGAGATCGGGTACAGCCGGCCGGGATCCAGGGCGGCTCCGAAGTCGACGGGACGGCCGTCGATGACGAAACGGTAGCGGCCCTCCCGCCTCACGTCGGGGCGTTCCGCCAGGTAGTCCGCCAGCTGCTTCAGCTCCCCGGCGCCGAGCCAGGACGGCGGGTCCGAGACCGCCTTGAACCCGCAGATCGCGGCGAGGTCGCGCAGCCAGCCCATCTGGGTGTCGGTGAGCAGGTTGAGGCGGCTGCGGAAGTAGACGACGTCGGGGTCGACCTGCGCGAGCGGCGCCTGCCACAGCCGGTGCAGGGTGTTGACCAGGGCGTTGTAGGCCATCGCGTCGGACGGGTCGTCGGTGGCGTAGTTGGCCCACATGGGCGCGACGTCGGGGCCGCTGCGCAGCCCGTCGAGCAGGCCGAGGGAGGGGAGCAGCAGGCTGCCGCTGCCGAGCAGGTAGGCGTCCGGGCCGGCGACCTGCCGGATCAGCGTCAGCGCCTCGCGGTAGGCCAGCTCCCGGTGCGCCCCCGAGTGCCGGACCCCCGGCACGGCTCCGGCATTGATGAAGTCGAGCTTGAGGTAGGTGAACCCCCACTCGTGGACGACGCGGCGGATCAACTCGGTGAGGTGCTCGCGGACGTCCGGGTGCGTGGTGTCGAGCGCGTGGTAGCCCGTCCCCCAGTTGTGACCGGCGATCACCGGCTCGCCCCGCTCGTCCGAGAGCAGCCATTCGGGATGCTCGCGGGCGACCCCGGAGCCCGGCAGGGCGATGAAGGGAGCGATCCAAAGACCGGCCCGCATGCCGGCGCCCGTGATGCGCTCGGCGAGGGCGGCCATGCCGGAGGGGAACTTGCCGTTGGCGTGCCAGTCGCCCACCGCCCGCTCCCAGCCGTCGTCGATCTGGACGACGTCGAACGGCAGCTCGGCGAGGGCCGCGAAGTCCTTGGTGAGCTGCTGCTCGGTGATGCCCTCGTAGTAGGCGTACCAGGTGCACCACACGTTGCCCGCGACGCGGTCGCTGCTGCCGAGCCGCGCCGCCAGCAGCTCGGCGTAGCGGGCGAAGACCTCCTGCTCGTCGCCGTAGGCGAGGAACCAGGGCGCGCCGTCCTCCTCGCACCAGCCGGCGAGGGTGTCCCGGTCGGCGGACAGCCGCGGGGTGCCGAGGCCGAGCGAGCCGAGGAGCAGCACCCGGCCGTCCTCGCCCTGGAGCGCGGCGACGGCCGAGGAGTGGTGCCGGGCCGGGTCGTCCCAGACGGTGTCGTCGGCGGTCAGGCGCCGCTCGGGGGAGGCGATCCGGAGCGGTGCCTCGCTGAGCCGCCGCCACCCGCACGGGCTCCAGGAGTTCTGGCCGTGCCGGTAGAAGAGGGCGTCACCGAGACCGTGCAGGACCGCGATCCGGCCGGGCGGCAGGATCAGTCCGCCGCCGGCGGGCTCGGGGGGCCGCACTCCGGCCGTCTCGACCGCGAAGAGGCGGCCGGCCAGGTCGACGAGCAGGGGCATGGGACTCCTTAGAGGCGATCAAACGGTTCGGCGGGACGCCCCCTGGGCCGGGTCCGCCCGGCCGGCACCGGATCGCGGCCGGCCGGGGGACTTCCCAGCGGTACGCCCCGCCGAGGGGAGCGGGTCGGACGGTCAGCCGAACAGGGCGTTGACCTGCTGGTTGGCCTTCTTCAGCGCCGACGCGGGATCGGCCTGGCCGAGGACGACCGACTGCAGCGAGTCCTGGACGATCTGGCTGACCTCGGTGCCGTGGTCGGTGACCGGCAGCGGGAAGGTGGCGCCGGGGGTCTTGGTGTAGTCGACGTAGACCTGCACGTCGCGCCCCTTGGCCTTGTGGGCCGCGAGCGCCTTGTCCGTCGCCGTCTTGATCGCCGGGAAGACGGCCGCGTTGGCGGCCACGATGTCCTGGCACTGGGAGGAGCCGAGGAACTTGACCCACTTCCAGGCTTCGTCCTTGTGCTTCGTGCCGGCCCAGATCGCGTCCGACAGCCCGTTGATCGCGGACTTGCGGGCGCCGACGGGGCCGACCGGCAGCGGCGCGAGCGCGAACTTCTGCTTGGCGCCGTCGCCCAGGTAGGTGTTGATGGTCCAGGAGCCGGCGATCGTCAGCGCGGCCTTGCCGGCGTTCATGATGCCGTCGATGCCGAGCGTCGACTGCTTGTCGAACCTGGTCGCGTACCCCTTGTCCGTGACCGCCTTGTACCAGGCGATGGTCTGGACGAGCTTGGGGTCGTCGTACTGGAACCTGGTGCCCTTGGCATTGCGGTCCAGGTAGGTGAAGCCGTTGGCGGCGGCGAGTTCGCCCCACCCGTTCTGGCCCTGGGATCCGTCGTTCCACTCCGGCTGGTAGCCGTGGACCTTCACGTGGTTCTTGTCGAAGCCCGGGTCGAGGCCGTTGCGGCCCTTGTCGTCGATCGTGAGCTTGGCGATGGTCTGCTCGAACGTGCCGCCGTCGGTGGGGTTCCAGGTGAGGTTCGCCAGGTCGGCGGGCTTGATGCCGGCCTTGCTCAGCATGTCGGCGTTGTAGACGACGGCCTCGGTGTCCCAGTCCTTCGGCAGGCCGTAGCGCTTGCCGTCCTTGGTCCACACCTCGGCGAGGCCGTTCTGGTACTGGGAGAGGTCGACCTTGTCCCGCTCGACGTAGGGCTGGATGTCGAGGATCTGCTGGCTGGCGACGAACTGCGGGTAGTACGACGCCTGGTCGGTCCAGACGTCGGGGGCGTCGCCGGCGGCCAGTTGCGTGGTGAGGTTCTGCCAGTACTGCGCCCACGCCGTCTGGGTCATCTTGACGGTGATGTTCGGGTTCGCGGTGTGGAAGGCGTCCGCGCACTGCTGGTAGGACGCCTGCTGGTTGTCGTCCCACAGCCAGTAGTTCAGCGTGACCGGGCCGTCGCCCTTGCCGTCGCCGGAGCCACCGCACGCGGTGAGCGCCGTTCCGGCCAGCAGTCCGCACAGCAGCGCCGCGCCGACCCGCCTTGTGTTGATCATGGGTGCCTCAGCTCGGGGTGGGGGCGAGGGTTTCCGAAGGTTCCCTCTTGCCTGGTTGGCTCTCGCCAATAATGATGTGGCTCATCGGAAAATTGTCAAGGGCTCCTCATAACCCTTGGCCGGTGCGTCCCCCTGGAGGGCTTGCGATGGTCCACTTCCCGATCCCCGGACCGGCCCGGTGGGCGGCCGCCGCCGCGCTGACCTCGGTCGTCGCGGCCGCGATGGCGCCGACCGCGGCCGCCGGCCCCCGGCCGGGCTGGCGTACGCCGGCCGCGGGCGAGGCCCCGGACGCCAACCCGCTGTCCGGGTTCATCCCCTACGCCGGAAGCCACTCGACCTTCCCCCACTCGATGGAGTGGTTCTACCTGCCGGTCAACGCGGTGATGAAGGGCCCGCACCGGTTCGACTGGAAGGCACTGGAGGACCAGCTCGACGCCATCGCCGCGCGCGGGCACCAGGCGGCGTTCCGGTTCTACCTGGACTACCCCGGGCAGCCCAGCGGAGTGCCGCAATACCTGCTGGACGAGGGCCTGGCCACCCACGCCTACGACGACTTCGGCAACAACGGGACGAGCGTGTCCCCCGACTACGACGACCCGCGGCTGGCATCCGCACTCGACCGGTTCATCGCCGCCCTCGGCCACCGCTACGACGGCGACCCCCGCATCGGATTCCTCCAACTCGGCCTGCTGGGCTTCTGGGGCGAGTGGCACACCTGGCCGCACAACGGCGACCCGGGCACCGAGAACTGGTTCGCCTCCCAGGCCGAGCAGGTCAGAGTCCTGCGCGCCTACGACAAGGCGTTCGACGAGACCCGGCTCATGGTCCGCTACCCGAGCACCGACAACGCCGCCCTCGACATGGGCTACCACGACGACTCGTTCGCCTACTCCACCCTGCCGGGGACCGGCTGGAACTTCATGGACCTGATGCTCCAGGCCGGGACGGGCGACAAGTGGAAGGACGAGCCGGTCGCCGGCGAGCTACGGCCCGAGCTGCAGGGATGCATCTTCGACGTGCCGAACGACTGCGTCACCGACGGCGACAACGACTTCGCCGGTGGCGTGGCACAGACCCACGCCACCTGGCTGCTGAACCAGTACGCCTTCAGCCCCGGCTACACCGGCGCCGCCTATGGCAAGGCGCTGCAGAGCGCCAAGTCCCTCGGCTACCGGTTCCGCGTCACCGGAGTTCAGACCGTCGCCGGAGTGAAGACCGGCACCGACCGGCGCGGCCTCAGGCTCTCCGTCCGCATGCAGGACGACGGCGTCGCCCCCTTCTACTACGACTGGCCGATCCAGATCGCCGCCGTCGGCCCCGACCGGAAGATCGCCCGCACCTGGACGACGTCCTGGAAACTGACCGGCGTCAAGCCCGGCGCCCCGGTCGAACTCACCGCCACGCTGCCCACCGCCGGCCTGCCACGGACGGGCCGGTCCGGTGGCGGCTACACGCTCGTCCTGCGGGCCGCCAACCCGATGCGCGGCGGCATGCCGCTGCGCTTCGCCAACGCCGGCCAGGACACCACCCTTCCCGGCTGGCTCACGCTCGGCGACGCCCGCATCTCCTGAGCGCTCCGCTCCGCGCACTTTCGGGGGACCCTGCCCACCCCGACCGAGGAGGTCACCGTCCCATGCACCAGCCCCTGGCGCGGTCATACCGCGCTGTCGCCGCACTCGCCGCGCTCGCCGCAGGCGTGCTGCTGACGTTGCCGCCGGCGTCCGCCACCGCCGCGTCCCCGCAAGGCCCGCCGCCCCGGCCCGCCGCACCCGCGACGCCCGATCCGTCCCTGACCGTCCATTCGCTCACGGCCGCCGCGGGCCCCGTCGACAACCCGCTCAAGGGATTCGCCCGCTTCTACAACCCCGGCGCCGACCAGAACCAGGGCTACCCGCACTCCCTCACCTGGAGCTACTTCGGCCTCTCCGAAATCATGACCGACGCGGCCGACTGCAACTCCTACGACTGGTCGAAGGTCGACGCCGCCCTCAACGAGAGCGCGCGCTACGGCAACCAGGTCGCGCTCCGGTTCTACATGGAGTACCCCGACGGCTCCGGCACCCATCCGGCGAACGCGATCCCGCACTGCTTCGACGGGCACGTCCCCTACCGCACCAACACCCGCTGGAACACCACCAGCCCCGACTACGACAACGCCTACCTGCTCACCGGCCTGAAGAACTTCATCGCCGCATTCGGCGCCCGCTACGACGGCGACCCGCGCCTCGGCTTCGTCCACCTCGGCCTCATCGGGCTGTGGGGCGAATGGCACACCTGGCCCTACGACAGCGACACCAGCGACGGCTACCCCGACTACATGCCGACCAACGCGCACCTCGCCGACATCCTCCAGGCCTACGACAGCGCCTTCAGCAAGACCAAGCTGGAGGTCCGCTACCCCGACGCCGGCGGAGGCGCGGCCAACACCCGCGACGTCGGCTACCACGACGACTCCTTCTGCTACCGCGAAGGCAGCCCGCTCGCCGGCGTCACCCTGCCCGGATCGCTCGGCGGCGCCGGCTACGCCCAGCTCCAGCGGGCCCTCGACCAGGGCGTCGAGAACAAGTGGATCACCGACTCGATGGGCGGCGAGGTGCGGCCCGAGATCCAGGCCCAGGCCTTCTCCTCCTGGCCCGGCGGGTCGGGCGCGGTCGACGACATGAAGGCGTGCATCGAGCTGGAGCACACCACCTGGAAGATCAACGAAGGGAGCTCCGGATACAGCCCGTCCGACGCGAACGTAGGCGCCGCGGTGCGGCTCATGGGGTACGACCTGGGCGTCACCAACGCCTACTACCGCAACTCCGTTAGCGGCACCGCGAGGATCGGCGTCCAGATCACCAACGACGGTGTCGCCCCGTTCTACTACCCGTGGACGGTCACGCTCGGGCTGAAGAACAGCTCCGGCACCGTGGTGAAGACCTGGGACACCCCCTGGGACCTGCGGACCGTCATGCCCCAAAAGATCCGGGCGTTCCCCGACTGGGGCGTCGGCTCCGACCCGACCTACCGCGACTTCGGCTACCCGCAGTATTTCCAGGCCGACGTCGGCCTCTCCGGCATCACGAACGGGAACTACCAGCTCGTCATGCGGGTGAAGAACCCGCTGGAGGCCGTGAGCGCCAACGCCAAGAAGCTGCGCTTCGCCAACGCCGCCCAGAACGCCGACGGCTGGCTCGGCCTCGGCGCCATGACGGTCGGGACCGGCTCGTCGTCCTCCACCACGGTCGAGGCCGAGGACCCGGGCAACACGCTCTCCGGCGGGGCCGTCGTCGCGTCCTGCACCGGATGCTCGGGCGGCGCGAAGGTCGGCTACCTCGGCAACGGCGGCACGCTCACCTTCAACCACGTCACCACCGGCGTCGCCGGAAGCCACACCCTGACGATCTCCTACGCCTCGGCTGAGGCGCGCTCGGCGACCGTCAGGGTCGGCAACGGAACCGCGACCACGGTCGGCCTCCCGTCCAGCGGCGGCTGGGACACCGTCGCGACCACCACCCTGCCGGTCACCCTGACCGGCGGCGACAACACGATCACCATCGCCGGCCCCGGCGGCTGGGCCCCCGACATCGACAAGATCACGGTCGCGTCGGGCTGACCACCGCCTTCCGCCCCGGGCCGGTACCGGCCCGGGGCTCCGGCCCGTAGTGAGGAGCACCATGACCGACGACCTGCGCCTCGGCGTGATCGGAGCCGGAGGGCAGCGCGGCGTGCTCGCCGCGCCCGCCCACCGCCCCGGCCGGGGGTCGCGCGTCACCGCCCTGTGCGACACCGACCCCGCGCGGCTGCGGGAGAGCGCACGGCGGCTCGGCGCGGACGGTGCCGCCCTCGTCACCGACCACCGCCGTCTCCTGGAACGGGACGACGTCGACGCCGTGCTCATCGCCACACCCGACGACACGCACGCCGCGGTCGCCATCGACGCCCTGCATGCGGGCAAGGCCGTCTACCTGGAGAAACCCCTTGCGATCACCATCGAGGACTGCGACGAGGTGCTGCGCGTCGCCGCGAAGACCGGAACGCGCCTGTACCTCGGCCACAACATGCGGCACATGGGCGTCATCCGGCTGATGCGCGACGTCATCCAGCGCGGCGACATCGGCGAGCCCAAAACCGTATGGGTGCGGCACTTCGTGGGACGCGGCGGCCAGTACTACTTCAAAGACTGGCACGCCGAACGCCGGCGAACGACCGGGCTGCTCGTGCAGAAGGCCGCCCACGACATCGACGTCATCCACTGGCTGGCGGGCGGGTACACCGAGCGCGTGAACGCCCTCGGCGACCTCATGGTCTACGGCTCGCTGCCCCGCCGCCCCGCCGGCACGCCACCCTCCGACGGCTGGCTCACCGCCTCGCCCTGGCCGCCGTCCTCCTCCACCGGTTTCCACCACCGCATCGACGTCGAAGACGTCTCGGTCATGAACATGCGGTTGGACAACGGCGTCATCGCCGCCTACCAGCAGTGCCATTTCAGCCCCGACTACTGGCGCAACTACACCGTCATCGGCACTCACGGACGGATGGAGAACTTCGGCGACGAGGAGGGCGCCGTCGTCAAGGTGTGGAACAGCCGCCAGTCCGGCTACCGGGCCACCCCCGACATCGCCTACACCGTCCCGCCTGCCACGGGAGACCACGGCGGGGCCGACGGCGCCGTCATCGAGGAGTTCCTCCGCTTCGCCCGCGACGGCGGGCCCACCGACACCTCCCCCGTCGCGGCCCGAATGAGCGTCGCCGCCGGCTACCTGGCCACCCTCTCGCTCCGCGAGGGCGGCACGCCCTACACGGTGCCCCGCCTGGACCCCGACCTGGCCGACTACTTCACACGCCACCAGGCCCGCGGTTGAGGGGATCTCAGGGTTCTAGGGGGAGGGCTGCGGTGGACCAGGCTTCTATGCCTTCGGTGTAGAGGCGAAGGTTCTGGTAGCCGAGGGTTGTCAGGGCGTTGGCCAGGTCGGGGGCTCGGGTGCAGGTGGGGTCGGTGGAGTAGATGACGATGGGGGCCGTGCGGTCGGGGAGGAGGGTGGCGGCCTTGGCGGGGGCGTCTTCGGCGGTGAGGTTGATGGCGGTCGGGAGGTGGCGGCGCTCGTAGGCGGGGGCGGGCAGGGCGTCGACGATGGTGACCTTGCCGATGGCGGCCTGGAGTTCGGCGCGGGAGATCGTGGCGGGGCGGAGCGGGCCGCTCAGCTGGAGGTTCGCGATGGTCCAGCCGTCGGTGGAGCGGACGAGGAGGAGGGTCAGGCGGAAGGAGCCGCTGGCGTCGTGGCCGCGGGCGGTGGTGCGCTGGTTCTGGACGGCGGTGACGATGGCGGCGTCGCCGTAGCGGCGGGTGCTGGGGTCGAGGATCTCGAAGTGGTGGTTGGTCAGGTCGCTGTGGCGGGCGGCCCACTGATGTTTGGTCAGGGTGAAGCCGGCCGGGCCGATGCCGGTGAAGTCGGGGGTGAGGAGGGAGTCGTAGGCGGACGTGTCGCCGGTGCGTTCGGCGTCGGCCCAGCGGGTGACGACGTCGAGGATTTCGGTGGTCATCGGACTGGTTCCTTTCGTGGGGCCGGGGTGGTCTGCGGGGTGGTGCGGGGTAGGAGGGCGGCCGGCAGGGTCGCCAGTGCGGTGAGGGCGAGGGGCCACCAGAAGGTGTGGGCGAAGGCGGTGGCCGGGGTCGTGGTGCTGAGGTTGTGTTCGAGGACGACGGCGTACAGGGCGGTGCCGAGTGCGCCGCCGACGCGTTGGGTGATGTTCGGCAGGGCGGTCGCGCGGGGGATGGCGGCGCGGTCGATGTGGCGGTACGCCATGGACATGGCGGGGGCCATGAGGCAGCCGGCGCCGAGGCCCGTGATCAGGAGCGCGGCCGTCACCAGGGCGTAGCCGGCGGACGGGACGGTGTACGCCAGGAGTCCGGCGGCCAGGAGGGGGAGGCCGGTCAGGATGGTCGGCCTGCCCAGGCCGCGGTCGGCGAGCCGTCCGGTGACGGTCAGGGCCACGGCGGCGCCGGCGCCCTGCGGGAGCAGGAGGAGGCCGGTGGCCAGCGCGGACGCGTGGTGGACGACCTGGTAGTACAGCGGCAGCAGGAGCATGGAGCCCTGCAGGACGGCGCCGATCAGGATCTGGATCGCGGCGGCGGAGGAGAACGTCCGGTCGGCGAGGTGGCGCAGGTCCAGCAGTGGATGGCGGGCGCGCAGCGCATGCCTCGCGAAGAGGGCGAGCAGGATCGTTCCCGCGAGGGCGGCGGTCTCGGTTCTCAGGGTGAAGGCGGAGGTGGAGACGGCGTAGACGATCGCGGTGAGGGCTGGAGAGAGCAGGAGGAGGCCGGGGACGTCGAGGTGCTCGGCCCGGCGGCCGGGGGTGTTGTCCAGCAGCCGCCATGACAGGAGCAGGGCGAGCAGGCCGACCGGGACGTTGACCAGGAAGATCCACTGCCAGGCGGCGGCGGAGACCAGCAGGCCGCCGAGGACGGGCCCGAGCATGGGGCCCAGCATCATCGGGACGCCGATCAGGCCCATCGCACGGCCCATCCGGTGCGGCCCGGCGGCCTGCGCGACGAGGGTCATGCCGACGGGGACGACCATGCCGCCGCCGAGGCCCTGGACGACCCGGAAGGCGATGAGGCTCGGCGCCGACCAGGCGAGGGCGCACAGCAGCGAGCCGAGGATGAACAGGGCGAGCGACGCCGTCCACACGCTCTTGCCGCCGAAGCGGTCGGCGGCCCAGCCGGTGAGCGGGATGACGGCGGTGAGGGCCAGCGCGTAGCCGGTGATCACCCACTGGATCGCGGGCAGCGGCGCCGCGAGGTCGCGCGCCAGGGTGTCGATCGCGACGCTGACGATCGTCGCGTCGAGCACGGTGAGGATCGCGCCCGTCACCACGATCGCGGCGGTGGCCGCCAGGCGGGGTGTCGGATCCGTCATGGCCCCTCCCTCAATAAGCGGGGAATATCTCTCCACTTGACTGTGGCACGGCCGGCGGCGGTCGGCAAGAGTAAGCGGGGAGATTTTCCCCGTTTCTGCTATCGTGGGCCGCGAGAGGCGGTGGACGATGCGGGCCGATGCGCGGCGCAATCTCGAGCGGATCCTGGTGGCGGCGCGGGACGTGATCGTCGAGCGCGGTCCGGACGTCCCGCTCGACGACGTCGCGCGGCGGGCGGAGGTCGGCAGCGGCACGCTGTACCGGCGCTTCCCCGATCGCGGCACGCTGCTGCACGCCGTCGCACTGGACGCGCTGACCGGAACCCTGGACGCGGTTCGGGACGCCTGCGAGCAGGAGTCCGACCCGTTCGACGCACTGGCCAGGTACCTGCGGCGGACGCTCGACCTGCGCGTCTCCGCCGTGCTGCCGGCGCTGCTCGGCCGGGTCGACCTGGAGGGCGATCCCGAGCTGGCGCCGCTGCGGAAGGAGGCCGTCCGGCTCCTCGAAGGGCTGGTCTCCGCCGCGCACGAGGCCGGAACGCTGCCGGGCGACGTCACGTTCGGCGACATCGGGATGATGGCCGTCCGCATCGCGCGTCCCCTGCCCGGGCCGTTGCCGGAGGAGGAGAACCACGCCCTCGCCCGGCGGCATCTGGACCTGTTCATCGAGGGACTCCGTGCACGGGCCGCGCATGACCGATCACGGTCGGCGCCGGGCCGGAGGGCGCCACGCTGACCGTGCGCAACGACGGCGCGGCCGGTTCCGAGGCCGATCCGCGCAGTTCGGGGCTGCGGGCCTGGCCGACCGGCTCGCCAAGTCCGGCGGGCGGGTGTCGTTCCGCCGGGACGGGCCGCGCTACGCGCTGGCCGCTCCGGACTGCCCGCTCAGCGACCGGGAGCTCGACGTGCTGCGGCTGGCCGCCCTCGGCCTGCCGGCCGCGGCCATCGCCCGGCGTGCCGGTCTCACCGCGGGCACCGTCCGCAACTACCTGTCCGCGGCCCAGGCCAAGCTCGGCGTCCGCAACCGGGCCGAGGCCGTCGCGCTCGCCGAGCGGCACGGCTGGCTCTGACGCGCGGCGGCCGCCGGGGCCGTGCTCGCGGTCGCGCGTCCTGAGCGTTCAGGCGAGGTCGCGTGCGGCGGTCAGGGCGGCGCCTGCGAGGACGGCCAGCGCGAGGGCCACGGGGACGGCGGCCGCCGTCTGCGCGAGGGCGCTCTGCGTCGCCGCCGCGCCCAGGCCGGCGCCTACCAGGGTCAGGGCCGTGACCAGCCGTCCTGTGGACGGGAGCGTCGCGGTCCGGGAAGCGCGGGCGACGAGGGTGCACAGCCGGTGGGCGGTGAAGGCGAGCGCGGCCCAGTAGTAGACGAGCAGGGCGGCGGCGAGGAGGGCGGGCGGGTGGCTCGGCGCGCCGGTCCGAGCGGCGAGGAGCAGGGCCAGGAGGGCCAGGCCAGGGGCCGTCAGGGTGCGGACGCTCTGGACGGCCAGGTGGCGGAGCGCGTCCCGGCGGAGGGACGGGAGCGGAGCGGCGAGGACGGCGCCGAGGAGGATCGGGGCGAGCCAGAGGCTGGTCGCGGGGTGGCCCGTGTCGGCGGTCAGGGTGCTCGACGGCTCGACGGCGCGCAGCGGCAGTGCCGACAGGGCGAGGATCGCGAAGAGGGCGACGGCGACGGTCCGGCGGGTCTGTCCCGCATGGATCTCGGGCCAGTCGGCGGGGTGGAGCCAGAGGCTGACGGCCCCGGCGACGGTGTCGGCCCAGGCGTGGACGCCCGATCCGGCGACCGCGTCGTCGATCTCGACGCCCCAGCGGTCGCGGACCGGCGGCGGGTAGAGCGCGGACGCCCTCATGCCGGGCCCAGGGCGCGGAGGCCGGCCTGGGAGACGCGGGCCATCCGCTCCAGCTCGACGCGGAGCGCGGCGCGGCCCGCGTCGGTGATGCGCATGGTGCGGTGGCGCGCGCCGGAAGGCTCGTCCGAGGCCTCGATCAGTGCGCGGGACTCGAGCCGGGACAGGGCGCCGTAGAGGCTGCCGGGGCCGAGCCTGCGGCCGGCGAGCTCCTCGATCGCGGTGTTGATGGCGTAGCCGTGCAGGGGCCCGTCGGCGAGGACGGTCAGGACGAGCATCTGGGCGTCGTTGCTGTGCACGCCCCCGAGTGTAGTACGCGACGCGATGCTACTTGCCACGTAGTACGAGACGCGTACTATGACGGCCATGGAACCGACGGAACGGCCGCGGGCCGTGATCAGCGCGGACGGGCTGTCGAAGCGGTACGGGCGGCGGCAGGCCGTGAGCGGTCTCGGGTTCGCGGTCGATGCGGGGCAGGTCTGCGCGCTCCTCGGCCCGAACGGGGCCGGAAAAACCTCGACGATGCGGATGCTGGTCGGGCTGTCCAGGCCCGACGCGGGAACGGCCCGGATCCTGGACGAACCGGTCGGGCTCGGGGCCCGGGTGCTGCGGCGGGTGGGCGTCCTGATCGATGGTCCGGCGTTCATCCCGCACCTGTCCGGCATGGCCAACCTGAAGCTGCTGTGGGCGGCGACCGGGCGCGCGTGGCCGCCGCCCGCACTGGACGACGCGCTGGATCTCGCCGGCCTCGGCGCGGCGATCGGGCGGAAGGCCAAGGGCTACTCGGCGGGGATGAAGCAGCGGCTGATGCTGGCGCAGGCGCTGATGCGCGCGCCGGACGTGCTGGTCCTGGACGAGCCGGCGAACGGCCTGGACCCGGTCGAGGTGCGGGCGCTGCGCGAGCGGCTCGGCGAGCTGGCGCGGCGCGGGGCGGCGGTGCTGGTGTCCAGCCATCAGCTGGCGGAGGTGCAGCAACTCGCGACGCACATCGTCGTGATGAACCACGGGCGGCTCGTCGCCTCCGGGCCGCTGGATCAGCTGCTCGGCGGCGAGGACGCCCACCGCGTCGAGGTGGACGACACCGCCCGGGCCGCCGCCGTCCTGCGCGAGACGCGATACGTCACGGCGGTCACCGTGCGGGACGGGACGGTCGTCGTGACCGCCCCCGGGCTGGCGCCGGACGGCCTCGTGCAGGCGCTGGTCGGGGCCGGGGTCGGCGTCCTGTCGGTGAACCGCGCGAGCCGGACGCTGGAAGAGGTGTTCCTGACCGTGACGGACGGGGAGGGCGAGCATGCTGCGCGTTGAACTGGCAGCCCAGCTTCTGCGGGTCCGCACCCTCGTCGCGCTGGCATGCCTGGCCGCCGTCCCGGTCGCGGCGGGGCTGGCGACCGCGTCGAGCGCCGGGCACCGCAACGGGAGCCAGGACGGGCTGTTCGGCGCGGCACCGTTCTCGGCGCTGAACCATGCGATGGCGAGCCTGGAGTTCATCGGCCCGCTCCTGCTACCCCTCGTGGTGGCCTTGCTGGCGAGTGCGATCGGCTCGTCCGACCGGGACTGGGGGACGCTGCGCTACCTGTACGTCGCGCCGGTCGGCCGGGGACGGCTGCTGGCGGGCAAGTTCGGGGCCGTGGCGGTCGCCACCGCCGCCGCGACGGCGTGCGTGCCGGTGGCGGGGCTCGTCATCGGAGTGCCGCTGTTCGGCTGGCATCCGTTCCATGTCATCGGCGGTTCGGAGCTGTCGGCCGGGGACGCCGCCGGTCGCGTGCTGGCGGCGTCCGGGTACACGCTGTTGTGCATGCTGAGCATCGGCTCCATCGCGTTCGCGCTGGGGCTGTGGCTGCCGCGCGGCGCCGAGGCGCTCGGGGCCGCCGTCGCGTTCGTCGTGGTGGCGAGCATCCTGGACGGGCAGTCCGCACTGCGTTGCGTCCAGGTCGTCCTGCCGGTGCACTACTGGCAGGACTGGACGCACCTGTTCGACGCCCACGGGACGGCCCATCTCGGCACCGGGGTCGTGTGCCAGCTCGCCGCGATCGTGCTGGCCGCCGGGGCGTCCGCGCTGGTCCTGCTGCGGCGCGACCCGGCGGCATGACCGGGACAAGGGCTGTCAGGCGACGCGGGCGGCGAGGAAGTCCTCCCAGGTCAGCTCGCCGGTGTCGGCGCCCTCCAGGGTCAGGTTCCGGGCGTCGCGGTAGGCGCGGCCGGCCTTGCCCGGCATCCGGACCGGCATCATCAGCCGGTGCTTCCCCGCCGCCTCCAGGTAGCCGCGGACGAGCTCGTCGATCCGGTACACCTTCGGGCCGACCAGGTCGGGCACCCGGCCCGCCGGGGCGCCGAGCGCCAGTTCGGCGAGGCGGGCCGCGACGTCCCGCGGGTCGACCGGCTGGAAGCGCAGGCCGCCCGGCGCCGGGACGACCGGCAGCTTCGCCATCTTCTCCGCCACGCCGAGCACCAGGTCGTGGAACTGGGCGGCGCGCAGGACGGTCCACGGCACGCCCGATTCGATCAGGGCCTCCTCGGCGCGCAGCTGCGTGCGCAGGTAGCCGAGCGGGACGCGGTCCGCGCCGACCACCGAGATCAGCACCATGTGCCGCACCCCGGCCCGTGCGGCGGCCCGGGCGAGGTTCCGGGTCGCCTCGTCGTCGCCCTTCGCGCCGCCGGCGAGGTGCAGGACGGTCTCGACGCCCTCGACGGCCCGTTCGACGCCCTCGTTCTTGAGCAGGTCGCCGGTCACGTACTCGACGCCGTCGGCGTCGTCGTGCGCGCGGCGGCTGAGCACGCGGACGTCGCGTCCGGCGTCCAGCAGCAGGGGGAGGACGTGCCGTCCGAGGGTGCCGGTGCCGCCGGTGAGCAGGATCTGCGCGGTCATGTCGTTCTCCTAGGCCGTTCTCGTTGCGATCACCCACCTAGACGGGGGCTCGCACCTGGAACGTGACATGCCGCGCCGAGTGATCCGCGTCACCGTCCAGAGGGACGGTGGTGCGGGTAGCGGTGGTGGCGGTCGTCGTCGCGGCGGTCCACGCGGACGGCGGCGGACGGGCGGTCCGCATGGCAGGTGACGGTCACCGTGAACAGCCGGCCGGCCGACTGGAACCGGACGAAGACGGCTCCGGGCGGCCTGCGGTTGCTGTCGCCGACGCTGAAGTTCTGCGCGGGCGTCCAGGAGACCAGGAAGGGCTGCCCGTGGTCGCAGCGGGCGACGACGTCGCCGGCCTCGGAGGCCAGGTTGGTGATGGAGGCGGTGACCTGCTGGGTGACGGTGACCGTCGGGGCCGGGCGGGGCGGCGCGTGCGGCGACGGCGGCGAGGCCGGCGCGGACGTGGGCGGCGGCCCCGGGGGCGTGGGCGGGACGGCGAGTGCGGCGTTCACCTGGTCCGGGGTCATCGGCTTCACGCCGCGCTCGGTGATGCCGGTGCCGACGGCGGAGATCGCCGCCATCCCGGCCGCGACCCCGACGACAGCGGCCGCCGACCAGACCGCGGCGGCGAGCACGCTGTGCTTGGACATGCACGAACTGTTCCAGAACGATGGCTAAGGTTCGGCTAAGGCGCGATTAAGCGGGTCATAGGGCCCTTATCGGCCGCGTCAGCGGTCTAGCGTGGCGCCGTGGCGCAACTGCTGCTGGTGGAAGACGACGCCGAGGTGCGCACCAGGCTCGTCCGCGCGCTGGGCGAGCGCGGGCACGCGGTCGCGTCGGCGCCCACGGGCATGGACGGCATCCGGCGGGCGGTCGGCGCCCCGCCGGACCTGGTCATCCTCGATCTCGGGCTGCCCGATCTGGACGGCGCCGAGGTGCTGCGGATGCTGCGCGCGGTCAGCTCCGTCCCGGTGATCGTGGCGACGGCCCGCGACGACGAGCGGGAGATCGAGCGGATCCTGAACGCGGGCGCCGACGACTACCTGGTGAAGCCGTTCGGCGCGGGGCAGCTCGACGCGCGGGTCCGGGCGGTGCTGCGCCGCGCGGAGGAGCCGGCCGGCGCGTCCCGGGCGGTGCGGGTCGGCGGGCTGCGGATGGACGCGGCGGCCCGGGAGGCGACGCTGGACGGGCGGCCGCTCGGGCTGTCGCCGAAGGAGTTCGACCTGCTGTTCTACCTGGCGTCGCGGCCCGGGCAGGTGGTGTCGAAGCGGGAGCTGCTCACCGAGGTGTGGCACGTGCCGCTCGGCGGGGCGAACAAGACGATCGACGTGCACGTGGCGTGGCTGCGGCGCAAGCTGGGCGAGTCGGCGTCGGCGCCGCGCTACCTGCGGTCGGTGCGCGGCTCCGGCATCAAGATCGTCGATCCGTCGTGAGGCGGCACATCACGCTGCTCGTGGCGGCGACCGTGGTGCTGGTGCTGGTGGCGTTCCTCGCCCCGCTGGCGCTGCTGGTGCGGGACGTCGCGCGGACGCGGACGCTGGCGGCGGCGAACGTGCGGGCGCAGTCGCTCGCGCCGGTGGTCGCGGCGGGCGACCGGGGGACGGTCGAGGTGGCGCTGCAGCAGACCGCCTCCAGCGGCTATCCGATGACGGTGCTGTGGCCGGACGGTCGGCTCAGCGGCGCGCCGGCCGCGCGGGACGCCGGGGTGCGGCTGGCCGAGCGGGGCCGCAGCCTGACCGTGGACACGCCGGGCGGCCGGGAGATCCTGGTGGCGGTGCTCGGCGGGCCCGGCGGGACTGCGGTGATCCGCGCCTTCGTCACCGACCGGCAGATGGTCGCCGGGGTGGGCCGGGCGTGGGCGATCCTGGCCGGGCTGGCGGCGGGGCTGCTGGCGGTGAGCGTGCTGGTGGCCGACCGGCTGGCGCGCTCGCTGGTGCGGCGGATCACCCGGCTGGCCGCGCTCGCCAAGGGCATCTCCACCGGGGACCTGGACGCGCGGATCGAGCCGGGCGGCCCGCCGGAGATCCGGGCCGTGACGGTCGGGCTGAACGAGCTCGCGGGGCAGATCGGCGCGCTGCTGTCGCGCGAGCGGGAGCAGGCCGCCGATCTGTCGCACCGGCTCCGCACGCCGCTGACCGTGCTGCGGCTGGAGGCGGAGACGCTGCGCGACCCGGCGGAGGCCGGCCGGATCGGCGAGCAGGTCGACGTGCTGGAGCGGACCGTCACCGAGCTGATCAACACCACCCGCAAGCCCGTCCGCGCGGAGGCGCCGTGCACCGACGCGACGGCGGTCGTGACGGAGCGGGTCCGGTTCTGGTCGGTGCTGGCCGACGAGCAGGACCGGCGGATGGAGATGCGCGTCCCGTCCACTCCGCTGCAGGTCAGGGTGCGTGCGGAGGATCTGTCGGCGTGCCTGGACGCGCTGCTCGGCAACGTCTTCGCGCACACTCCGGAGGGCGGCGCCATGGGGGTGGCGCTGGAGGCGCGCAGCGGCGCCGTCTACCTGACCGTGGACGACGCGGGCCCCGGTTTCGGCGGCCGGCACCTGCTGCGGCGCGGGGTCAGCACGGCCTCGTCCACCGGGCTGGGGCTGGACATCGTGCGGCGGACGGCGGAGGCCAGCCACGGCAGCCTGCAGCTCGGCGAGTCGCCTGCCGGGGGCGCGCGGGTGATGGTCCGGTTCGGCGTGCCGCCGCGCGACGGCTCGGCCGGCTGAGGATCACGCGCTTTAGCCGAGCCTTAACCCGGTCGCAGCGCCGTCTTATCGGGTGAGCCGCGAATCTGGCGGGGTGATGTCCCCTCCGCGGTCTGGCGGCGGCTCCATCCTGCCGTGGGCCAACCGCATCGTGCGGCTCGGCGGCGCCGGCGCGGGCGCCGTCGTGCTCGTGCTGTGCGCGGT
Source organism: Actinomadura sp. NTSP31 (assembly GCF_041951385.1). Taxonomy (NCBI): domain Bacteria; kingdom Bacillati; phylum Actinomycetota; class Actinomycetes; order Streptosporangiales; family Thermomonosporaceae; genus Actinomadura; species Actinomadura sp. NTSP31. The sequence goes on along the minus strand of NZ_JBGNUT010000017.1, from coordinate 60,365 downwards.
CGTGGTGCAGGCGATGCAGCCGCCGCCGGGACGCACCGCGGCCGCACCGGAGCCCGCGACCAAGCGGACCCGGCCGGCGCACGCGTCCCGGGGCACGGCGCGGACGAAGCCGGCCGCGAAGACCACGCCGCTGGTCAAGACGGTGCGGGCGGCGGTCCTGCAGCAGCGCTCGACGATCGCGCGCCGCGAGTTCGGCGGGCGCACCCCGCAGCCGCCGACCGTCCTGCTGTCCCGGTCGGACGCGGCGAAGGGCTGGGCGTTCGGCTCGTCGGTGATCGCGCCGCCCGCCGGGGTGGACGCGCCGCCGGACGCCTCGCTGTTCATCGCCCGGCACGTCAAGACGGGATGGCAGGTGTCGGTGACCGGCGCCGCGAGCTTCGCGTCGTTCGCGCGGCACGCCCCGGCGGACGTCGTCCCGGACGCCGAACGCGCGCCGCTCGCCAAGTACGGCAAGGCCGCCGCGACCGGCAAGGCGACCGGGCTGCGACTCCCCTGGGGCGTCGGTAAGTCGTGGACGATGCGGCCCTCCGGCGACCCGAGGCTGATCGCGTTCGCCGGAGGGGACGGCCGGGTCCTCGCCCCCGGGCCCGGCCGCCTCTACCGGTTGTGCAGCCGGTCGTCCGGGCACGCGCTGCTGCTGCTCATCCACCCGAACGGGCTGGCCTCGACGTTCGCGCGGCTGACCGCGCCGACCCCGGTGAAGGACGGCGCCGCCGTCCGGACGGGCACCTACCTCGGGACGACCGGGCGCGGGTTACCGTGCTCCACCGGGCAGGCCGACGGCCCGGCGTCGGTGGTGTTCGGGCTGCTGTCGGGCGGGCGTCCCGCGGCGTTGAACGGCGTGCAGATCGGCGGCTGGACGTTGCAGGCCGCCGCGACCGGCAAGGCCGTCGCGGCGGCGCGTCCGGGCGTCCGCATCCAGGAGGGCGACCCGCTCCTCAATCTCGGCGACGGCGCCGCCCCCACCCCGGCGCCGTCGCCGGCGGTCACTACACCGCCGGTCGCGTCCCCTTCGGCGTCGCCGGAATGACGGGGAGGGAAGCGGCGTCCACGCCCGTCCGGGCCCCGGGCCGGCGGCGGGCGCTCAAGGTCGCGCTGTTGGCGGCCGGGCTCGCCGCCGCGGCGATGCTCGGGCGGACCGGTCAGGCGGCGGCCCCGCTCACCGCCGCGCACGCCTTCCTGGAGTTCTTCTCCGGCGTGTTCACGCTGGTCGGGCTGACCGGCGCCGTGGTGTTCGGGCTGCTGGCCGCGAGCCGCTTCACGCCGATCCGGCTGCGCGTCCTCGCCCAGTCCGGGCACCGCGCCGCCGCGACGCTGTCGCTGAGCTTCCTCGCCGTCCACATCGCCCTGAAGGTGCTGGAGAAGCACGCGACCGCGCTGGACGCCGTACTCCCGGCCGCCGGCCTGCACGGCCGCGGCCTGATGGTGAGCCTCGGCCCGGTCGCCGGCGACCTGATGATCCTCGCGGTGCTGACCGGCGTCGCGCGCGGCCGGTTCATCGGCGCCGGACGCGCCTGGACATGGCGGCTGCTGCACCTCGCCGTCTACCTGTGCTGGCCGGTCGCGCTCGTCCACGGGCTCCAGGCGGGACGGGCCGCCAAGAGCTGGGTGGTCTACAGCTACCTGTTGTGCGCCGCGGCGGTGGTGCTGCTCGTCCTGCTGCGGCTGGCCATCGCGTCCCGGCACCGCCGCGCGCGCGGGCCGCGTCCGGTGCGTCCCGCCGCGCCGCGTCCCCCGGCCCGGCGGCCCGCGCCAGCCCCCGCCGCGGACGCGCGCGTCCCGGACGAGCAGTTCTGGGCGGACCTCAAGGACGAGGCGCGCCGCTGGTCGAGGAGCCGCCCGTGAACCCCGGTTTCCGCCTCACCACGATCGGGCCGCCGCGCCTGCTCGCCGGCCTCGACCGGACGTCCCGGCTGGACGCGGCGGCGCACCGGCTCGTCCACCCGGTGCCGCGCGGGCTGTCGTTCCGCGACCTGGCGGCGCTCGCCGAGAGCGCCGACCTGCGCGGGCACGGCGGCGCCGCGTTCCCGTTCGCCCGCAAGCTCGCCGCCGTCCGCAGGTCGGCGCAGCGGACCGGCCGCGAGACGGTCGTGCTGATCAACGCCACCGAGGGCGAACCCGCCAGCTCCAAGGACAAGGCGCTCCTCGCGCACGTGCCGCATCTCGTGCTGAACGGGGCGGTGCTCGCCATGAGCGCGCTCGGCGCGCGGGAACTGGTCATCGGCGTCACCGACGACGGCCTGCCCGCCCGCTCGCTGCGGCTCGCCATCGCCGAGACCCGGCTGCGCGGCCGCGCCCGCGTCGTCCGGCTCCCCGAGCGGTTCATCACCGGGGAGGGCGGCGCGCTCGTCCGGGGCGTCAACGGCGAGACGCCGATCCCGCCGGGCGTCAAGACCAGGGCGGCCGACGGCGGCGTCGACCGGCTGCCGACCCTGCTGTCCAACGCGGAGACGTTCGCGCAGCTCGCGGTGCTCGCCGAGCTCGGCGCCGACGGCTACCGGTCCGCCGGGACGCCGCGGGAACCGGGGACCGTGCTGCTCACCGTCACCGCCCCGGACGGCGGGCACATCGTCGTCGAGGCGCCGGTCGGCGTGCCGCTCGCGGACGTCCTGCGGCACTGCGGCACCGACGCCGGGCAGGGCGTCATCGTCGGCGGCTACCACGGCGCGTGCCTCACTCCGGCGCAGGCCGCGCGGGTCAGGGTCTCGCGGGAGTCGATGGCCGCCGCCGGAGGCGCGCTCGGCGCCGGCATCGTCGTCCCGCTGCCCCGCGACACCTGCCCGCTCGGCGAGGTCGCGCGCGTCGCCGGCTACCTCGGCGCCGAGTCCGCCGGGCAGTGCGGCCCCTGCCACCTCGGCCTGCCCGCGATCGCCCGCTCCGTCGCCGCGCTCGCCGCCGGCACCGCCGGGGACGAGGCCGTCGCCGCCGTCCGCGCCGGCAGCGCGACCGTCCGGGGGCGCGGCGCCTGCAAGCACCCGGACGGCACGACCCGCTTCCTGCTGTCCGCGCTGCGGGCCTTCGGCGACGACGTCGCCGCGCACGTGGACAACGGCGGCTGCGGCCGCCCGACCCGCCGCTTCCTGCCGGTGCGCGGCGAGGAGGCCGCGGAGGCCGAGCGGTCCCCGCACCGGCTGGCCATCGACTGGTCGCGGTGCGCCGGCCACGGCCTGTGCCGCCACCTGCTCCCCGACCTGGTCCGCCTCGACGAGTTCGGCTACCCGGTCGTCGGCGACGGCGCCGTCCCCGCCCGCCTGCTGCGCGACGCCGTCCAGGCCGCCGAGATGTGCCCCGCCCTCGCGCTGTCGGTGCGGAGCGGCTGAATCCCCGGTCGTGAAGGCTGCTCGGTCATGAAGGCTGCTCGGTCATGAGGGCTTTACCGGCGGCGGACCATCCGCGGCGCGGCTTGCGGGTAGTGCCATTCCGCCGACCGGCCGCGAGCACACGAGCCGGCCACGAGCACACGAGGGGGAGAGCGGGCGTGACCGACGTTGCGAGTTTGGGTTCCGAGCCCGGGGACGACCGCCCGGTACTGACGAACCGGCAGGGCCATCCGGTCTACGACAACCAGAACCAGCGGACGGTCGGGGCGCGCGGCCCCGCGACGCTGGAGAACTACCAGTTCCTGGAGAAGATCAGCCACTTCGACCGGGAACGCATCCCGGAACGGGTCGTGCACGCCCGCGGCGCCACCGCGTTCGGCTACTTCGAGGCGTACGGGAAGTGGGGCGACGAGCCCGTCTCCCGGTACACGCGGGCGAAGCTGTTCCAGGAGGCGGGGAAGCGGACGCCGGTCGCGCTGCGGTTCTCCACGGTCATCGGCGGCCGGGACTCCGCCGAGACCGCCCGCGACCCGCGCGGGTTCGCGATCAAGTTCTACACCGAGGACGGCAACTGGGACCTGGTCGGCAACAACCTCGCGGTGTTCTTCATCCGGGACGCCATCAAGTTCCCCGACGTCATCCACGCGCTCAAGCCCGACCCGGTGACGTTCCGGCAGGAGCCCAACCGGATCTTCGACTTCATGTCGCAGACGCCCGAGGCGATGCACATGCTCGTCAACCTGTTCAGCCCGCGCGGCATCCCCGCCGACTACCGGCACCAGCAGGGCTTCGGCGTCAACACCTACAAGTGGGTGAACCAGACCGGCGACACCGTCCTGGTCAAGTACCACTGGATCCCGAAGCAGGGCGTCCGGAGCATGACCGGGGCGGACGCGGCGGCCGTGCAGGCCGACGACCTCGGGCACGCGACGCGGGACCTGCACGAGGCCATCGACCGCGGCGAGTACCCCGAGTGGGAGCTGGTCGTCCAGATGATGAGCGACGACGACCACCCGGAGCTGGACTTCGATCCGCTCGACGACACCAAGGTGTGGCCGGAGAACGACTTCCCGCCCAAGCCCGTCGGCCGGATCGTCCTCGACCAGAACGTCTCGAACAACTTCGCCGAGAACGAGCAGATCGCGTTCGGCACGGGCGTGCTGGTCGACGGCCTCGACTTCTCCGACGACAAGATGCTCGTCGGCCGCACGTTCTCCTACAGCGACACCCAGCGGCACCGGGTCGGGCCCAACTACCTGCAGCTGCCCGTGAACCAGGCCAAGGGCACCACGGTGCGGACCAACCAGCGCGACGGGCAGATGACCTACTACGTGGACGGCGCCGGGGAGAACCCGCACGTCAACTACGAGCCGTCCATCACCGGCGGGCTGCACGAGGCGCAGTACCCGACGCGCGACGACGAGGGCCCGGAGATCCGGGGCCGCGTGACGCGCAAGCGCATCCCGCGCGTCAACGACTACAAGCAGGCCGGCCAGCGCTACCTGCTGATGGAGGAATGGGAGCGCGACGACCTGGTGCACAACTTCGTCGACCAGCTGTCGCAGTGCGTGCGGCCCATCCAGGAGCGGATGGTGTGGCACTTCCTCCTGGTCGAGGACGACCTGGGCCTGCGCGTCGGGAAGGGCCTCGGGATCTCGCCGGAGGACGTCGCGCACCTGGAGCCCCTGAACGGGCAGGACCTCACCGACGAGGACAGGCAGCGCCTGGCCAACCTGGGCAAGAACGGGTCGCGTGACGTGTCCGGCCTCAAGATGACGCACTGCGTCCCGAACGAACGCGCCGCCCAGGTCTTCGGCTAGAACGCCCACGCGTCCGCGGGCGGCCGGCACCCCGCCCGCGGACGGGGGTCAGTTGGCGGAGTAGCGGTGGGAGCGGGGCACCAGGGGGTACAGGCGGGAGGCGGTGCGGGGACGGACGGCGTGGTGGTGGCCGTCCACCGCGGCCTCGATGATCTGGTCCTCGGCGCTGAACGCGCTCTCCATGACGGCGATGAACTCGGTGTTCGGCGGGTGGACGCGGGCGGCGGCGTTGGCCGTCCGGCGGATGAGGACGCGGGCCCCGCTGCGCAGCGCCGACTCCAGGTGCCGCACGTCCTGCCCGGCGCGGGCCTCGTGCGCGCCGAGGCGGCGGAAGTGGTCCAGCGCGGCGCGGCGGTCCTGCGCGCCGGTGTAGACGGTCAGCGCGTCCCGCACGAGCGTGAGGATCATGGCGGCGCTCAGGCCGGTGTAGGCGGGGACGCGGCCGACGATCTCGCCGACGACCTCGGCGGTGATCTCGTCGAGCCGCTCGGCGAGCAGTTCGGTCACGGGGTTCATGGGCGCGTCACCTCAGGGCTGCGGAGTCGCGGCCGGGCCCGGGCAGGCCGGGGGCGCCGGCCGCGAGTGATCCATCCCGCGCGTCCGCGGTACCGGTATGTTACTCGCGCGTAGACCCGCTGTCAGTGCACCCGGCGGTCGGAGCGCGCGGCGCGGAAGGTGTGCCGGTAGGCCGACGGCGGGACGCCGATCGAGGCGACCAGGTGCTGGCGCAGCGACGCCGAGGTGCCGAAGCCCGCCCGTTCCGCGATGCGGTCGACGGGCAGGTCGGTGGTCTCCAGCAGGCGGCGCGCCAGGTCGACGCGCTGCCGGGCCAGCCACTGGCCCGGCGTCATCCCGGTCTCCTCGCGGAACCTGCGGGAGAACGTGCGGACGCTCATCCGCGCGTGCCGGGCCATCTCGGCGAGCGGGATCGGCCGGTGCAGCTCGCCGAGCGCCCACGCGCGCGTCGCCGACGTGGCGGCGGCGTCCGGCTCGGGGACGGGACGCTCGATGAACTGGGCCTGGCCGCCCTCGCGCCAGGGCGGGACGACGCAGCGGCGGGCGACGCGGTTGGCGACCTCGCTGCCGTGGTCGCGGCGGACGATGTGCATGCACAGGTCGATCCCGGCGGCGACGCCGGCGGAGGTGAGCACGTCGCCGTCGTCCATGAACAGCACGTCGGCGTTGACGTCCACCTGGGGGAACAGCCGCTTGAAGCGCTCGGCCTCGGCCCAGTGGGTGGTGGCGGGCCGCCCGTCGAGCAGGCCGGCGGCGGCGAGCAGGTAGGACGCGGTGCAGATCGACACGATGCGGGTGCCGGGGCGCAGCCGGGCGAGCGCGGCGGCGACCGGCGGCGGGCACCAGTCGCGGTCCTCGACGGGGCCGCATCCGAACGGCGGGACGACCAGCGTGCCGGCGGTCCCGATGATGTCGCAGCCGTGCTCGACGGCGATCTGGAAGTCGGCGCTGGTGCGCACCGGACGCCCGTCGATCCCGCAGGTCAGCACCTCGTAGAGCGGGTCGCCACCGGGTGCGGTGGCCGAGCCGAAGATCCGCACGGGGATGCTCAGCTCGAAGGGGTACACGCCGTCGAGGGCGAGGACGACGACACGGTGCATGGCCGGAGTCTTTCACGCGGCGCGATGTGGCCGGAATGAGACTCTCGATGCCACTGCACGTGCATCTGCAAGTGCCGCTACTATCCCGGGGCAGGTCCCCCACCCCCCGAGGAGCGGCGTTGAGCGCAGGGCAGGATCCGGGGGCGGTACGGCCGGCGGACGGGGCCGTGCGGGGACCGGCGGCGCGCCGCATGCTGGTCGGCGCCCGCCTCCGCGACCTGCGCGAACGCAGCGGGCTGAGCCGCGAGCGGGCCGGCTACGCGATCCGCGGCAGCGCGTCGAAGATCAGCCGGATGGAGCTCGGCCGCACCTCGTTCGCCCGCCGCGACGTCGCCGACCTGCTCACCCTCTACGGGCTCCCGGACGGCCCGGAGCGCGAGGAGCTGATCCGGCTCGCGCAGGAGGCCAACGAGCGCGCCTGGTGGCACCGGCACGGCGAGCTGATCCCGGCCTGGACGCACCGGTTCCTCGACCTGGAGGAGACCGCCCGGCAGGTGCGGACCTACGAGCCGTGCCAGATCCCCGAGCTGCTGCAGACCGAGGAGTACACGCGCGCCAGCCTGGCGATCCGGGACGGGATCCGGGAGGGCGACCGGCGCATCGAGATCGACGAGCGGGCCGCCGTCCGCCGGCTGCGCCGCCGGCTGTTCGCGGACGACCCGGGCCGGGCCCTGACCGCCGTGCTGGACGAGGCCGCGCTGCGCCGCTTCGTCGGCGGGCCCGAGCTGATCCGCGGCCAGCTCGACCATCTGGCGGCGCTCGCCGGCTCCGGCCGCGTGGAGTTGCGGATCATCCCGGTCGGCGGGCGCCCGTTCCCCCTCGCGCACGGGTTCACGATCCTGAGCTTCGCGAGGCGGGCCCTACCCGACGTCGTCTACGTCGAGTACCTCACCACCGCGCTCTACCTGGACAAGCCCGCCGACGTCGCCGCCTACGCCGACGCCTGGGACCGCCTGGCCGCGGCGGCGCTGCCGCCGGACACCGGCCACTCCCTGCTCTGCGACCTGCGCGAACACCTCTGATTCAGGCCGTCGCCGGGTTCGCGGCCGCACCCTCGGTGCTCAGCAGGACGACGGTGTCCGCGGGTCCGAGGGCCAGGCCGGGCAGGGCGGCGCGCACGCCCGCCAGGGACGCGGCGCCGCACGGGCCCGCGGGAACGCCCAGGGCCGCCAGCTCGCGGGCGGCGACCGCGGCGTCCTCGTCCGCGACGCAGACGGCGGCGTCCACGCCGGAGCGCAGATAAGGCCAGGCCGGCGCGGACGGCGTGGCGCAGTTCAGGCCCGCCATGGCCGTCGTCCCCGTCTCGATGGTGACCGGCCGGTCACCAGCGAGGCTCGCCAGCACGCACGGCGCCGCGTCCGGCTCCACGGACAGCAGGGTCGGCGCGGACCCGCCGGACCGGTAGTGGATCACGGCGGCCTGGGCCAGCGACCCGACCCCCACCGGGACCGCCACGACGGCGGGCGGGCCGGCGCCGGCCGAGCGGAGCTGCCGGTCGATCTCGGTGAACAGGGTCGAGTAGCCCTCCACGATCCAGCCGGGCACGCGTTCGTACCCGGGCCAGCCCGTGTCCTGGACGAGCAGCGCCGACCCATCCGATGCGGAGTGTTCGGCGGCTCGCCGCACCGCTTCGTCATAGGACGCGGCGACGCGGACGACCCGCGCGCCTTCGGCCTCGATCGCGGCGAGCGCGGCGGGATGGACGCCGTCCGGGACGTAGACGTCCGCCGCGGCGCCGAGCATCCGGGCCATCGCGGCGACGGCCCGCCCGTGGTTCCCGTCCGTCGCGGTGACCAGCCGGAACGCCACGGCGTGCGCCCGGAGCACGCCGACCGGGTCCCCGGCCGGGACGGGGATGCCGAGGCGGTCGCACAGCGCCCGGCAGACGCCCCACGACGCGCCGAGGATCTTGAACGCGGGCAGCCCGAGGCGCGACGACTCGTCCTTCACGAACACCCGGCCGGCGCCGAGACCGGCGGCGAGGGCGGGCATCTCGACCAGCGGCGTCGGGGCGTACCCGGGCAGCGACGCGTGGAAGGCGGCGACCTCGCGCGGGGCGGGCGGGCACCTCCACTCCCTGGCGGCGGGACGCGAGAACCAGGAGGCCCGGGAGGCGGGATAGGCGGGAGCGACCATGCGGCCACGCTTCCGCAGCGGACATCCATCGGTCCAGCGAATGTTTCCGAGCGATAATCATCGGCAGAACCGACGAACGGAGCCCGCCATGCTCGATCTGCACCGGCTCCGCCTGCTGCGCGAACTCAAGCACCGCGGGACGCTCGCCGCCGTCGCCGAGGCCCTGTCCTACAGCCCGTCCTCGATCTCGCAGCAGCTGTCCGTCCTGGAGAGGGAGGCCGGGGTGCGGCTGCTGGAACCGGTCGGGCGCCGCGTCCGGCTGACCGCGCAGGCCGAGATCCTCGTCGCGCACACCGAGGCCGTGCTGGAACGCCTCGAACGCGCAGAAGCCGACCTCGCCGCGTCCCTGCGCGACATCACCGGGGTGCTCCGCGTCGCCGCGTTCCAGACCGCCGCGCTCGCCCTCGTCCCCGACGCCCTCACCGCGCTCCGCGACGCCCACCCCGCCCTGCGCGTCGAGGTCGCGCAGCGGGAGCCGGAGAGCGCGCTGCCCGCGCTGCTCGCCCGCGACTTCGACGTGGTCGTCACCGAGGAGTACCCGGGCGAGCCGCACCCCCGGCCCTCCGGCGTCGAGTACGAGGAGCTGGGCGCGGACGAGATCCGGCTCGCCCTGCCCGCCGCCGTCCCGCCGGGCACGCCGCTGCCCGATCTCGCGGACGTGCCGTGGGTGATGGAGCCCGCCGGGACCGCCGCCCGCGCCTGGGCGACCCGGCTGTGCCGCGACGCCGGCTTCGAACCCGACGTCCGGTTCGAGTCCAGCGACCTGCTGCTGCACCTGCGGCTCGTCGAGGGCGGGCACGCCGCCGCGCTGCTCCCCGGGCTCGTGTGGGCGGGCGGCCCGCCGACGGTCGCGCTGGCGCCGCTGCCCGCCGGGCGGCGCGTCCGGCGGCTGTTCACCGCCACCCGGCGCGGCGGCGGCGCGCATCCCGCCGTCCGCGCCTTCAGGAACGCGCTCGCGGGGGGTACGAGACCCGCGAAAGCGGACTAGCCTGGAACGAGTGAAGAACGTGTCGCGCCACGGGAGGCCTGTGGCCCATGGGGGCCGCGGTGCAGAGCTCGCCGAGCTGCTGCTCGAAGCCGCCCGTGCGCTCGGCGGCAAGGGCCTGGACGCGGCCCCTGCCACGCCGGCCCGCTGAGACTTCCCGCAACCCCGATCTCCGGAACGCTCCACCTACGGGAGTTCCAGGGGTGACCCCCACCTTCGGATGGGTGTTCTCCCCGATGGCGATGAGTCCGTCCCTGCGGCAGAGTCATATCAGACGGCAGGGGACGAACTTCCTCGCAGGAAGAAGGCACATGATGTCGAAGACGCCGCCCAATCCCTCTCTGACCACCACCGATCTCGCCGAGATCCTCTTCAGCTCCGGCCTGCAGGCCTCCGACCATCCGAGCGCCGACCGGGTCCGGACCGCCATCGAGGCCCTGTCGCGCACCTGCGGGGGCGACCCGTCCGCCTGCGCCGCGCGCGTCGCCCAGGAGGCCGGCGACCACCCCGACACCTTCGCGGTCCGGATGCGGTGGGCGCTCGACAGCGTCCACGACGCCTACGGCGACCTCACGACCGCGGCCTGACCGTCCCGCCGAGGGTTGACCGGACGCCCGTCCGGGAACCGCACCGGCAACAGGGAGGGATCCGATGCGCTCGACAGCGACGCGTTCGCGCTTCACCGAAAGGCGGGAGGACATCGTCCCCCGCACGCTCCGCGACCTGATCGCCGCCGACGCCGCGCGGCCGGGCGACGCGGCCGGCGAGGGCCGCCGTCGCCGCAGACGCCGCGCCACGGCCGTCCGCCGCGTCACCTAGCGGCGCCCGGGCCCGGGGCCGGTCGCGTGTCGTAGCGAACTATGCTTCTGCCGTGACCGAACAGCCGGCGGACGAGCAGGGCGCCCCCTCCGCGGGCGCGGGCCGCGAGTACCGGATCGGCGAGCTCGCACGCGCCGCCGATGTCCCCGTCCGGACCCTGCGCTACTACCAGGAACGCAAGCTGCTGCCCCCGCCGCGGCGCGCGGGCCGCATCGGCCTGTACTCCGAGGACCACCTCGCCCGCCTCCGCATGATCGGCAACCTGCTGGAGCGGGGCCACACGCTGGAGGGCATCCGCGAGCTGCTGTCGGCGTGGGAGCAGGGCCGCGACATCGGCACCGTCCTCGGCGTGGAGAAGGTGGCCACGGCCCCCTGGTCCAACGAGGTCCCCGTCACGATGACGCTGGACGAGCTGGCCGAGCTGTTCCCCGGCGAGGTCGGCCCGGAGTCCGTCGAGCGGGCGCTGTCGTCCGGGGTCATCGAGATGGACGGCGACCGCGTCACGCACTGGAGCCGCCGCCAGCTGGAGGCGACCGTCACGCTGGTGCGCGCGGGGGTGCCGCTCGCGGAGGTGCTGTCGGCCGGGCGGAAGCTCCAGGAGAGCATGGACGAGCTGGCCGCGATGTTCGTCGGGCTGATCGCCGACCACGTCATCGGCGACGTCCAGGACCAGGACCTCGGCGACCTCACCGAGACCCTCGCCCGGCTGCGGCCCGGCGCCCAGGTCACCGTGGAGGCCGGCTTCGCCCGCGCCATGGACCGGCAGGTCCGCGCCGCGATCGACCAGCTCCTCGGCCGCTTCACCACGCCGTAGCGACGGTTCGTGAGCGATTCGTCGCGTGTCGTGACGATGATGCGACCCTGTTGATCATTACGGTGGGCGGATGCCCGCCGCCCCGCCGCGCGTTCTGGCCGCCGCCGCCCTCGCCGCCTGTGCGGTGCTGCCCGCCGCGCCCGCCGGGGCTTCGGAGGCGCCGGTGTGCAGCTCGACGAAGCATCCGGTGCTCGCCAAGCGGCTCGGCCACCGGATCGCGAACGCGCTGAAGGGCCGCACCGGCACCGAATCGGTCGCCGTGTACGACAGGAAGCGCGGTCTCCGCTGCGGTGTCCTCGCCGGGCGGCACTACGACTCGGCGAGCGTCGTGAAGGCGACCGTCCTCGCCGCCCTCCTGCGCTCAGCGGCCGAAGAGCACCGGCAGCTGAGCGCGGCCGAGGAGGACCTCGCCACCAAGATGATCACCCGGTCGGACAACCGGGCCGCGTCCGCGCTGTGGCGGACCGTCGGCCGCGCCCGCCTGGCCCGCTTCCTGAAACGGGCCGGGATGGCGCACACCACGCTCGACCCCGCCGGCCACTGGGGGCTCACCCAGATCACCGCCGCCGACCAGATCACGCTGCTGCGCCGCCTCACCGCGCACAACCGGCTGCTCACCGACGACGCCCGCGCCTACGAGCTGGACCTCATGCACCAGGTGATGCCGTCGCAGCGCTGGGGGACCACCGCCGGCACGCCCGCCGGCGTCACCTGGCACGTCAAGAACGGCTGGCTGCCCCGGCACGGCAAGGACTGGCGCGTGCACAGCATCGGCGCGTTCACCGGCCACGGCGGGAACTACCTGATCGCCGTCCTCACCCAGGGCACCCCGACCATGGCGTACGGCGTCGGGACCATCGAGCGCGTCGCCCGCGCCGTGCACGGCGACCTCGCCCCCGGCACCCGCGCGTCCGTCCCCGGCGGCCTGCCGGACGGCGCGGCGGAGACCTCCGACGGCTCCGTCCCGGCCGGCACCTGAGGGCCGCGCGGATGGACGACCGGCCCGCGAGCGGCGGCGATACTGGGGGAATGGCCGACGACGAACGCTGGAAGGCGCGGTTCCGCGCCGCCCGGATCACCCTTCCCCGCTGGGCGCGCGACGCCCCGAACCGCAGCATCTACCGGTCCAACGCCACCGGCACCTGGGAGATCTACGCCTGGGACCGCGAGACCGGCGACCGCCGGCAGGTGACCGACCGGCCCAACGGCACGTGGATGGGCACCGTCGACCCCACCGGCGCATCGGTCTGGTGGTTCGCCGACACCGACGGCGACGAGTTCGGCGTCTGGCGGCGCGTCCCGTTCGGCGGCGGCGAGGACGCCCCCGCCGTCCCCGGCCTGGAGCCGTCCTACCCGGGCGGGCTGGCCCTCGGCGCGAGCGGGCTCGCGGTGATCGGCCGCACCGGCGAGGACGGCAACACCGTCCACCTGTGCCGGCCCGGCTCCGCGCCGGAGGTCCTCTACCACCACGCGGAGGACGCGCACGTCGCCGCCCTCACCCGGGACGAGTCGCTCATCGCGATCGGGCACAGCGAGCACGGCGACAGCCGCCACATGGCGCTGCGCGTCGTCCGCCCGGACGGCTCCACCGTCGCCGACCTGTGGGACGGCCCCGGCAAGGGCGTCTACGGCATGGGGTTCGCGCCCGTCCACGGCGACACCCGCCTGCTCGTCGGGCACGAGCGCCGGGGCCGCGACGAGACCCTCATCTGGGACCCGGTCGCCGGCACCGAGCAGGAGATCGTCCTCGACCTGCCCGGCGAGATCGGCGCCGGCTGGTACCCCGACGGCTCCGCGCTGCTGATCTCCCACAACCACGAGGCCCGCGACGAGCTGTACCGCTACGACCTCGGCGACGGCTCGCTCACCCGCGTCGACACGCCGCGCGGCGTCATCGGCGGCGCCGACGTCCGGCCGGACGGCACGATCGAGTTCTCCTGGTCGTCGGCCGCCGAACCGCCGGTGATCCGCTCCACGTCCGGCGCGGTCGTGCTCACCCCGCCCGGGCCGGCCGCCCCGCCGTCCGTCCCCGTCGGGGACGCCTGGGTCGACGGCCCCGGCGGGCGCATCCACGCGCTGGTCAGCAAGCCGGACGGCGACCGCCCCTACCCGACCGTGTTCGACGTCCACGGCGGCCCGACCGCGCAGGACGACGACTCGTTCGCCCCGGCCGCCGCCGCGTGGGTCGACCACGGCTTCGCCGTCGTCCGGGTCAACTACCGCGGCTCCACCGGCTACGGCTCGCAGTGGAGGGACGCCATCGAGGGACGGGTCGGGCTCACCGAGCTGGAGGACATCAAGGCCGTCCGCGACTGGGCCGTCTCCAGCGGCCTCGCCGACCCGGACCGGCTCGTGCTGACCGGCGGCTCGTGGGGCGGGTACCTCACCCTCCTCGGCATCGGCACCCAGCCGGACGACTGGAGCGTGGCGGTCGCCTCCGTCCCCGTGGCCGACTACGTCGCCGCCTACGAGGACGAGATGGAGGGCCTCCAGGCGTTCGACCGCTCGCTGTTCGGCGGCTCCCCCGCCGAGGTCCCCGGCCGGTACCGCGAGTCGTCGCCGATCACCTACGTCGAGAAGGTGAAGGCGCCGGTGCTGATCCTGGCCGGCGAGAACGACCCGCGCTGCCCCATCCGGCAGATCGACAACTACCTCGCCCGCCTCGGCGAGCTGGGCCTCCCGCACGAGACGTACCGCTACGACGCGGGCCACGGCTCCCTCGTCGTCGAGGAACGCATCACCCAGATGTCGGCCGAGATGGACTTTGCCCGGAAACATCTGGGTATGGCATAACCCAGTCGCGGGGGCGGGCGTCGCCCCGCCCGCCCCCGCGTTGACGAGATCCCGTTTACAAGATCGAAGTCCCGGGCATCCCTCCGATCGGCCGCCACCAGGCGTGCCAGCATGCGAGCCGGTCACCGACCGGCGGCCCCCCGGCGCGGCGGCGCGCCCGACCGCCGCTCTCCGCGCGGAGAGCCGAACCGGGGGGATCGCATGAACCGGCCGCACACCGTCCGCACGTCCACGCCCGCATCCGTTTCTACGCCGGCGTCCGCGCCGCCTTGCCCGCACGCGCGCCGAAAACCCGCGTCCGCCGCGCTGACCACCCTGCTCGCGACCACCGTCGCGCTCGTCGTGACCGCCCCGCCCCCGGCCCGCGCGGCCACGCCGCCGGCCGGCCCGCCCCCCGTCTCCACGCCCCCGCCCCCGGAGCCGGGACGACATCCCGATCCACTCACTCCGCCCGGCGTGAACGTGCCGGGAACGCTGGCGGGCCTCGCGCCGTCCGCTGCGGACGCCCTCCTGCCCACCGGCGCGCCCACCCCCGGACGCCCGCCGGCCGCCGCGAAGCCGCCGGACGGCCCGGCGGCGGCATCGTCCGGCCACATCACGCCCGCACCGGCGGGGGCACCTCACTCCGCGTCGACGCCGACCCCGCCCACGTCCACCACCTCGGAGAACCCGACCGCGCCCGCGGCCATGGGCGGCGAAACGGACGCACGCCTCCCGACGACCGACGCGACCGCCGGGGTCCTCACGGGGGCGGTGCTGCCGGAACTGCCCAACTCGATGCGGCTGCAACAGGAGGCCGCGGCCGGCCTGCTGGAGGCCGGCGGGATCAAGTGGCGGTCGACCGGGCACTGCTCGGACCGCACGCGGACCACCTGCACGTCCTTCGACGGCCTTCGCTGGGGAACGTTGAAGGGACTGCTCGGCTTCCGGGCCGAGAGCGGCTGCCCGATCACGGTGACCGGCGGCACGGAGCGCGGGCACTCGGGCGGCCCCCGCAGCCACGGCACCGGGTACAAGCTCGACATCGCGACGAGCCGGTGCGTGGACGCGGCGATCAGGCGCTACCCGTACCAGGGGGTGCGGGGCGACGGGGCGCGGCTGTACCGGTCACCGGACGGCACCGTGTTCGCCCGCGAGAAGGACCACTGGGACATCACGTTCCGCTAGGCGCGGACCTCGCGGATGATGCCGACGAGCTCGCGGGTGACCGACTTGAAGCCGGGCAGGCGGGACATGGACACCATCCGGTTGACCAGCGGGACCGTCCGCTCGACGAGCAGGTACGTCTTGCGGCAGCCGGGCGAGCTGTCGTGCACCCAGTACAGCACGATGCCCATCGAGTAGATCCACAGCAGCTCGGGCAGCTCCTTGCGGAACTCCTTGTCGATCTTGAGGTCGGAGCCCTCGACGACCTCGCGGTAGATCGCGACCGCGGAGTCGCGGGCGGGGCCGGACTCGGCGCTGAACGGGTTGAGCGGGCTGGTGGGCTCGGCGGCGAACTTGAAGAACTTCCCGGCGAACTCGTGGTAGGGGACCATCGTGTCGACGCGGGCCTTCAGGACGCCGAGGAGGCGGGGCGCGAACGCGGTCTCGGCGTCGAGGACGGCGCGGCAGGCGGCGAGGTGCTCGTCCTGCAGCTCGTCGTAGTACGCCTGGATCAGTTCTTCCTTGGACCCGTAGTAGTAGTAGGCGTTGCCGACCGAGACCCCGGCCTCCTTGGCGATCGCGCGCATCGTCGTCGCCTCGTAGCCGCGCTCCCGGAACAGCCGCAGCGCGGTCTGGACGATCAGGGCACGCGTCTGCTCGGACTTCACCGCCTTCGTCTCGGTCACGCATGCCACCCTACGGCCCCGATCGGACGTCCCGCAGATGCCGTGATCGCCGTCAGGGGACGAGTTCGGCGGCGACGAGCTCGGCGATCTGGGCGGTGTTGAGCGCGGCGCCCTTGCGCAGGTTGTCGCCGCACAGGAACAGGTCGAGCCCGCGCGGGTCGTCGAGGGAGCGGCGGACCCGGCCCGCCCAGGTCGGGTCGGTGCCGACGGCGTCGGACGGGGTCGGGAACTCCAGCCTCTCCGGGTCGTCGCAGAGCACGACGCCGGGCGAGCGCGCCAGCACGTCCTGCGCCTCGCGCTGGTCGACGCGCTCGCCGAACACCGCGTGCACGGCCACCGAGTGCGCGGTGACGACCGGGACCCGCACGCAGGTCGCCGCCACCTTCAGCTCCGGCAGGCCGAGGACCTTGCGGCACTCGTCCCGGATGCGCAGCTCCTCCGAGCCCCAGCCGTCCGCGCCGGGGCCGCCGGTCCACGGGACGACGTTGAGCGCGAGCGGCGCGGGGAACGGGCCGAGGTCGCCGACCACGCCGCGCACGTCCCCGGCGCGGTGGCCGAGCGCGCGGTCGCCGCCGACCTTCTCCAGCTGCGCATACAGGGTGTCGACGCCGTCCCGGCCGGCGCCGGACGCGGCCTGGTAGGACGCGACGACCAGTTCGCGCAGCCCGTACCGCTCGTGCAGCGCGCCGAGCGCCACGATCATCGCCAGGGTGGTGCAGCCGGGGCCGGCGAGGACGCCGCGCGGCCGGTCGCGGACCAGGCCCGGGTTCACCTCCGGGACGATCAGCGGGACGTCCCGCCGCGCCCGGAACGCCGGGGAGGCGTCCACGGCGACGGCGCCGCGCGAGACGGCGACCGGCGCCCATTCGGCGGCGGCGCGGGCCGGGACGGCGAACATCGCGATGTCGGCGCCGTCGAACACCTCGGGGGTGAGCGCGACGACCTCGGTGTCCTCGCCGCGCACCCGGAGCGTCCGGCCGGCCGAGCCGGGCGTCGCGGCCAGCCGGATCTCCCCGTACACGTCGCGGCGGGTCGACAGCAGGTCCAGCAGCACGGCGCCGACCGCTCCGGTGGCGCCGGCCACGGCCAGCGTGGGCGCCCGCCGCCCGTAGCGCCCGGTCCTCGGCCCGGCGGTCGAGCCCATGTCGCCCTCACCCTCTCGTCGGTCGGGTCGTCCGCTGCGCGCGCCCCCGCCCTGTGTGAACTTCCGCGGGGCGCGGCCGGTTCCCGCACGAGGGTGCCACGGCCCGGCGCGCGCGACTGCGGCACGCGCCTCAGAAGCGCGGCGGGCAGGACGACAGGCAGGGCGGAAACGGCGGCGCGGGCCGCACGGACGTTCCGTGCGGCCCGCGGCCGGGTGTCGGGAAGGGCCGGGTCAGCGGCCCGGGGTCGGGAAGGGCCGGGTCAGCGGCCGGTGCCGCCGTAGACGACCGCCTCGACCTGGTCCACGTCGAGGTCGAAGGCGTGGTGCGCGGCGGCGACCGCGGTGTCCACGTCGTCCTGGGCGACCACGACGGAGATCCGGATCTCCGAGGTGGAGATCATCTCGATGTTCACCCCGGCGTCGGCGATCGCGGCGAAGAACGTCGCGGTCACGCCCGGGTGCGAGCGCATCCCGGCGCCGATCAGCGACACCTTGCCGATCCGGTCGTCGTAGCGCAGCGACTCGAACCCGATCCGCTCCTTCAGCTTGTTCAGCGCGGTCAGCGCGGACTGCCCGTCGCTGGCCGGCAGCGTGAACGAGATGTCGGTGCGGCCGGTGGACGCCGCCGACACGTTCTGCACGATCATGTCGATGTTGATCTCGGCCTCGGACAGCACCGTGAAGATCGTCGCCGCCTCACCGACCTTGTCGGGCACCCCGACCACGGTGATCTTGGCTTCGCTCCGGTCGTGCGCGACCCCGGAGATGATCGCCTGCTCCATGTCCTGTCCTTCGATCTCGCTGCTGTCGACGACCCACGTCCCCTCCTTCTGGGAGAACGAGGACCGCACGTGGATCGGGATGTTGTACCGGCGCGCGTACTCCACGCAGCGCAGGTGCAGGATCTTCGCGCCGGTCGCCGCCATCTCCAGCATCTCCTCGTAGGAGATCTTGGGGATCTTGCGGGCGGCCGGGACGATGCGCGGGTCGGCGGTGAAGACGCCGTCGACGTCGGAGTAGATCTCGCAGACGTCGGCGTCCAGCGCCGCCGCGAGGGCCACCGCCGTGGTGTCGGAGCCGCCGCGGCCGAGCGTGGTGATGTCCTTGGTGCCCTGCGAGACGCCCTGGAAGCCGGCCACGATGCAGACCGCGTTCTCGTCGAGCGCGCTGCGGATCCGCCCCGGCGTCACGTCGATGATCTTGGCTTTCCCGTGCGTGCCGTCGGTGATGACCCCCGCCTGGGAGCCGGTGAACGAGCGGGCCTCGTGGCCCAGGTTCGCGATGGCCATGGCCAGCAGCGCCATCGACATCCGCTCGCCCGCGGTGAGCAGCATGTCCAGCTCGCGGGCCGGCGGGAGGGGGCTGACCTGCTTGGCCATATCGATGAGGTCATCCGTCGTGTCGCCCATGGCGGAGACCACGACGACGACGTCGTTCCCCGCCTTCTTCGTCGCGACGATGCGCTGGGCGACCCGCTTGACGCACTCGGCGTCTGCGACGGAGGAGCCACCGTACTTCTGCACGACAAGGGCCACGGGTGGGCGCTCCTCGGATCGGGGTCAGGCGTTCTGCCCGACGAGTCTACCGAGGAGGCGCCAATGGATTACGAGCAGGTAACTGCGCACGGGCCTCCCCGCCCCATGTCACGGGCCGCATTACCTCCGAGGTCATCGATCAGCGCCGGGCCCCGCTGCCAGGATCGTCACGACGCCGACGGCAAGGAGCCGAGATGTTCTTCGAGACCCACGACGGAACCCGCCTCTCCTACGAGGACTACGGGCAGGGCCGCCCGATCGTCTTCGTCAACAGCGCCATGCTGAACACCGGCATGTGGGAGTACCAGATCCCGTTCTTCGCCGAGCGCGGCTACCGCTGCCTGACCTTCGACCGGCGCGGGCACGGCCGGTCGGACCGGCCGTCCACCGGCTACGACATCGACTCCCTCGCCGACGACCTCGCCGCGTTCCTGGAGCACCTCGACCTGCGCGAGGTCATCCTCGTCGGCCACTCGACCGGCGGCACCGAGATCGCCCGCTACCTCGCCCGGCACGGCGAGGACCGCGTCGCCCGCGTCGCGTTCCTCTCCGCGATCCTGCCGTACCTCCGGCAGACCGAGGACAACCCCGAGGGGATCCCGCAGGAGCTGTTCGACGGCATGATCGCGATGATCCGCGCGGACCGGCCGAAGTGGCTCGCCATGCAGTCGCAGCTGTTCTTCGCCACCCAGCTCGGCAACGACGTCCACCCCGCCACGATCGACTGGATGAACCGGATGTGCCTCGACGCGACCCACTGGGCCGTCCTGGAGGTGCAGAAGACGATCTACTACGCCGACAACCGGGAGGCGCTGCGGAACATCACCGTGCCGTGCCTGGTGGTCCACGGCGACGCCGACTTCTCCGCGCCCGTGGAGGTCACCGGCCGCCGCACCGCCGCGCTGGTGCCCGGCGCCGTCTACAAGGAGTACCCCGCCGCCGGGCACGGGCTGTTCGTCAGCCACAAGGACCGGCTGAACGACGACCTGCTGGAGTTCTTCAAGTCCTGACCGCGGCCGTCTCGGGCAGGAGCGCCTCGGCCAGGCGGCGCCAGTGCGGCATCGTCCGGCCGGGCTCCGTGCCGATGACCTGGACGCCGACATGGTCGGCGCCGGCGTCCAGGTGGGCGTGCAGCTTGGCGGCGATGGTGTCGAGGTCGCCCCAGACCACCAGGTCGTCGACGAGGCGGTCGCTGCCGCGGCCGTTGTCGACGTCGGCCTCGGTGTAGCCGAGGCGGAGGAACTTGGCGACGTTGTACTTCTCCGTGAAGTAGCCGTGCAGGTGCTCGCGGGCGATCTCGCGGGCCCTGCCCGGGTCGCTCTCGAAGAGGACCGCCTGTTCCACCCCCAGGAACGGGCCGTCGCCGAGCACCTCCCGCGCCTGCACCGTGTGCCGCACCGTCACGTGGTACGTGTGGGCGCCCGCGGCGCGGTCGCGCCCCACCGCCAGCATCTTCGGCCCGTACGCCGCCACGATGCGCCGGACCGGCGTCCGCGGCGCGGGGTTCGCGGTGGTCGTCGCGTCCATCTCGTCGAGGTAGTCGGTCACCACGCGCAGCGGCGACGCGCCGGGCTGCTGCGGCTCCCCGCCGAGGCCGAGGCCGAGCACATGGCGGCCGGGGTAGGCGTCGGCCAGCAGCACCGCCGCGCCCTGGGTCCAGCGCGGTCCCCGGGCCGGAATCTTCGCGATGCCGTTGACGACCTTGATGCGCTCGGTGGACGCCAGCAGGAACCCGGCGTGGGTCAGGGCCTCGCGGCCGTCCCGTTCCGGGATCCAGATCGCCGGCCAGCCGAGTTCCTCCAGCTCCTGGACGGTCTCGCGGATCGCGGCCGCCGGCTGCTCCTCGAAGTCGAACGTCCAGATCCCGAAGCGTCCGAGGTCCGTTCCGTCGATGGCGCCCATGCCGTCCTCCCGGTCGGTCGTTCATGTCGATGATTCGAAGTATCGCAGAATCTCGATATGAAGCGCAAGCGGCGGGCGTCCTTCCGGCGGCGAGGGCGGCCGCTAGAGCGAGCGGCCGAGCGCGGCGACGAACCAGGCGATGCGTTCCTCGTCGCGCTTGTAGTGCGTCCACTTCCCGACCCGGGTGGACCGGACGAGCCCGGCGCGCTCCAGCGCGGCCATGTACGCCGAGACCGTCGACTGCGCGAGCCCGACCTTGGCCTGGATGTGGCTGACGCAGATGCCGACCTCGACCGGGTCGGCGATCGCCTCCTCGACCGGGAAATGGCGCTCCGGCTCCCGCAGCCACCGCAGCAGCTGGAGGCGCACCGGGTTGGCCAGCGCCTTCATGACGTCCAGCAGCTCGGCTGCGACGTCCTCGGAGGGATCGGCGTGGGTCGTCATGGTGCCACCGAGTCTACCCGGACGTTTCGCAGAACCTCGATATGAGTCAGGACGCGGCGCCCGCCAGCTCCGCCAGCACCTCCGATGCGGACACCGGGTCCAGGTCGCCGATCGGCCGCCGCCCCTCGCGGGCGCACCAGTCGCCGGTCTCCGGGCGGTCGTCCACCCAGATGACCTCCAGCCGCTGCACATCGGCGAAGTCCATGCCGATGGCGATCCCGGGGTTCAGGTGGACGTTGACGTACAGGCCACCCGGTACCGCCCGGTACATGCTGTGCTGGATGCCGGCGTCCATGGGACTCCCCCGCCGCCAGCCGCGCCGTTCCAGGGCGAGCACGTC
Organism: Actinomadura sp. NTSP31; assembly: GCF_041951385.1. Taxonomy (NCBI): domain Bacteria; kingdom Bacillati; phylum Actinomycetota; class Actinomycetes; order Streptosporangiales; family Thermomonosporaceae; genus Actinomadura; species Actinomadura sp. NTSP31. Next base: position 38,865 of record NZ_JBGNUT010000017.1, on the reverse strand, counting down.
CGCCGGGCCGACGGCGGCGCCCTCGAACCGCGCCAGCCGCCGGGCGGCGCGCTCGGCCTCGGTCAGCGTGTGCATCGCGCGCCCGAGCTGCGGGAACGGCTGCAGGATCGCGTAGTCGGCGAACAGCACCGACCACTCCTCCACCGCGTCGCCGAGCTCCAGCGGGTGCGGGATGCCGACGCGCGCCGACTCCGGAAGGGCGAGCGTGTCGTCGGAGGCGTCGGCGAACGTCCGGTCCTCCGCCACCCGGAACGCCGTCGCCTTCCCGCCGTCCTCGGCGATCCACACCAGCCGCCGCGCGATGTGCCAGACCAGAGGATGCTCCACGAACAGGCGGCGGAACTCCGCGACCGTCCAGCGCCGCCGCGTCACCATCGCCGTCTCCAGGCGATGGATCTGGTCGGCGGCGACCGTACGCACGTCCTTCTTCAACTCCGCGAACCGCTTGTACGCGGCGGGCGCCAGCTCCGGGTCGTCCTTCGCGCCGGGCTTGGGCAGGGCCTTGCGGCGGGTGCCGTCCTCGTCCGCCACCTGCGGCCTGAGCTGCTCGTCGAATCCGACGGTGAAGCGGCGCGGCCCGTAGTCCAGGACGAGCCCGCCGCCCGCGTCCAGGCCGAAGTCGGGGACCAGCCGGTCGCCCAGTTGCTCCGGCGTCAGCCCCAGCCCGTCGGCGACCTCCTTGATCTTGTCCTGCGCGCGCGCCTTGAGGCCCTTGAACTTCACCTTCTGCGCGATGCCGTGCAAGTGCATCAGCGCCACGTCCGTGCCGATCGCCGCGAGGACGTCCAGGCCAGCGACCGCCTTGGCGTGGCCGCCTTCCCCCGGCCACGCGCGGATCAGCGGCGTCAGCCTCCGGACGGTGCCGTCGTCGCCGAGCCAGCCGAGTTGCGCCAGCGCCCAGCCGTCCTTCGCCGGCGCCTCGCCCCGCTGCCACTGCTCGAACAGCGCCCACGCGAACTCCGCCAGCGACTCCGGATCGCACGCGTCCCTGACGATCCCGACGCCCGCGTACACCTCGTCCGGCGTGGACATCGCCAGCATCGTCAGCAGATGCCGGACGGCCGTGACGGGCAGCGCGTCATCGCGTTCGCGAAGCCTGATCTGCGGCAGCGACTCCGGGACGGCCCACTCGCCCACCACCGGAATGCGTTTCGGCAGGAGCTCCAGCGGATCCACCATGACGACCGCTCGCAGGGCGTCCGCGGCCTCGTCGCCGTGCGCGCGCGCCGCCGCCTTGATGACCTCGTCACCGCCGTGCTTCTCGGCCAGCAGCCGCAACGCGCCCTCGGCCTCTCTCCGCGCGGGGCCGGGTTTGCCCAACGCGGCCGGGACCAGCAGCGGCACCGCGTCCACGCCGTGCCGGTCGAACCAGGCGAGCGCGGTCTTGCGGCCCCGCTTCGGCTTGGCCAGCGACGTGGCCATCAACCGCGCCAATGCCGCGTCCAGGAACGGCAGCGCCCGGTCGGCCAGCCCCGCCGGATCGGCCTCCGCGACGCGCAGCGCGACCGGCAGCGCGTCCACCCCGAACCGGGCCACGACCGGCCGCAGCCACATCTCGGCCTCCCACAGCTGCGGCTTCCAGGCCGCCAGCCACGGCCGGACCTTCTCCACCGGCCCGTACGTGAGGACACCGAACCCGTACCCGTAGGCGCGTCCCTCGCGGAACTCCTCGACCAGCGCGTCCCAGTCGTCACCGGCCGGGACCCGGTGCCGCTCGTCGGTCTTCGCCCACTCCTCCTGCTCGCCCGGCTCCCACCGCATCGCGGTCCCGGCGGGCGGCACGAGGCCCTCGACGACGACGGGCTTCGCCGCCTTGGCGTCCCGCAGCCACGGCGGATCGGCCAGCGGACCCGGCAGCGCGTCCACCGGAGCGTCCCGCAGCCCTCCGTCGTCCGCCACCGCCACACCGGCCGCCGCCGCCAACTCGGGATGGGACCGCACGTGCCCCGCCAGCAGGTCGGCGAGATGCGGCGCGTCCGCGACGGCCGGCTCCAGCAGCCGCAGCGCCCGCGCGGGGAACCGCTTCATCGCCGCGAGCAGCCCGGGTCGCACATGCTTCTTGTCTGCACGGTCGAGCAGCGCCTGGAACGCCTCGTCGCCCGGCACAATCGCGAGCATCTCCACGATGAGCTTCCGGAGGTCGGTGTCCCACTCGTTCGCGTCGAACGCCCCCGCTAACAGCGGCACGGCCGCCGCACCCATCCCGTCCAGCATCGTCACCAGGCACGATCGGTTCCACATGAACAGGAAGGCGAGCCCGTACGTGCCGAGTGCCTCCACATGGTGCGGCGACCCCAGCGCGCAGTGCAGCATCCACAGGAAGACCGCCTCATGGTGCAGGTCGGGCGGCGCGGCGCAGCATTCGTCCACCCAGTCGAGCCGCGACGGCACCAGGAACGACACCGCCGTCCGCTGCGTCGCCGTACGCCGGCACCGCGCGAGACCGTCCACCGCCTCCGCGTACTCGGCCTCGTCGGCGACGGCCAGCAGCCCCCGCAGCCGCGCACCGATCCTCCACGCCGGCGTCACCGCGACGGATCTGCCGTACCGCCCCTCCGCCCCCGCGACCCGGACGCCGGGAAGACCCCAGTTGAGCCCGCTCAGCTCGGCGAACGCGCACGCCGCGAACGGCAGCCCGTGCTCGGTCGCCCACGCGTCCGCCAGCGGCGCCGCGAGCTTCTCGACGGTGCGCTCCCACTGCGCGTCCTCGATCAGCAGCGCCGCGACCACGGCGGCCCCCAGCGGACTCACGGCACCGGCCAGGTGCTCCTTCGCCGCGGCGGCCAGCTCCGGGTCGACATCGTCCCGCTCACCGACCGGCCGGTTCGCCTCCAGCGCGCGGGCCCGCTCCCGCACGTCCTCGGCGGCACCCCGGTCCACCTTGATCGCCGGTCCCGGCCGCCCGCCGCGCCGCGGGAACATCCGGCGCCGCCACGCATCCGGAACGACCAGGGCGCCCTCGTCCGAACCGGGAAGATCATCCATACCGCCCCACCGTAGGGCAGCCCTACGACACCCGCCGCCCCTTCCACCCCGCCCGCGCCGCCGTCACCGCGCTGATCATGTCCACGCGGGGAGGCGGACCGATCATGGTCGGGCAGACTGACGGCATGGAGTTCCTGTGCTACCACCGCGACCGGCCCGGCTCCCTGCCGCTGCGCGAGGAGCTGGGGGAGGCGCACTGGTCGTACATGGACCGGTTCGCGGCGCGGATGATCGCCCGCGGCCCGACCTTCGCCGCCGACGGCGAGACCCCCACCGGCAGCCTGCACATCGTCGACCTGCCGGACCCCGCCGCCGCCCGCGCGTTCGCCTTCGACGAGCCCAATTACCAGGCCGGCGTGTACCGGGACGTGCTGCTGCGCCGCTGGCGCAACACGCTGGGACGCACCATGTGGGACTTCCCCGGCGGCCGCACCGGCGGCGACCGGTACCTGGTCCTCGGCCTCGGCGCCGGAGAGGCGGCCGACCTGGCGACGCCGTCCGCCGCCGACACGCTGATCGCCTACGGGCCGCTGCTGTCCGACGACGGCACCGGCTGGCTCGGCACGGCCGCCCTCATCCAGGCGCCGGACCCGGACGCGGCACGCGCCGTCCTGACCCAGGACCGGTACGCCGCCATCGACGTCCACCCCTGGGAGTTCGGCGGACGGCGGTGACCGCTACTGGGCGACCGCCGCCTCCTGCGCGACGGCCAGGCGGTCGTTGGCGACGTAGGCGTGCAGGGCGCGCAGCGACGCGCCCGCATGGTTGCCCCAGTGGTTGAAGTAGGAGTACTGCCACCACCACAGGGCCTCGAGAGGACGGTCCTGGTTGTAGTGGCGCAGCCCGTGGACGAGGTCGCTGGCGACGTCGACCAGGTCGTCCGACAGGCGGTAGGCCGTGGGCTCGGTGTCCTTGTACGGGTCGAACACCTCGACGTACTCGTCCAGGTCGCCGAGCCGCTCGGAAAGGCCCGTGCGGACCGCGTCGAGATCGGGGTCGTCGCCGATCTCCGGCTCCCAGTTGTCCGGCAGGATCACGTCGGCGCTGGCGCCGAGCTGCGCGCCCGCCAGGATGACCTGCGAGACCTCCAGCAGCAGCAGCGGGATCGTGTGGGTCCCGCCGTCGCCGCGCGCCACGGCCTCCAGGCCGTTCAGGTAGTTGTCGACATGGCACGCGACCCGTTCGGCGAGCGCGTTCCAGTCCTGCGGGCTGTTGGCGTCAGACATCGAGCAGCCTCCGTCCTTCGAATGCGCGTCCCAGGGTCACCTCGTCGGCGTACTCCAGGTCACCGCCGACCGGCAGGCCGCTGGCGAGCCGGGTGACGGTGAGGCCCATGGGCTTGACCAGGCGGGCGAGGTAGGTCGCGGTCGCCTCGCCCTCCAGGTTCGGGTCGGTCGCGAGGATCAGCTCGGTCACCGCGCCGTCCGCGAGCCGCTGCATCAGCTCGCGGATCCGCAGGTCGTCCGGGCCGACGCCCTCGATCGGGCTGATCGCGCCGCCGAGCACGTGGTAGCGGCCGCGGAACTCCCGGGTCTTCTCGATCGCGACGACGTCCTTGGACTCCTCGACCACGCAGATGACCGCTGGGTCGCGGCGCGCGTCGCGGCAGATCCGGCACTCCTCCTCCTCCGCGACGTTCCCGCACGTCTTGCAGAAGCGGACCTTGTCCTTGACCTCCTTGAGCGCCTTGCCGAGGCGCTCGACGTCGGCCGGATCGGCGGCGAGGAGGTGGAAGGCGATCCGCTGCGCGCTCTTGGGGCCGACGCCGGGCAGCCTGCCCAGCTCGTCGATGAGGTTCTGGACCACCCCTTCGTACAACGGACCACTCCTTTCGTCTTGACGGTCGTGCGCCGGTCAGCCGCCCAGGCCGGGGAAGCCGCCGGGAATGCCGCCGCCCGGGGCGCCACCGCCGCCGAGGCCGGGAAGGCCGCCTCCGCCGCCGAGCCCCGCGGCGAGCGGGCCCATCTTCTCCTGCTGCAGCTCGGCCGCCTCCCGGGCCGCGTCGCGGATCGCGGCGAGCACCAGGTCGGCGATGGTCTCGGCGGTGTCGGCCGGGTCGTCGGCGTCGATCGCCTTCGGGTCGATCGCCAGCCCCGTGACCTCGCCCTGGCCGTTGACCGTCGCGGTGACGAGCCCGCCGCCGGCGGTGCCCTTCACCTCCGCCTCCGCCAGCTCGCGCTGCGCGGCGAACAGCTGCTCCTGCATGGCCTGCGCCTGCTGCAGCAGCTCCTGCATGTTCAACTGACCACCGGGTTCCACGGTGCACCCCTCTTCTCGGCCCCGCGGGAGGCCTGCTCTCTCGCGACCGCGCCGACCACCGGACGTCCGTCCCCCGAGACTACGGGGTCCCACCGAGATCCCGTAAGTGCGGCCCACCCCATGTCCCCACTCCGCCCAACAGCCGCCGACCGTCGTCCATGTTGGCGGACATGGCGGTCGCCGCCCGCGTCCGCCGGCAGGCCGCCCAGCGGATCACCACGCGACCATAATGGTTATCGCGAGAAGTGCTGTGGGAGGGTGGAGTGTTATGTGGACCGTGAGTTCGTTGCCTTACCTGTCCCCCCGGCAAGAAGGTGAGGTGGACGCGTGGACGGAGGAGGCCTCACAGGCCGGCCGGGTCGGCACGCAGCGGTTGCGGGACGTTTCGGTGGAGGCTCCGCCCCCGGACGTGGCGTCGGCGTTGGCTCTCCCGCCGGAAGGCTCGGCGGTGGTACGGCGCAGGACGATGCTCCTTGACGGCCGACCTGTGGAGCTGACCGATTCGTGGTACCCGGCGGAGATCGCAGAGGGAACGGCGCTGGCCACCCCGGGGAAGATCAAGGGCGGAGCCGTCACGGTGCTGGCGGGCATGGGCTACCCGGTGCACGAGGCCCGCGAGGACATCGTGTTCCGTGGCGCTACGGCCGATGAGGCCGCCGAGCTGGGATCGTCGGCGGGGACGCCGGTGATCGTCCTGTCGCGCACCTGCCTGAACGCTGACGGTGTGGCATTCGAGACGTCGGTCATGGTGATGATCGCCGAAGGGCGCCACCTGCGCTACCGGCTGATCGCGAGCTGACGGATGTCGACACGGCGAGCGGACGACCGTCCCCCGTATGAGCAGATGGCGGCCGACATGCGGGCAAGGATCATGGCCGGGGACCTGACCCCTGGAACGCAGTTGCCCTCCACGGCTCATCTGGTCACGGAGTTCGGCGTCTCGAACACGACCGTGCAGAAGGCCCTGGCGGTGCTCAAGGCCGAGGGCTACCTGACGAGCCGTCAGGGCAAGGGCGTCTACGTCCGTGACCGGCAGCCGTTCCGGGTGGAAGTCGGGGCCTACTTCCCTCCGGCCCCTGGCGGTTACTCCTACGAACTCCTCGAAGTCGGGGAGGTTCCGGCGCCGAACGAAGTCGCGGGTGCGCTCGGCATCGACGCCGGAGACAGGGTCCTGCTGCGCCGGCGTCTGCTGCGCCACGGCGGTCGGCCGGTAGAGGTGGAGTGGTCGTACTACCCGTTCGAATTGGCGAGCGGTACCGAGCTTGCGAGATCGCAGAGGATCCCCGGCGGCGCTCCCCGCGTCCTGGCCGACCTGGGATACGAACTCCAGCACCTTGCGGATGCGGTGTCCTCCCGCATGCCGACGAGCGAAGAGATCGAGCTCCTGGCGCTGCCGGACGTCCCGGTGATCCGGCAGTTCAGGGTCGCCTACTCCCACGGTGATCGGCCGGTGGAGGTTTCGGTGCTGGTCAAGGGCTCCCACCTGTACGAACTGGTCTACCGCCTTCCCGTCTGATCCGCCGGACCGAAGCGATCGTCACACTTCGCAACCGAATACTCACGGGTAACGCTTGTTGGCTTATCGCGATAAGCATTAAGGTTGCGAGCCAGGGCGACCGGAGGTGATCAGAGTGGTTCCGTTCGATGCGGCACCGGAGGGTCCGGTGACGGCCGACGTGATGGGCGCCGCGGGTCTCCTGGACGAGACGGTGTTGGCGGCTCCGGCGGCGGTCGGGGTGGTTCGGGCTTCGTTGCGGGCGCAGCTGGCTTGCTGGGGTCTCTCGTGCCGCGCCGGTGACGTGGACCTGATCGCGGGTGAACTGCTGGCGAACGCCGCGCGGTACGCGCCGTATCGGGAGATGCGGGTGACGTTCAGCCTCGGGCCGGACGGCATGCGGCTCAGCGTGTGGGACAGCTCGGACGCTCTGCCCGTCGTCAAGCCGCTGGGGCCGGTGGACGTCTCGGCGGACGCGGCGGCGCTCGACGCCGGTCACGACGACGGTACGGGCGGCTGGGGGTTGCCGATCGTGGAGGCGCTGTCGCTGCGGTGCGGAGTGGAGCGGACCCGTCCGCGCGGGAAGTGGGTGTGGGCGTTGATCGCATGCTGATCCGGCACAGGCGGTCAACGACGACAGGGGACGGCATGACGCAGGTGCGGCTGCCGGTCGGACGGCTGGAGCGCTGCGTGTCGTGGTGGCGGACCCGGCGGGAACGCGACGCGGCGGCGCGGCACCTCGACCGGTTGGCGCTGGCGACGGGGCCGCTGGGATTCCGGTCGGTGAAGGTGTATCCGCAGCAGGGTTCGCTGTTGCCGTTCCCGCTGTTGCTGGTCTACGCCCGGGGCAGGCGTGAGGACGCCTCGGTACTAGCGGCGGCGAGAGTGGTTCACGGCAGGTGGGCGTTCTTCGACGCCGGCCGTGGCACGTTCGTTGCTCCGTGCCGGGATGCGGTGGCGGCGGCTGGACGCGTGGACGCAATACTCAAACACCAGATGTATCCCGGCACGTTTCCGGGGGGTCAGGCGGCACTGTGGGAGGGGCGAATGTGACGGGTGATCGTGAACCTGAGGGTGCGGGTGGGGTGCTGCGGTTGGGGACGCGGACTTCGCCGTTGGCGATGGTGCAGGCTCGCGGTGTGGCGGCCCGGTTGCGGGAACTGGCGGACGTGGCCGTCGAGGTGGTCGGTATCCAAACCGGCGGGGACCGCCACCAGGGGCACCTGGGCGAGTTGGGCGGCAAGGGCGCGTTCATGCGGGAGATCGACCGGGCGCTGCTGGCCGGCGAGGTCGATATCGCGGTGCACTGCCTCAAGGACGTGCCCGGCGACGTCCCCCGGCCGGACGGGCTGGCGTTCGCCGCGTACGTCGCGCGTGACGACGTCGCCGACCTGATGCTGTTCCCGAAGGCGGGCAAGGTGCAATGCCTGGCCGATCTCGCTTCGGAGGCGCGGGTGGGGACTTCGGCGGTGCGGCGGCGCGCCCAGCTCGGACGGATCCGGCCCGATCTGCGGATCGAGTACCTGCGCGGGAACGTGAACTCGCGGTTGGAACGGCTCGACGCCGGCGAGTTCGACGCCATCGTGCTGGCGCGGGCGGGCCTGACGCGGCTGGGGATCGAGCGGCCAGGCGAGGCACTCGACATCCTTCCCGCCATCGGGTCGGGAGTGCTGGCGGTTGACTGCCGCCGCGCCGATTCCGAGGTCGTGGAACTGGTGCGGCTCCTGGATCACCCAGAGACCCGGCGGTGCGTCAGCGCGGAACGCACGATGCTGCACGGCCTTCAAGGACACTGCAACAGTCCGATCGCGGGGCACGCCCGGATCGAGCGGGACGGGCGACTGAGCCTGCGCGGAATGGTGTTCACCCAGGACGGCTCGCGGTTCGTCCACTCGGAGGAGCGGTCACCGGTGGAGAAGGGCGAGGATCTCGGCGCCCGCGTGGCCGGCGATCTCCTGCGCAAGGGCGCCCGCGACCTGATCGGGAGCGTTCCGCACTGACCGGGCCTCAGGAATTGTCGATCTCGCGGATGATCTGACCGCCCAGTTCCCGCTGGATGAGCGCCATGCCGCTCATCTCCGCCTCGAGGCCGTCGGCGTCGGCGTCGCCCTCCGGGTCCACCTCGTCGCTCTCGTCCATCGGGGACGGCTCGGGAGGCGGCGGCGGCTCGTCGGGCGGGGGCGGCAGCGGCCCCGGGTCGCCCGCCCCACCGCCGAACGCGGCCCCGCGGGGCGTGTCCCCGCCGGACGCCGGGCGGGGAACGGGGTTCGAGGCCGCGCCGCGCTGCGGCGCCGCCCGGTCCGCCGGCGCGCTCTGGCCCGGTCCACCGCCGTTCCCGCCGGACGAGCCGAACCCGGGGGCCGGGGACGAACCGCTCGTGGCGGACGACCCGAAGCCGCCGGAAGGAGCACCACCGCCGAACCCGCCGCCGGCGTTGGACCGTCCACCTCCCGGTGCCGGGCCGGGTCCGGGGCCGCCCTGGCCCCGTCCGCCGCCCGCGCCGCCGGACACGGTCTCGATCCGCCAGTCGACGCCCATCCGCTCGCGGAGCACCTCGCTGAGGATCACGTCGCGGTTGCCGTTGACGAACCCGAGGCGGTTCCCCTCGGCCTCGAACGCGAGCGTGAGGACGCGTCCATCGAGCGACGCCGGCCGCACCCCGGACATGATGACCATCCAGGTCGCGCGGCTCTTCTGCTTGACGGCCTCGATGATGTCCGGCCAGTACCGCTGCACCGCCGACACATCCACCCCGCCGCCGGGCGACGCCGCGGGTTCGGGGGCCTTCTCCTGGGGCGGCGGAGGGCTCGGCCGAGTCGCGGCCGGGGCCGGACGCTCGGGGGCCGGCGGAGCGGCGGGCCGTTCCGCCGGACGGGCCGCCTGTTCCGCAGGCCGCGGAGAAGGCTCAGCCGGAGCCGGAGCCGGAGCCGGGGTCGGCGCCGGTGCTGGGGCCGGAGCGGGAGCTGGGGGCGTGAACGCTTGAGCCATCCCGTCACCGGCGGGCGGCCCGGCCGGTAGACCGCCCTGGGCGGCCTGGCGTTCGAGACGGTCGAGGCGGGCGAACATGGACGCCTCGTCCTCGTAGGCGCCCGGCAGCAGGATCCGCGCGCAGATCAGCTCCAGGAGCAGCCGCGGCGACGTGGCGCCGCGCATCTCCGTGAGGCCGGTGTGCAGCAGGTCCGCCGCCCGGGTCAGCTCCCCCGGGCCCATCGAGGACGCCTGGCGCCGCATCTGCTCCAGCTCGTCCGGCGGGACGTTCAGCAGCCCCGAACCGCCCGCCTCCGGGACGTTCGACAGGATCACCAGGTCGCGGATGCGTTCCAGCAGGTCGGCGGTGAACCGGCGGGGCTCCTGGCCGCTCTCGATCACCCGGTCGACGGCGGCGAACACGGCGGCCCCGTCGCGGGCGGCGAACGCGGCGATGACCTCGTCCAGCAGCGTCGAGTCGGTGTAGCCGAGCAGCGAGACGGCCCGCGCGTAGGTGATGCCCCGCTCGTCCGACCCGGCCAGCAGCTGGTCGAGGATCGACAGCGTGTCGCGGGCGGACCCGGCGCCCGCCCGCACCGCCAGCGGCAGCGCGGACGCCTCGTACGGCACGTCCTCCGACGTGAGGATCTCCTCGACGAGTTCCGTCAGCACGCCCGGCGGGATCAGCCGGAACGGGTAGTGGTGCGTCCGGGACCGGATCGTCCCGATGACCTTCTCGGGCTCGGTGGTCGCGAACACGAACTTCAGGTGCGGCGGCGGTTCCTCGACGAGCTTCAGCAGCGCGTTGAAGCCCTCCCGGGTGACCATGTGCGCCTCGTCGATGATGTACACCTTGAAGCGCGCCGACACGGGCGCGAAGAACGCGCGTTCGCGCAGGTCGCGGGCGTCGTCGACGCCGCCGTGCGAGGCGGCGTCGATCTCGATCACGTCGATGTGGCCGGACCCGGACGGGCCGAGCGCGACGCACGAGTCGCACTTGCCGCACGGGTCGGGCGTCGGCCCCTGCTCGCAGTTCAGCGAGCGGGCCAGGATGCGGGCGCTGGAGGTCTTGCCGCAGCCCCGCGGGCCGCTGAACAGGTACGCGTGGTTGATCCGGCCGTTGCGCAGCGCTTGCTGGAGGGGCTCGGCGACGTGCTCCTGCCCCTTCAGCTCGGCGAACGTCGCTGGCCGGTACTTGCGGTACAGAGCCAGACTCATCGGGGGTCCGCCCTCCCTCGAGAAGCAGAGCGTCAGAAGCGCGATGGTGCTTTAAGCAAGGGACCCCCCGCACACCCGCCAGAGCCTGCTTATCCTTGCTGCCTTCCGGCCCTGGGGAGGTTCACAGGGTGACGCCGTGCGAGGGGTCTGCACAGAGTCTATGGCATGCGCGGCCAGGGTCGGCACGGTTGCCGCGTACTCTCCGCCCCATGACGGACGCCACGCAGCAGACGCTCCTGCACATCGCCGAACGTCGCCACTGGGAATCCGCGTGGGACTCGGGTGTGTCGTACACCATGTCGACGCTCGGCCGGACGCTCGACGAGGAGGGTTTCGTCCACTGCTCGTCCGATATGGACCAGGTGGAGGGCGTCCTCGGGCGTTTCTACTCGGCCGTCCCCCGCTCCGATCTGGTCCTGCTGGTCATCGACGTGTCGCGACTGGACGCGCCGGTCCGCCACGAGCAGGTCGGCGACGGGGTCTTCCCGCACGTCTACGGTCCGATCCCGGTCTCCGCCGTAATCGGTGTCAGGTCAGTGCCCGAGAACCGGTAGGCTTTCCTGCGGAGGATTCGCCTAGTGGCCTAGGGCGCACGCTTGGAAAGCGTGTTGGGTTCACGCCCTCGCGAGTTCGAATCTCGCATCCTCCGCCACTGGACCAAGGTCCCGGTCGCTCGGCGGCCGGGACCTTCGTCGTTCCGGGCCCCGCGTCCTACTCCACAGATGTAGTTCCGTCGGCGTGAGTTGCTTCGGGGTAGTTCCGCCGCCGTAGTTCCCGCGGTGCGATTCCACCGCTGTGGTTCGGGGCCCGTCGAAGGTCTCACGGAGTCGAATCACCCGGCCGCCGGCCGCGTCGTGCCTGGTAGCTGTGGGGGAACGCGTTGGACGGCGCAGTACATGACGGGGCAGACCGTCATGGCGGACGGCGGCGCCGTCAAGCTCCGCCAGGACAGGCGAAACGCGGCCCGAGCGGAATCCGGCTCAGGCCGCGTCGGGCGCACCCGCTCAGGCGTGCTGCGGTACCTCGTCCTTCAGGCCCTGGCGGATCTCGTCGCGCAGTTCAGGAGTGTCGGCGTGCCCGTGGACGGACGCCGCGTGCTCGGCGGCGGCCCGGACGACCTCCTGCTCCTCACCGGCGATGGTCAGGGTGCAGTTCATCTCGCTCGGGTAGTCCCTGCAGTCGGCGACTTTGCGCATGTCGGAACCTCCTCCCTCGCTTCCAGTCTGGATCGGCGGGCGCCCGCGACGCATACGGGAAATCCCGTATGGCCGCTCGGCGCCGGGCCCGCCGTCCGCCGCCTTGCCGCCCTCTGACCAGGGAACTTAGAGTGAGGAGATGACCGGCTGCGGGGAGGCCGGGCTGCGCCGGACGCTCGCGGTCGCCGACCTCCTGATCGACGCCGACGACGAGCGGACGCTGCTCCCGGAGCTGCTTCCGCTGCTGCTGAGCGCGCTGCCCGGGGACAGTCTCGTGTGGTCCGGGCACCCGGCCGGACGGCCGTTCACGGTCCCGGACGGCCTGCTCGGCCGCGGCGCGCTGGAGGCGTTCGCCCGCGACAAGGCCGCCGATCCGCTGGTGGCCCGGATGGCGACCGGCCCCGGCACACCCCTGCTCCGCTCGGACGTGCAGTCGCGCGCCGAGTACCACGCGCTCGCCGCCTACGCGGACGTGTACCGCCCGCTCGGCATCGAGCACCAGCTCGCGATGGCGTTCCCCGCCGGTTGCACGGTGGACGGGCCGCGCCGCGTTTGCCTGGCGGTCAACCGGGCGCGCGGGGACTTCGGCGACGCCGACCGGGCCACCGCCGAGCTCCTGCGCCCCCGGCTCGTCCGGGCGATGAGACGGCTCGCGCCGGCCGGCCGGGAGCGGGTCACCCGCCGGGAGGCCGCGGTGCTGGACCTGCTCGCCCGCGGCCTGACCGACCGGCAGATCGCGCGGCGGCTGGCCATCAGCCCGCGGACCGTCGAGAAGCATCTGGAGCACGCCTATCCGAAGCTCCGGGTCCACGGCCGGGTGGACGCGGCGACCACCTGGCTCTCCCTCTCCGGAGGCGGCCCGAAAGGACGGCCCGGGCCCCTTGCGGACCCTCCGGAACGGGCGTGACGGCAGTTACTCACGGGGCCTCTGAGCTGCGGCGTAACTGGTTTACCAATCGGTGGAATCCGGTGAACGCGGTAGTCGGGCGACGTAGACTCTGGGCGTGATCTTCAAGGCGGTGGGTGACGGAAGGCCCTATCCCGAGCACGGCCTGTCGTCCCGGGACTGGGCCAAGCTCCCCCCTCGCCAGGTCCGCCTCGACCAGCTCGTCAGCACCAAGAGGGAGCTGGACCTCCAGTCGCTGCTGGCCAAGGACTCCACGTTCTACGGCGACCTGTTCCCGCACGTCGTCCAGTGGAAGGGCGAGCTCTACCTGGAGGACGGCCTGCACCGCGCGCTCCGGGCGGCGCTGCACCAGCGGACCGTCTTACACGCCCGCGTCCTCGACCTGGACGCCGTCGACATGACCGGCTGAACCCGGCGCCTCAGCGCGTCCGGGCGGGTTCGCCGGCGGGCACGCTCTTCGGTTCGACGAGGCGGATGTCGCGGCGCGCCGCCGGGACGACGTATCCGGGCCGCGCGGCGAGCAGCCCGAACACCAGCTCCGGCGCGACGAGGGCGAGGACGAGCGTCAGCGGGACGTGCCAGCCGCCCGTCGCGCTGTGCAGCACGCCCATGGCGAGCGGCCCGAACCCGGCGAGCAGGTAGCCGCCGGTCTGCGCCATGCCGGACAGCCGCGCCGCGACGGCCGCGCTCGGCGAGCGCAGGCTGAGCAGGGTGTAGGCGAGCGGGAAGGCGCTGCCGGTGCCGACGCCGAGCAGCACGACCCAGGCCCAGCCGGCGGCGGGCGCCAGCATCAGGCCGCCGATGCCGGCGACCATGGTGAGCACGACGCCGGCGACGACGGCCCGCTGGTCGCGCAGCCGCGCGGCGACGACGGGGACGGCGAAGCCGAGCGGGATGCCGACGATCATCATCGTGGAGACCATCATCCCGGCGGTGGCGTCGGCGTACCCGGCGTCCTGCATGATCTCCGGCAGCCACGACATCAGCACGTAGAACATCAGCGACGCCAGGCCCATGAAGACCGCGACGTACCAGGCGACGGGCGAGCGCAGCAGCGAGCCCTCCGCGGGCGCGGCGGCCGGGGCCGCGGGTGCGGGCGCGGGCGCGGGGGAGCGGCGGCCGAGCACCGCGAGCGGCCCCCACGCGAGCGCCGCGACCAGCGACGGGACGGCCCAGACGGCGAGCGCGAGGCGCCAGCCGCCCGCGCCGTCCAGCGGGACGGCGAGGCCCGCGGCGACGGCGCCGCTGGCGGCCATCAGCATCATCGCGAGCCCGGTCAGGGACCCGACGCGGCGCGGGAACGCGCGCTTGATGACCGCCGGCATGAGGACGTTCCCCATCGCGATCCCCGCGCCCGCCAGGACCGTTCCAACGAACAGCGACACCGGCGACGCGACGACCCGCAGCAGGATCCCGGCGGTGATCAGCACCAGCGAGCCGGCGATGGCGGTCTCGGCGCCGACCCGGCGCGCGAGCACCGGCGCCAGCGACGCGAAGGCGCCCAGGCACAGGACGGGCAGGGTGGTCAGGACGCCGACCTCGACCCCGGACAGGCCGAACGCGTCCCGCAGGTCGCCGAGCAGCGGGGAGATCCCGGTGATGGCGGCCCGCAGGTTGATCGTCAGCAGCACCAGGCCGACGAGCGACCAGGCGGTCAGGGCACGGGGAAGGGGGGACGTTGCCGAGGTGTTCATTTCGCCTTCGTCATGCGCCCGCGGGCGCGTCGAACCGGATGGGGGACGGCGCGGGCCGGAAGGCCCGGTCACGCCGGAGATCGTTGATGGGGGCGCGGCGAACCGCGTGATGCCGGACGCGTCGCCGCCGCTACGGCTCGCGCGCGTCCGCGACGCCGGGGGCCTCCTCGGCCTTCCACGGCCCGGTGGAGGCGAGGATCTGGTCCAGGCAGGCGTGCGTGGCCCGGGCGGCGGCGTCGGCGTCGCCCGCCCGCACGGCCTCCGCGATGGGGCCGTGCGGGACGTCCGCGTGTTCGAGCAGGGTGCCCGCCGCGCCGATGCTGGCGCGCAGGGCCGTGCTGAAGTCGCGGTACAGGTCGGCGAGGACCCGGTTGTGGGTCGCCTCCACGACGGCGGTGTGGAACGCCAGGTCGGCCTCGACGAACGCGGCGTGCTCGCCGGCCGCCCATGCCTCGTTCCGGCGGTCGAGGGCGGCGGTGATGGCGGCGATGTCGGCGTCCGTGCGGCGCGCTGCGGCGAGCCGGGCGGCCTCGACCTCCAGGCCGCGCCGCACCTCCAGGGTCTCCACCAGTTCGGCCGTCTCCAGGCGCCGCCGGACGGCGCCGGACAGCTCGCTGGTGGCCCGCACGTAGGTGCCGTCGCCCTGCCGGCTGTCGAGCAGGCCCGCGTGGGTGAGGGCGCGGACGGCCTCGCGGACGGTGTTGCGGCCGACGCCGAGGGTCTCCGACAGCACCGGCTCCGGCGGGATCTTCGCGCCGACCGGCCAGGAACCGCCGGTGATCTCGTCCCTGAGCTGCTCGATCACCTGGTCGACGAGCGACGAGCGGCGGGCGGTGCGCAGCGTCATGGTCCCTCCTCGAGCCAGGGCGCCGACATCCGGTCAGCCAGTCATCCCATGTTTGTGATCCCAATGGTACGACAGCCGCACGGACGCGTTTATTCCGGAACGCCCGTAGCCCGCGCGGAACGCGGAAGGGACAGGCGGTCAGACCCGTCCGAGGTCGTGGTTCGCCTCCTGGGACGGCGCGGCGTGCAGGCCCGCGGCCTCCAGCGCCTGCCGGTACGCGCCGGCCGCCGCCTCGGCGTCCTGGACCAGCTCGAACAGCTCCCCGAGCTCCCGGAGCAGGTGCGCGGCGGGGCGCCCGGCCGGCAGCGTCCTCAGCTGGTCCGACGCGGCGCGCAGCACGACCTGGGCGGCCGGGCGGTCGCCCTGCGCCACCCGGGCGCGGGCGAGGACGAGCCGGGCGAGCACGGTCTTCTGGGTGCGCGCGACGATGTCGATGCTGGGATGCGGCGTGATGGGGTGCGTCCGCGCCGGGGCGGGCGCCACCAGGGCCATGCCCGTGTCGAGGAACTCCTCCAGCTCGGCGATGGCCTCGTCCAGCTCGCCCACGAGGACCAGCGCGCGCGCCTTGGCGATGGTGCTCTCGGTGGCCTCGGCCCCTTCGAGCGCGCTCGTCCTGCCGAGCAGCACCAGGGCCTCGCGTGCGGCCTCGCGGCTGCCCTCGGCCCGCGGCTTCTCGATGCCGGGCGCGCCGTCGGCGGACGGGACGACCTCCGCCACCGGGGAAGGCGCCGGCTGCGAGAACGGCATGACGCCCCTCAGCAGCGCCTTGGCGGCGGCGAGGTCGAGACGCGCCCGCGCCTGCACGGGCGTCGCGTCGGTGCGGGCGGCCAGCGCCTGGTCGGCGAAGTACAGCGAGTCGCCGATCGTCCCCTCGTCGAGCGCGCGGATGCTGGCCCGCTGGTAGTGGACGCTCGCCGGCTCGTCCTGCCCGGGGCCCTCCGGGTGCAGGAGCCGCCTGCCCACCTCGTGCGCGCGCACGGGCTCGGAGCGGTCGACGTAGGCGAGCAGCAGGATCCGGCCCGCCTCGGTGTACTCCTGCCCCGCGGTGAGCCCGAGCCTGCCGAGCCGGTCCATCGCGCGCTCACCCAGCGCGATCGCCTGCCCGAGGTCGCCGACCGCGTGGTAGCAGCGGGCCAGCGCGATCACCGGCGGCAGCCAGCTCGCCCGTCCCGGATCGCGTTCGGCCTGCTCGCGCAGCTCCTCGAAGAGGGCGATCGCCTGGTCGGTGCGGCCCAGCTCCTCCAGGGCGCGGGCGCGGCCCCAGCGGGCGCGGGACGTCAGGTCCGGGTCGTCGCTGCGGGCGATCACCTCGTCGAAGCCGGACTCGGCGGTGCCCGGGTCGCCCGCCAGCAGCGCGAGGTGCGCGTGGCGCTCCCGCACCTCCAGATGGGCGCGCTGCTCGGGCTCGACGCCCTCGGCGAGGTACTCCGGCGTGCAGCCGAGCCGTTCGGCCAGCATGCGCAGGACGGTCGGCGTCGGAGTCCGCTTGCCGGACTCGATCAATGAGATGTAGCTGTCGGAAAGGTCGTGACCGGCGAGCTGTGCCTGCGACAGGCGTCTGGTGAGCCGCAGGTTGCGGACACGTTCGCCGACATTGCCTGGACCCGGCATGTGGACTCACTTAGCGGAAGTAATCAGGCGGCTGGGGTGCCGACATGATTGCACATTGCGGGTTATCGCACATCGAGAGTAATGAAGCGGGACCCCCCGGACCGTCGCGGCACCTGTCGCCTCCGACGTTATCCGACGATCCCCGCAAGATCGCCGATTACGCCGAGATTGCTCTGCTCCCGGCGCTTCCGAGGTAAGGGGCCCGGCCCACGAGGGTAGAGGAGGCGGGGCTAGCGGGGCTCGAGGTCGGCGATGAGGCCGTAGTGGTCGCTCGGCTGGACGCCGCCGGCGGGCCCGTCGAACACGCGGGCGCAGTCGCGCACCGCCAGGGTGGGGCCGCCGTGCAGGCCGCAGCGCACCAGGATGTGGTCGATGCGGCGGAACGGCCAGTCGCCGTCCACCATCAACGGGTTGTCCGGCGTATAGGTGTCGCCCGGTTCGTCCGGATGCACGCGCTCCCAGCAGTCCCGGTAGCAGACGCTCATGCCGTGCAGGGACTGCCGGCCCGTCCAGAAGCGCATGCTGGCCGCCTCCGGCGCGGCGTCCATGTCCCCCGCGACGACCACGTGCACGGGTCCCTCGCTCAGGTGCTCCTCTAGGGCGCGCGCGGCGGCCACCGCCTGGAGCTCCCTTTCGAGCTCGTACTGCAACTGCCAGCTGGGGAAGTGGTTCACGAACATGACGCGGCCGATCGGATCGGGCGCGCGGACGTCCGCGACGAGGGTGGTGCACGCGAAACCGGCCGTGCGCGGCGTGACGTTCAGGTCGACTTCCCACGCCGCCGCCACCGGCCACCGGCTGCCGATCGAGATCCCCTGCCCGTCGGGATCGCGGTCCGCCTGCTGCACCACCTGGTACTCCGGGCCCAGCAGGTCCGCCGCCTGGTCGTAGGACGCGGTCTCGATCGACTCCTGGAAGGCGACGAGGTCGGGACGCAGGGCGCGGACGCCGTCGGCGATCATCCGCCGCCGCTCGGCCCACCGCCCCCGCGCTCCCCACAGGTTCAGCGTCAGGACGCGCATGCCCGGCCCGCTACCCGGCGGGCGAGGCCGCTAACACCCCGCGGACACCGGGATCAGTCGTCCGCGGTCGCGTTCTTGTTCGGGAAGATCATCTCGCAGACCTCGAGATAGAGCTGCTCGGGGTAGGGGAGGTACGGCACGGCCGACAGGGCCTGGTCCTGGCCGGCGGACTCCAGGACGAACTCGCCGTAGCCGAGCATCCGGCCCGCGATCGTCCGCTTGAAGCTCATGTCCGTGACCTTCGCCAGCGGCATCATCGCGACCTTGCGGGTGATCAGCCCGGTGGTCAGCAGCATCCGCTGGTTGGTGATCACGAAGTAGTCGACCGACCACTCCGCGACCCGCCAGACGAACCAGGCGAGCAGGATCAGCCACGCCCACCAGATCCAGCTGATCACGGTGCCCGCCTGGCTGGCGACGGTGTTGCTCAGCACCCCCGCGATGATCAGGCCGCCGAGCACCAGCCCGACCGGGACCATCAGCACCGCCGGATGCCGGCGCACCGTGATCACCTGGTTCTCGTGCGGGAGCAGGTACTTGTTCACCGAGGCCGGGGCCGAGTCCCCCGGGGTGACCAGCCTCATCGCGGCCTCGGTGCGCGGCGGCGCGCGCCGGCCGGGCGGACGGGAGCCGCCGCGGCCCTCGTCTTGTGCTTGCGTGCGGGCACGGCTGCCTCCCGGAACGTCCCACGGACCCCGGTTCAGTCTCGCACAGCCGCAACCCCCGGCAAAGCAAGGCCTATGGCGCGTTGTCGAGAGAGGAACGGCGCGCCCGGCGGCGTTTCTCCGCCGCCACCGTGGCGAGCACCTCCAGGTGCCGCCGCGCGATCCGCTCCACGAGATCCGGGGTCGCTCCCCCGCACACCTCGTCCGCGCCGTGCCGCGCGGCGGACACGCACCGTTCCACCGTGTCGGTCTGGTGCACCCCTTCGAACTCCTCGGTGAGCCGCTCGCCGATCGCGGCGTAGCGCGGCAGGTCGCCATCCCCTTGGTGAGTCATCGCGACTCCCCCTAGACCTCGCTCCCACCGCCCGGTCCGAAACGGTCCCCTGTGCCGGGGCGGCGGAGGGGAACGCGCACTGACGTTCCGTAGCGCGTTCGTACCCCTTGCCACCCGGAACGAACATCCGGAACGAACCGCACACCCGTATCGCCGCTGCTAGACGGCCCGCACCGCCGGACGCCCGCCGGTCAGACGACGCCGTAGAGGCGGTCGCCGGCGTCGCCGAGGCCCGGCACGATGAAGCCCTGCTCGTTGAGGTGCGAGTCGACCGCGGCCGTCACGACCCTGATGGGCGCGGACGTCCCCGCGAACGCCTCCTCCAGGTACTTCAGGCCCTCGGGCGCGGCGAGCAGGCAGAGGGCCGTCACGTCGTCGGCGCCGCGATCGAACAGCAGCTTGATCGCGGCGGCGAGGGTCCCGCCGGTGGCGAGCATCGGGTCCAGGACGTAGCACTGCCGGCCGGACAGGTCGTCGGGGAGCCGGGTCGCATACGTCTGCGCCTGCAGGGTGCCCTCGTCCCGGACCATCCCGAGGAAGCCGACCTCGGCCGTCGGCAGCAGCCGCGTCATCCCGTCCAGCATCCCGAGACCCGCCCGCAGGATCGGCACCACGAGCGGCTTCGGGCTGGCCAGCTGGACCCCGTCGGCCTCCACCAGCGGCGTGCGCACCGTGGCCGCGGCGACGCGCACGTCACGGGTGGCCTCGTAGGCCAGCAGGGTCACCAGCTCGTCCGCCAGGCGGCGGAACGTGGGGGAGTCGGTGCCGACGTCCCGCAGCGTGGTGAGCTTGTGCGCGACGAGCGGATGGTCGACGGCGAGGGTCTGCATGCGCACACGGTAGCCCAACGCCCGCCCGTCGCGGCCGGGCCCGCAATCTTGGATAGGACGCCACTGAGCTGGGCACCATGGCGATATGAGCAGCGACAGCGATCAGTGGCCGGCGGGGGCGCGCGAACCCGCGCCCGAGCGGCCCGGGCCGGCCACCGGCCCTCCGGAGAGCGCGCCGCCGGCTCCCGACTCCCTCGTCCCCCCGCCCGAGCCCGTGCCGCTCCCCGTGGACGCCGACGACGTCGAGGAGGCGGTGACCGAAGTCACAGCCGGCGGGCCGGGCGACGTCCCGCCCGAGGTGGTGCGGGAGCGGCTGCGCCGCCGCGCGATCTTCCTG
Organism: Actinomadura sp. NTSP31; assembly: GCF_041951385.1. Classification (NCBI taxonomy): domain Bacteria; kingdom Bacillati; phylum Actinomycetota; class Actinomycetes; order Streptosporangiales; family Thermomonosporaceae; genus Actinomadura; species Actinomadura sp. NTSP31. Next base: position 18,498 of record NZ_JBGNUT010000017.1, on the reverse strand, counting down.
CGGGAGCTGGCGGAGGCGCGGGAGCTGCGCCGCCGCGTGACGCCGCACAGGTCGCGGCGTGCCCGGATCCACGCGGCGCTGCGGCGCCGCACCTTCCGGATCAACTGACCGTCCGGGCCGGGCGGCCGCCCCCTTGGCGGGGCGATGATGCGGATCGAGTAGGTTCGTGCCCTTGGGTACCGGAAAGCGGCGCTGACTCCTCGTTTCACACGGCGGTGCGGCGCCGAGTTTGGCGGTGGGGCACGCGAGGGCGCGCCGCATCTGCGACCATGCCCAGGCAGGAACCGCGCCGGTGGGGTGGAAATGACGGATGTGGACGCGACGGACTTCGCCGTCGTGGTGTACCGGGAGGACGACCGCTGGGAGGCCGAGATCCTTCCGGTGGCGCTGACCGAGGACCTGGCGGGGCTGATCCATGCCCTGCGCCAGCAGCCCAGCCTGGGCGGGACGATCGGGCTGGTCTCGGTGGGCGACGACTTCTTCGTGGCGATCCGGCTGCTCGGCGACGAGGTGATGGTGTTCCTGTCGGACGTCACCGCCTCGGTCGACTGGCCGCTGGCCGGCCAGGTGCTGGAGTACCTGGACATCCCGATCCCCGAGGACGAGGAGCTCGACCAGGTGCTGCCGGTCGGCGACATGTCGATCTTCACCGACCTCGGGCTGGACGAGATGGAGCTCGGCGCGATCTCCGGCGACCTGGAGCTCTACCCGGACGAGATGCTGCTCAGCATCGCCGGCCGCGTCGGCTTCGCCCCCGCCTTCGAACGCGCCCTCGACGCGGTGTCCTAATTCATCGCCCTCGGCGGCCGGGCCTCGCTACTTGAAGCCGTGGGTCAGGGCGTAGGCGTTGAGTTCGGCCCAGTCGTCGCCGGTGTGGCTGTGCTGCGGGTCGATGCAGCCGAGCGTGAACGGGCGCGGGACGTCGTAGTGCGGCGCCTTCAGCCTGGGCGCGCTCTCGAAGTCCAGGACCTCGGCGATGTTGCGGGCCGCCGCGTCCCGCACCGACAGCGGTTCGAGGCCCCAGCGCCACTCGATCGCCTTGAGGACGGACGTGTGGTCGTACACCTCGTGGGCGACGGCGCCGCGCCGGGCGCGCGGTGAGATCAGCAGGCACGGGACGCGGAAGCCGCGCAGGCCGGTGCCGAGGTCGGGGCGCGGGTCGGGGCCGGCGGGCGGCGGGACGTGGTCGAAGAACCCGCCCCACTCGTCGTAGTTGATCACCAGCAGGGTGCGGGCCCAGTCCGGCGAGTCGACGACCGCCGTGTAGACCTTGTTGAGGAAGGCCTGGCCGTACCGGATGTCGGCGAGCGGGTGCTCGTCCTCCGACAGGCCGGGCAGCGCCTCGCCGACGAATCCGGGCTCGACGAAGCTCACCGCGGGCAGCCGCCCGTTCTTCGCGTCGCTGTAGAACTCGGAGACGTGCCGGCTGATGTCGAGGTGCTTCAGGCCCCACAGCGCGGTGAACGGGACGTCGCTGAAGTAGTAGCGGGCGGGGATCTTCGCGGCCTTCAGCCGGTCCCAGACGGTGGTGAGCTCGGAGAAGGCGAAGGTGTTGGAGATCCGGTCGGTCTGCCCGGCGTGCTGGAAGATCCGGTTGGGGAACGTCGAGGACATGACGGCGGCGAAGTAGCGGTCGCAGAGCGTCCAGTCGAGCGCGGCGTGCCCGTGGAAGCCGAGGTCGGGCCCCTTGAAGTAGCCGATGGAGAACACGTCGTTCTCCCCCGCGCGGAGCCATCCGTCGCACTTGCCGTCGTTGTACTCGGTGCGTCCGCCCGCGTACGAGTGGTCGGGGTCGCTGAAGCCGCACCCGTAGGGGACCTTCAGGTGGTGGGTGTCGTGGGCGTTGCCCTGCGCGTCGGTGAAGGTGAGGCCCGCCTGGCGGCCGTCCGCGCCGGGCACCCAGCCCATGTAGTGGTCGAACGACCGGTTCTCCATCATCACCACGACGATGTGGTCGATGCCGGAGTCCCCGGGGTCGGGGAGCGCCGAGACGGGCGCCCGGACGGACGTCGCCGCGTCGGCCGCCGTCCCGCCCGCCCCGCTCGCCGCGATCAGCGCCGCGGCCCCCGCCGTCCCCGCGAGGAACCCGCGCCGCGTCAGCTCGTCCTTGCCCATGGTTCTCCTCCCGCCGCACGCCGGTGAGAAGTATCACGACGGTTGGGACGCCAGGGGAAGAACCGGAGCGGGCCACCATGGGACAAAACCCGAAATTTCCTCATGACCGAAAGGGCATGAGAGCGGTGACCGGAGCGAACCCGTGCGTCAGCCTCGTTCTCCGGTGCAGGCCTCGGCCTTCAGACCGAGGATGAACCCGGACCCTCGCGGAACGACCCCGGGGATACCGGTCCGCGCCCCGGCGGAACGGCAATGCCCCCGGCGGGTCCGAGGACGGCCTCCAGCAGATGAAGGATCTCGGAGTTGAGAGAGCGGCGGTCGGCGGACGCCTGCTCGACCAGCCGAGCGTGGAGTGTCTCGGGAAGTCGCAGCGATATTCTGACCATGGCACTACGGTGGCATCATGATGACGCCGGCGGAAGCCCGGGAAGGGACCCGGGCCGCCCGGTATGCCTACCGGCTGCGGCTGTCGTCGACCGCCGAGCGGAACCTGCTGGCCGAGTGGGATCGCTGCCGGTGGGTGTGGAACGAGTGCGTCGCCCAGTCCAGAGCCGCGCGTCAGGCCGGCGTGGCATGCGGACCCGCGCGGCTGGACAAGATGCTGACCGGGTGGCGCGCGGTGCGGCCCTGGCTGCGCGCGGGCGCCTCGGTGGCGCAGCAGCAGACCGTCCGGGACTTCGCCAAATCCCGCGCCAAGGCCCTCGCCGACATCAAGAACCGGGTGCCGTCCGACCGGCGGGCCGGGATGCCCTGCTTCAAGAAACAGGCTCTGGCCGCGCCGAGTTTGAACTACACCCGCCGAGGATTTCGAGTGCGGGACGGGCGCCTGCACCTGGCAGGCGGGATCGCGTTGACGGTGGTGTGGTCGCGCCGCCTGCCCGCCGATCCGTCCTCGGTGCGGATCCACCGCGACTGCCTCGGCCATTGGTACGCCTCATTCGTCGTCCCTGCACAGACGGAGCCGCTGCCCGCCACCGGCCGCGTCATCGGGATCGACTGGGGCGTGACCGAGACCGCAACGACTACCAGCGATGCTTACGATCTGCCGCACACCGGACACGGCCGCAAGGCCGCCGCGCGGCTGGCGCGCTACCAGCGGCAGATGGCCCGACGCCGCGCCCCCAAGGGCAAGGCCCGGTCCAAGGGGTACCGCAAAGCCCGGCGGCAGGCCGCCAAAGCCTGCAAGAAGGTCGCGCGGCAACGGCAGGACGACGCCCGCAAATGGGCCAAGAAGATCGTCCGTGACCATGACGCCGTGGCGGTCGAGGACTTCCGCCCCCGGTTCCTCGCCAAGTCGAGCATGGCCCGCAAGGCCGCCGACGCCGCGATCGGCGAGACCAAGAAGGCCCTGATCGAGATGGGCCGCAAACACGCCCGGGACGTTCGACTGGTGAACCCGGCGCACACCACCATGGACTGCGGCGAATGCGGGGCGAGAGCCAAGCACCGCTTGCCGCTTTCCGAACGCACCTACACCTGCATCGCGTGCGGAACCTCCCGTTCCAGGGACAAGAATTCCGCCCGAGTGATGCTTGTCCGGGCGGGTCTGGCCCCGGACGGCGCTGATGGCACAAGACCTCCCGCCCGCCCGGGCGTGAGGCTGCCTGAGCCGTGAATCCCAGCACGTCCCACGAAGGAAGGGGAGTTCGACAATCCTTTCCCTTCGGGGTGGGGAGCAGTCAAAATGGGCGTGTGTCCTACTTCGCCGCCGTGTTCGCGCGGAGCCCGCAGGGCTGGGTCGGGGCCGAGGCCGTGCTCGCCGAGGCCGAGCACGTCGACGACGTCGCCGACCTGATGCGGGAGGCCGCCGTCGAGTCCTACGGCGATCCGGTCGTGCTGCTGATCGAGCAGGACGACGACTGGTTCGCGGTCGTCCGGCTGGACGGCGACGGCGAGCCCCGCGCCTACGTCTCCACCGTCCGCGAGGACGGGCTCGGCGCGCTGTTCCACCAGCTCGTCGGGGAGGTCCCGGACGGCGACTCCGGCGGCGACCCCGCCCTGCTGGACGATTTCGGGATCGGTGCCGGGCAGCTCACCGACCTCGGCGAGCGCGCCCTGCCCGGGGACGCGCTGCTGACCGTCGCCGAACGCGTCGGGTTCGGCGAGGAGTTCGACCGCCTCCGTGACTGACCCGGACGAGGAGTACGGCGCGGCGATGCGGCTCGCGCTGGACGAGGCGCGCGCCGCCGCCCGCGACGGGGAGATCCCCGTCGGCGCCGTCGTCCTGGACGGCTCGGGTGCGGTGATCGGCGCTGGCCGCAACGACCGGGAGCGCAGTGCCGACCCCACCGGGCACGCCGAGATCGTCGCGATGCGGGCCGCCGCGGTGTCGCTGGGGGAATGGCGGCTGTCCGGCTGCACGCTCGTCGTGACGCTGGAGCCGTGCACGATGTGCGCGGGAGCGTCCGTCCAGGCCCGTGTCGACCGGGTCGTGTACGGCGCGGTCGACCTGAAGGCGGGGGCGGTCGGGTCGCTGTGGGACGTCGTCCGGGACCGCCGCCTCAACCACCGGCCCGAGGTGCTCGCGGGCGTGCTGGCGGAGGAGTGCGGCGCGGTGCTCTCCGAGTTCTTCGCACGCCGCAGAGTCCGGTAGGCTTCCCCGCGGTGGTGTCGCCTAGTGGACGAGGGCGCACGCCTCGAAAGCGTGTGAAGGGCAACCTTCCGTGGGTTCGAATCCCACCACCACCGCCACAGGAAAGGCCGCCGACCATCCGTCGGCGGCCCTTTTTCGTTTCCTGCGCCGGTGCCTCGGCCCCCGGGTGCCTCAGCCGACGGTCACGAGGGCCACGCCCGCCACGGCCACGCCCATGCCGACGCGCTGCACGGCGCGGAGGCGCTCGCTGTAGGCGATCCGGGCCAGCAGCACCGTGATGGCCGGGTAGAGGGACGTCAGCACGGTGACGAGGCTCAGCAGGCCGTCCTGGACGGCGAGGTAGTACAGGGCGTTCGCGCCGGAGTCGAGCACGCCGGACAGCAGCGCGAGGCCGATCAGCGCCTTTCCGGTCACCCGCGGCCCCCGGTCGCCGCCCCGGAACCGCACGGCGATCAGCAGGGCCGTGAACACCACGGTCAGCGTGCCGACGCGGGCGGCGGCGATCGGCCAGAGCCCGGCACCGTCCCCGGCGGCCTTCAGCAGGATGAAGAAGACGCCGAAGCAGGTGCCGGACACCAGCGCCATCAGCGGGCCGCTGTCCAGCGGGCGGCGGAGCGGGGAGGCGCCGCCGGACGGCTCGGCCTCCTCGCCCTTCTCCATGCTGACCAGGGCGATCGCGACGAGGCACAGCAGGACGCCCAGCACGGCCGTCTCGTCCAGCCGCTCGCCGCGCAGCACGCCGACGCCTACCGGCAGCACCGCCGAGGCCAGCGCCGACACCGGCGCGACCACGTTCATCGGGCCGCGGGCGAGCGCCCGGTAGAAGGTGATCAGGCCGACGCCGCCGCAGAGGCCGCCCAGGAAACCCCACATCAGCGAGGTGGGCGCGGGAACGCCGCCCACGACCACCGCGGCGCCGGCGACGACCAGCAGCCCCATCGGGGCGGACAGCACCAGGGTCTTCAGCGCGGTGGAGCGGCGCGACACCGCGCCGCCGAGGAAGTCGGCGACGCCGAACGCGAGGGCGGTGACGAGCGCGAGAGCGGTGACCATCACTCCCCGCCGATCAGCCGGCTCTCGATCCGGACGTCCGGGGAGATGGTCCGGAGCCGGGCGGCGAGGTCGTCGCCGGCGTCGCGGAGCCGGTCGAGCGGGTAGGGGGCGAGGCGCTCCAGCAGGAACAGCCCGTTCTTGGTCGTCTCGGTGAGGCGGGTGCGGACGCACTGCCGCCAGTTCCAGCGGCGGCAGGTGACGCCGGCGTCGTCGCGCCAGACGACCTCGCCGGGCGCCGGGTGCTCCACGGCCGGCTCGCCGCCGGCGACCACGTCGAACGGCTCGTCGCCGGTGGCCCTGACCAGGTGGGCGGGGCCCTGGTAGGCATCGAGGTCCTCGCCGCCGATGGGCAGCGCGTAGGCGATGCTGACGGCGTTGTAGGCGTCGACGACCTTGTTGATGGAGGGGAGGGCGTCGGCGCGGCGCAGCAGGGCGTCCACGGAGGGCCGGGTCCGCTTCGGCTTCGCGCCGAACGCCCGGTACGCCTCGCGCCACGCCTCCACGTGCGGGTCGTCGGCGTCGGCGGCACCGGCGGCCTCCTGCAGCCAGCCCTCGGACACCGCGTCGCTCGGCCCGTTCCGCAGTCCCTCGGCCGTCATGACGAGGACGGCGAAGTCGGGACGCAGTTCCCGTACGGCCTCGTCCACGGTGATCTGCTCCAGCATCGCCTGCTCCCCCTCCAGTCGGTCATTTCACTGAACTAAAGGGTTCAGCATACCGACCGACGGGTACCGCCGCCAAAGGGAATCCCCCATCCCAACACGGGCGGGCGGCCGTTTGTTCTCACCCGGCCCCGGCGCGGCCCGGAATCAGCGGCGCAGGAGCGTCTCCCGCTCCATGCGCGACAGCTTCTCGGGGTTCCGGACGGCGTAGAGCCCCGCGATGAGGCCGTCCTCGAGGTGCACCGCGATGACGGTGTCGATCTCGCCGTCGAGCCGGAAGATCAGCGCCGGGTAGCCGTTGACCTGGGTCGCCTCCAGCGATCCCGCGGCGCCGAACCTGCGCAGCCCGGCCGCCAGCGGCGCGACCTCGTCCACCCCCCGGATCGGCACCAGCGCGGCCTGGGCGACCCCGCCGCCGTCACCCAGGAAGACGACGTCGGGCGCGAGGATGTCGAACAGGCGCTGCAGATCGCCGGTCTCGACCGCGCGCCGGAACGCCTCCAGCGCGCTGCGGGTCTCGGCGGCGGAGACGGCCCCGCGCGGGCGCCGCGCGGCGACGTGGGCCCGCGCCCGGTGGACGATCTGGCGGACCGCGGCCTGGCTCTTGCCGACGGCCTCGGCGATCTCGTCGTAGCCGAGGTCGAACACCTCGCGCAGGACGAACACCGCCCGCTCGGTCGGCGCGAGCGTCTCCAGCACCAGCAGCATCGCCATCGAGACGCTGTCGGCCAGCGCGACGTCCTCGGCCACGTCGGGGGAGGTGAGCAGCGGCTCGGGCAGCCACGGGCCGACGTAGGACTCCTTGCGGCGGCGCAGCGTGCGCAGCCGGCCGAGCGCCTGCCGGGTGGTGATCCGGACCAGGTAGGCCCGCTGGTCGCGGACGGCGCCGAGCTCGACGCCCGTCCACCGCAGCCAGGTCTCCTGCAGCACGTCCTCGGCGTCGGCGGCCGAGCCGAGCATCTCGTAGGCGACGGTGAAAAGCAGGTTGCGGTGGGCGACGAACGCCTCGGTGGCGGCGTCGGCGCGGCCGCCGGGGGCGTCCGGTCCGGTCGTGTCCGGTCCGGTCGTGTCCGGTCCGGTCGTGTCCGGTCCGGTCGTGTCCGGTCCGGTCGTGCCCGCCTCCGGTTTGCTGGATTCGCTCATGGCCCGCTCCCGCCTGGTCGTCCGTGACTCTCCCACGCCCACCAGATGCCTGCCGCCACCGTTCTGTGACACCTGCGGCCGGTGACGCACGTCACGGTGCCGGGCGTCACTCCGGGTCGGGGAGCGTGCGGACCAGGTCGAGCAGGCGCCGGACGTCCGGCAGGACGTGGACGAGGCCGGCTTCGGCGACCGCGGCGGCCGCCCGGTCGAAGAAGGGCTGCCGGGCCTCGACGATGCGCCGGACGAGTTCCCGGCCGGCCGGGGTGAGGGTGAGCTCGGCCCGCCGCCGGTCGCGGGCCGAGGGGCGGCGCTCGACCCACCCGGCCGCGGCGAGGCGGTCGGTGAGGCGGCTGGGATGGCCGGGGTCGGCGGGCATCCGGGCGCCGAGGTCGGCGATGGAGACGGGCTCCTCGTCGGCGATGACCAGCAGCGCCTCGGCCTGGACGGCGGTGACGCCGAGCGGGCGCAGCAGGTGGTTGAACCGCCGCTCGATCTCCCGCTGCGCGGTCTTCACGGCCATCACCAGTTCGAGTACGGGCTCCACGGGAGGAGTCTATTGCTTCTGTGTCATGACATACATATGCTCGGCCTCAGGCGAGATATGTGTCATGACACGGAAATGGGGCCGTCGATGCGCAGGATCAGGTTCTCCCGGACGCCGGCGTTCGACTTCGAAGCGCTCCGCGGGCTGTGGACGGCGGCCTACGACGGCGGCGAATTCGGGGAGGTCGCCGCCGCCATGGCACGGGTCCGCAGGGGCGACTTCGAGTCCTGGTACCGGGAGTGGTCGGCGATGGCGGGCACCGTCGCGGCGCGCGGGCACGCGTACGGCGAGCCGGTATCGCGGGGCACGTCGCTGCTGCGGGCCGCCAACTACCTGCGGCAGGCCGAGTTCTTCCTGGATCCCGCTGATCCGCGGCGCGCCGAGACCGCCGCGGCGGGCCGGGACCTGTTCGACGCCGGCCTGGCCGGCATCGGAGTCGACGCCTCCCGCGTCCACATCCCCTACGACGGCGCGCGACTGGAGGCGCTGCTCCTGCGGCCTGCGGACCCCGACGACGCCCGCACGGTGATGGTCGTGCAGGGCGGCTTCGACTCCACGCTGGAGGAGCTGTACTTCATGTTCGGCGCCGCGGCGGTGCGGCGCGGCCACTGGGTGCTGATGTTCACCGGCCCCGGGCAGGGCGCGGCGCTGCGCGAGCACGGCCTGCCCTTCACCGCCGACTGGGAGCGTCCCACGCGGGCGGTGATCGACTGGCTGAGCGGCGTCGTCGAACCCCGGCTCCTCGTCGGCGTCGGCATCAGCTTCGGCGGCCACCTGGTGGCCAGGGCCGCCGCGTCCGAACCGCGCTACGACGGCATCGTCCTCTACGACTACTTCCCCGGCATGCTCACCGCGTTCCTGCACAACGTGCCCCGGCCGGTGCGCGGCGCGTTCCAGCGCATGCCGTGGTGGATGCGGCGCGCCGTCCCCCTGTACGGCAGGTTCGACGCCCAGGCCCGGTGGGGCGTCGGCAACGCGCTGTGGACGTTCGGCGCCGGGACGCTCCCCGGCCTGATCGACGCGATGCGGCCCTTCGACGACCGCGCGTGGGCCGGCGACATCACCGCCGACGCGCTCGTCCTGCTCGCCGAGCGGGAGCACTTCTACGACCCCGCGCTCGGCCGCGACTTCGCCGCCCGGCTCACCGGCGCCCGCTCGGTGCGGGTGCACACCTTCACCGAGGCCGACGGCGGGCATCGGCACTGCCAGAACGGCGCCCTCCAGCAGGCGCACGAAGTGATCTTCGACTGGGTCCACGGCCTGGCCCGCGCGGAACCGGCACCGAGCGCCTTTCCGTAGTGAGCACGGAGGCGGCCCGCACTCCTGCCGGGGAGACTGTGATCACGGCGATCGGCCCGGGCCGATCACGACCCGACTAACACAGGAGCGACCATGGCCGACGGCAAGAGCAGCACGTATGAGGGGTTCACGGCCGAGGAGCGGGCCGCGATGAAGGAGCACGCCCAGGAGCAGAAGAAGGCGGCGCGGCGCGGCTCGCGCGCCGACAAGGCGGCGGAGGCGGAGCAGGACGTGCTCGCGAAGATCGCCGAGATGGGGGACGCGGACCGGACCATGGCCGAGCGGGTCCACACCGTCGTCACCTCCGCCGCGCCGGTCCTCGCGCCGAAGCTCTGGTACGGGATGCCCGCGTACGCGCTGGACGGCAAGGTCGTCTGCTTCTTCCAGAGCGCGGCGAAGTTCAAGGCGCGCTACGCGACGCTCGGGTTCAACGACGCGGCGAAGCTGGACGACGGCTCCATGTGGGCGACCGCCTTCGCGCTGACCGAGGTGACGGACGAGGTGGAGGCGCGGATCGCCGCGCTGGTGAAGCAGGCCGTGAGCTGACGTCCGGCCACCGGGCGGGCGCGGCGCCCGGCTACCGGGCGGGGGCGGTGCCGAGGTCGGCGAGCGCGGCCTGTCCGGCGGCGGCGTGCTCGCCGCCGGCGAGCACCAGGGTGCGCGCCGCCTGGTACCGGCAGCCGGCCGCCCCGAACGCCGCGGCGGCGGCGAGCTGCCGCGGCAGGTCGCCGTCGAGCAGCGCCTCCGCCCGGTCCACCTGGGCGGAGGCGACCGGGTTGCCGGTGACCAGGGCGCGGGCGGCGGCGATCCGGTCGCGGGCGTCCGGGTGCCCGGCGAGCACCGCCGCCTCCGCCCTGAGCGCCGCGTACCAGTGCAGCCAGACCCAGCAGACCCACTTCCACACCTGGTCCGGCTCCGGCGCGACCCGTTCCAGCGCCGCGCCGGCCTCGCCGCGGTGCAGCAGGACCATGGTGTCGAAGACGGCGCCGTAGCCGAGGCGGTGGTCCGCTTCGGGTCCGGCCCGGCCGACGATCGCCAGCCAGGCCGCCCGGGCGTCCTCGTCGCCGCGCAGGCCGTGGACCATCGCGACCGACGCGGCGGCGGGGCCGAGCGACCGGGACCGCAGGCGCCCGCACTTCTCCCACGCGGCGAGGAACCGCACGCTGGTGGTGCGCACGTCGCCGACATTGCCGCTGAAGGCGTCCGCGACCAGCAGCCAGGACGTGGCGTGGTGGCCCGCCTCGGCGAGCAGCGGATGGTCCGCGAGCCGCCTGCCCCACCGGCGGGCCTCCGGCAGCTCGCCGACGCCGACGGCGGTTCCGGCGGCCATGGCGAGGGCGTCCATCAGCTCGTGCGTACCGGCGGGGGTGGACGGCTCGGCCCCCAGCAGGCCGATCCGGCGGCGCGCGGCTGCCGCGGCGGCGAAGGCGTCGCCGGCCCAGCTCTGGGCGCCGGAGAGCGCGTCGAGGGCGGCGGACTCCGTCACCGGGTCGCCCGTGCGGCGGGCCAGCTCGACCGCCCGTTCCGCCTGCTCGACCGTCTGCTGCACGGGGTTGTCCGGGTCGCCCTGGACCGCGCCGAACGCGTCCGCGAGCACCGCCGCCTCGGCCAGCGCGACGGCCGCCTCGGCGCCCGGCGCGTCGCCGGACAGCTCCCGCGCCTCCACGAGCATGGCCTTGACCTCGTCCGCGGGCGGGGTGGCCGCGAACGAGCTGGAGAACCGGTAGGCGACGGTCGCGGCGGTGGCCAGGTCGCGGCCGGCGCCGGCGGTGTCCCCGGCCCGGCGGGCGGCCTCGGCGGCGGCGCGGTGCAGTCGGTACATCTCGCCGTCGAGACTGCGGCACCCGGCCACGGCGGCGGCGTGCCGCAGCGCCACGGCGGCGGCGTCGGCGTCGGCGAGCCGGGCCGCCTGCTCGAACCGCTGCTGCGCCTCGCCGAGCAGGGTGCGGGCGAAGGCCAGCTCGGCCATGGACCAGGCGAGCCGGCAGGCGTCCGCGCGCCGCTCCGGCTGGTCGGCGGCCCAGGTGAGGGCGGCCCGCATGTCCTCCGCCACGGCGTCGAACCGGGCGCGCCAGTCCGCGCCGCCGGTCTCCCCGAGGGCCTCAGCGCTGGCCAGGCACCAGCGCAGATGCCGTGCCCGGACCCCGGTCAGCTCGCCGGCGCCGGTCAGCCGCTCCGTCCCGTACTGGCGGATCGTCTCCAGCGCGTGGTACCGGGTGCCGGCCTCGGACGGCGCGACGGCCAGCAGGCTCTGCTCGGCGAGCCTGCCGAGCCCGTCGACGACCGCCGCCGCGTCCAGCGGCCCGAACCCGGCGACCTCGATGGCCGCCTCGGGGGTGAACGGCGCGACGAACACCGACACCCGGTGCAGGAGCGCCTGGTCCGGCGGCTCCAGCAGGTCATGGCTCCAGTCCAGCACCGCCCGCACCGACCGGTGCCGGTCGTCGGCGCGGGACCCGCCGGTGAGGATCCGCAGCTGGTCGGACAGGCCGGCGGTGAGGCCGTCCAGCCCGAGCGTCGACCACCGCGCCGCCGCCAGCTCGATCGCCAGCGCCATGCCGCCGAGCCCCTCACAAACGGCCGCGACCTCCTCGCCCGCCGCCGGGCCGGGCGGCAGGCCGACCGCCGCCGCCCGGTCCATGAACAGGGCCACCGCCTCCGACTCGTCGCCGCCCTCCCGCGACAGCGGCGGGACGGGGAAGACCCGCTCGAACGGCACCATCAGCCGGGCCCGGCTCGTCACGAGCACCCGCAGCCGCGGGCACGCCGCCAGCAGCCGCTCCAGGAACGGCGCCGCCCCGTCGCGCACGTGCTCGCAGTTGTCCAGCACCAGCAGGGCCCGGTGGCCGGCGAGCGCGGCCAGCACCGCGTCGTCGATGCCGATGCCGGGCTGCTCGCCCACGCCGACCGCCGCCGCGACCGCCGACCCCACCCGGTCCGGCTCGGTGATCGGGACGAGGTCGACGAACCACACCCCGTCGGCGAACTCGCCGGGCGGGTCGTTCGCGATGTCCGCCGCCACCCGCAGCGCGAGGCGCGTCTTGCCGACGCCGCCCGGGCCGGCCACGGTCACCAGCCGGTGCGCCCGCACCGCCTCGGCCAGTTCCGCGCGCTCCCGCACCCGGCCGACGAACGAGGTCAGCGGCGCGGGCAGGGCGGGCGCCGAGCGCGACCGCTCGGCCCGCGCGACCTCCGCCGCGTGCCGGGCGAGCGCCCGCCGGTCCGGCAGCTGGAGCTTGCGCAGCAGCGCGGAGACGTGCGACTCCACGGTGCGCACGGAGATGACCAGGCGCGCGGCGATCTCCGCGTTGGTGAGGTGCTCCCCGACCAGCGCGAGCACCTCGGCTTCCCGGGCGGAGACCGCTGGGTTGTGCATCGGCTCATTATCCGTGTCGTTCTCCGTGATCAGCACGGAGGCGGCCCGCGGCCCGGCCGGGAGAGGCTCTGACCACGGCGATCGGCCCGGCCGATCGCGACCCGCGACCCGCGACCACAGGAGCGACCATGAGCACCGCACCCCGTCCCCGCGCCGAACGCCGCCGCGACACCGAGCACCGGCTCGCCCACGACGTCGACGTCTGGGTGGCCAGCGCCTCCGCCGACGGCGTCCCGTACCTCGTGCCGCTGTCCTTCGACTGGGACGGGGAGACGCTCCTCGCGGCCACCCCGGCGGACAGCCCCACCGGCCGGAACCTGGCCGCCACCCGGACCGTCCGGCTCGGGCTGGGCCCCACCCGCGACGTGTCGGTGATCGACGGCGAGGTCGAAGTCCTGGAGCTCGACGCGCTGCCGAAGGAGCGGGCCGACCGGTTCGCCGAGCACGCCGGCTTCGACCCGCGCGAGGCGGCCGGACCGTACCGGTGGTTCCGCATCACGCCGCGCCGTGTCCAGGCCTGGCGCGAGGCGAACGAGCTGGCGGGCCGCGAGCTGATGCGCGACGGCCACTGGCTGACCTGACCCGGGCGACTCGGCGGGCACCCCGCCGGGACTCCGCCGGTCACCGATGGTGGGATCGTGGGGGGACGTCGGGCAGGGCCGTGCGTGGGGGAGGTCGGGTTGAGCGGGCAGGAGGCGATCGGCGAGGCCGTCGCCAGGACCGTCCGGGCGCTGCGGGCCGGACACGGCTGGAGCCTGGACGAGCTGGCCGGGCGGTCCGGCGTCAGCAAGGGCGTCCTGGTCGGGCTGGAGCAGGGGCGCGGCAACCCCAACCTCGGCACGCTCATCCGGATCTCGGACGCGCTCGGCGTGCCGCTGACCCGCCTGGTGCAGGTGGAGGAGGAGCCGCCGGTGCGGGTGTTCCGCCCGGAACGGCACGTCGTGCTGTGGGAGGGCGAGAACGGCGGGACGGGGACGCTGCTAGCGGGCAGCGACCCGCGACCCTCCCTGGAGCTGTGGCGGTGGGAGCTGCGGCCCGGCGAGACCCGGGACAGCGACCCCCACGTCCCCGGTACCAAGGAGATCGTCTACGTGGAGAAGGGCACGCTGACCCTCCGCGTGGACGGGCGCACCGACCTCCTCGGGGCGGGGACGGCCGCCGTGTTCGTCGGGGACCGCCCGCACTCCTACGGCAACGCGGCCGCGAACGACCTGCGGTTCGTCCTCGCCGTCCTCGACCTCTGACCTGCTGCCCCCGCCCGAACGAGCGGGTCTCTCCGCCCCGCGGTCGTCCCGCATCGTTGGCACGGCCAACGACTTCCGGTATGGTTGGTGACGCCAATGTTGGACTCACCAATGAAGGGGACGCCATGCCCACGGACACTCTGATCGCCGACCGCATCGAGATCGCCGACCTGTTCACCCGCTTCGCGCTCCTGCTCGACGAGAGGCGGTGGGAGGACGCCGACACCGTCTTCAGTGACGATGTGGCGGTGCACTCGCCGCGCGGGGGCGACCTCCACGGCATCGACAAGGTCGTCGACTTCCTGCGGCAGAGCGAGGTCGAGGGGCAGCAGACCCAGCACACGACCACCGACCTTCTGGTGGACGTGGACGGCGACCGGGCGGCCGCCTCGGCGAACTCGATCGTGTTCTACTTCCGTGACGGCCAGGCCCCCCACTTCACGGGCGGCCTGCGACTCGCCGGCACCGCGGTGCGGACGCCGGCGGGCTGGCGACTCCGCGAAGTGCGGATCACGCCCGCCTGGACACGCGAGAACTGATCCTCCCGGGTAGCCGCAGCCGCCGGGGGCCCGCTCAGGAGGTCAGGCGGACGGGCATCGCGAGGTAGCGGAATCCGGTGTCGGAGGGGGCGTCGGGGTCGGGCTCCTCGCCGTCCTTGCGATCGGGGATGCCGGTGAGCAGGGCGGCCTTGGTGGGGCCGGCGCATTCCAGCCGGGCGTACTCGGTGTCGATGCCGGCCAGGCCGTCCAGCAGGTACTGCGGCGCGAACGCGATGTCGATGTCGTCGCCGGACAGCTCGGCGCCGACGCTCTCGTTGGCGCGGGCGGAGTCGCCGGACGCGGCGCGGATGCGGACCTCGCCGGCGGTGAAGGCGAGCCGGATCGGGGTGCCGCGCTCGGTGACCAGCGACGCCCGCTTGATCGCCTCGACGAACGGGGCGGTGCGGATCTCGGCGACCGACGTCCAGTCGCCGGTGAGCCGGGACCGGTAGTTGATGTACTGGTCGTCGAGCAGGCGGCTGGTCATGCTGCGGCCGCCGCCGGAGACGCCGATCAGGGTGTCGGCGGCGCCGGTGAGGTCGATGGCGACCTCGGCGCCCGGCCGGATGGCCTTGGCCGTGTCGGCGAGGGTGCGGGCGGGCACGACGACGCCGGCGGTGAAGCCGGCCTCGGCCGGGGACCAGGTCAGCTCGCGGGCGGCGATGCGGTACCGGTCGGTGCAGGCGAGCCACATGGTGTCGCCGTCGATGTCGATGCGGACGCCGGTGAGCATCGGCAGGGTGTCGTCCCGGCCGGCGGCCGGGACGACCTGGCCGACGGCGGCGGCGAACAGGTCGCCGGGGACGGTGCCGGCGCGGGCGGGCGGCTCGGGGAGCGTCGGGTAGTCCTCGACGGGCAGCGTGAGCAGGCCGAACTCGGCGGGCCCGCAGCGCAGCACGACCTCGGCGCCCTTGGTGGTGAACTCCGCCGGCTGCGCGGGCAGGCTCCGGACGATCTCGGCGAGCAGCCGGCCGGGGACGAGGGCGCGGCCGGGTTCGGCGACGTCGGCGTCGATCCGCGCGCGGGCCGACACCTCGTAGTCGAATCCGGCGAGGGCCAGCCCGCCGTCGGCGGTGGCCTCGACGAGCATGCCGGCCAGGACGGGCAGCGCCGGGCGCGCGGGCAGCGTCCGCGCCGCCCACGCCACGGCCTCGGCGAGCGTCTGACGGTCGACTCGGAACTCCACCTTGGTCTGCCTCTCCCGATTCCGCGTCCCTCTTCAAGCACGGTAACCGCCGGCACTGACAATTCGCGCTTCCCCCGGTCGGGAAAGGCCCGGCCCGCCGTCCGCGCACGGTGTCTTCGGGCCCGGTGACGGGTCAGAACAGGACCTGCTCGGTGGTGCGGGTCTTGCGCTCGAAGTCGAGGAGGTAGCGCTTGCGGTCGAGTCCGCCGCCGTAGCCGGTGAGGCTTCCGGTGGATCCGACGACGCGGTGGCACGGGACGATGACGCCGACCGGGTTCTTGCCGTTGGCGAGGCCGACGGCACGGGACGCGCTGGGCTTGCCCAGCTCGACGGCCAGCTCACCGTAGGTGATGGTCTCGCCGTAGGGGATCTCTCGCAGCGCGGCCCAGACGCGTCCTTGGAACGGGGTGCCGCGCAGGTTGAGCGGCAGGTCGAAGTCGGTCAGGTCCCCCGCGAAGTAGGCGGCGAGCTGCTCGGCGGCGGCGGCGAAGGGCGCGGCGTCCGGGTTCCCGGGGACGCCGAAGGTCTCCTGAGGCGGACGGTGCCGCTGGTTCACCATGTAGAGGCCGGACAAGGCGCCGTCTACGGCCACCAGGGTGAGCGGCCCGACGGGACTGTCCACGACGACGTGCGTCGGTTCCATGGGATGTCTCCTGGTCAGTTTGCGGGGAGGAGGTTGATGGGGTGGTCGCTCGTCGCCCACAGGTACTGGACGGCGTAGGCGCGCCATGGGCGCCATTGTGCGGCGTGCTTGGTGAGGGCCGCAGGTGTGGCGGGCAGGCCCAGCGCCTTGGCGGCGGCCTTGATGCCGAGGTCGCCCGGTATGAACGCGTCGGGGTCCCCTAGGGCGCGCATCGCGATGGTCTCGACCGTCCAGGGGCCGAAGCCGGGGAGTGCGGCGAGACGCGAGCGGGCCTCTTCCCAGTCGCTCCCCACACCGAGGTCGATCTCGCCCTTGGCGAGCGCGTCGACGAGGGTGGTGAGCGTGGTGCGCCGGGTCTTGGGGAAGGCGAGCGCCTCGGGGTCCAGTTCCGCCAGCGCGGCCGGTGTGGGGAAGAGGTGGGTGAGGCCGCCTCCCGGGTCGGTGATGGGGTCGCCATAGGCGGTGACGAGGCGCGCCGCATGTGTGCGCGCCGCGGCCACGGACACCTGCTGTCCGAGGACGGCCCGGACGGCGAACTCCGGTGCGTCCATGGTGCGCGGCACACGGCGGCCGGGTGATTTGTCGACAAGCGCGGCCATGACGGGGTCCGCCCGAAGAAGGTCGTCCACGGCGACGGGATCGGCGTCGAGGTCGAGCATCCAGCGGCATCGGCTTATCGCGATGGTCAGGTCGCGCAGGTCGCTGAGCGTCAGCGTGCAGGCGACATGGTCGGGGCGCGGACTCAGCGCGGCGATGCCGTGCCCGTGGGGGAGCCGCATGGTGCGGCGGAACGCGCCGTCCCGCCACTCCTCGACGCCGGGGACGGCGGTGGCCGTCAGGTGTCCGAAGAGGTTGTCGGGGCACAGCGGCGCGCGGAACGGGAGCCGCAGCGACAGCGATCCCGACCCGGCGGGCGGGTGCCCCTTGGCGACGCGGTCCCGCAACTCGGTCGGGGTGAGCGCGAACACCTCCCGGACGGTGTCGTTGAACGCGCGGATGCTGGCGAATCCCGCCGCGAAGGCGATGTCGGCCATGGGAAGCGGTGTCGTCTCGATGAGGAGCCGCGCGGTCTGGGCTCGTTGCGCGCGTGCGAGGGCGAGCGGTCCCGCGCCGAGTTCGGCGTTGAGCTGCCGTTCGATCTGGCGGGTGCTGTAGCCGAGGCGTCCGGCGAGGCCGGGGACGCCTTCGCGGTCCACGACGCCGTCGGAGATGAGCCGCATAGCGCGCGCGACCACGTCCGCGCGGTGGTTCCATTCGGGGGAGCCGGGGCTCGTGTCGGGCCGGCAGCGCTTGCAGGCGCGGAAACCGGCCTGCTGCGCGGCGGCGGCGCTGGGGTAGAACCGCATGTTCGCGGGCTTCGGGGGCACGACCGGGCAGCTCGGACGGCAGTAGATCCCGGTGGTCACGACCCCGGTGAAGAACCATCCGTCGAAGCGGGCGTCCTTCGACCGGACCGCCCGCACGCACCTTTCCACGTCTTCGTGCATGCCTCCAGCATCACCGATGGTCAGGCATGTTCACTGGCGGAAAACCGACATCACCCTCGCGGGGCCCCGGCGGGTCGTCACCGGCATGACGTCGCAGGTAATCGATCTTCGCACGGAGGGTTGGCAGCGTAGGGGGCACCGGGACGGACGAACCCGGACGAACGACACGGACGAAAGGAGAACCGAGATGAGCGACGTTCAGCAGCGGGTCGAGCGCTACCTGGCCGCCTGGAACGAGACCGACCCCGCCGCCCGCCGCGCCGCGATCGACGCGCTGTGGACCGAGAACCCCGTCTACGTCGACCCGCTCGGCGTCGCCGAGGGCCGCGACGCGATCGACGCGTTCATCGCCGCCGCGCAGGGCCAGTTCCCCGGCCTGGTGTTCCGGGCCGCCGGCGCGGTCGACGCCCACCACGACGTGGCCCGCTTCACCTGGGAGCTCGGCCCCGAGGGCGGCGAGGCGATCGTGGTCGGCTTCGACGTGGCGACCTTCGACGGCGCCGGCCGCTTCGACCGCGTGACCGGCTTCCTCGACAAGGTGCCCGCCTGAAGGGACCAGGCCGCAGCGAAGAAGGCGATGTGCCGGGGCAGCCTGCGCCCGGCACATCGCCTTC
>NZ_JBGNUT010000016.1:0-218010 GCF_041951385.1 Actinomadura sp. NTSP31 | reverse complement strand
CCGCACCGGGCCGGCCTTCCGGGTGTTTCAGGGATTGACGACGGCCATCCAGATCGGTTCCGTCCGGCTCTGCATCGCCTCGACGGCGCGGTCCGCGCCGGCGAGCGGGTAGCGGTGGGTGATCAGGTCCGCCGCGTCCAGCGCGCCGCCGCCGAGCAGGGCCAGGACGTGTTCGGCGTCGGTGCGGGTGCAGGCGCGGGTGCCGACGACCCGCCAGCAGTTCCTCATCAGCGCCACCATGGGCAGCGTCATCGGGGCCTGGTTGGCGCCCATGTGCACGAGCGTTCCACCGGTGGTGAGCGATGTCGTGGCCTGGAGGGTGACCGGCCCCTGCGGGACGTAGTCCAGGACGGCGTCGGCGCCCTCGGGCAGCAGGCTCCGCAGCGCCCGGGCGAGCCCCCGTCCCTCCTCCCAGCCGGGCGGCAGCTCCTCCAGCGCGACCGTCTCGGTGGCGACGCCGGCGGAGAGGCGGCGGACCGCCTCCAGCCGCTCCGCGCTGCGCCCGACCAGGACGAGCCGCGCCACGCCGAAGTGCCGGGCCAGCGCGATCGTCGCCGTCCCCATCGTGCCGGTCGCCGCGGTGACGACGAGCGTCGCGCCCGGTGCGAGATCGGCGAGCTTGAGGGCGCGGACGGCGTTGGCGAGGTCGTGCACCTTCGCGCCCACATCGAAGCTCACCGCGTCCGGTAGCGGATCGACGAGCCAGTGCGGGACGCGGACGTACTCGGCGAGCCCGCCGTCGTGGTACTCGTCGTACAGCGGCATGGGGGCGTCGCCGAACGCGGCGTGCCCGATCATTGCCTGCTGCGCGCACATCATCTCGCGGTCGGTCCGGCAGTACCGGCACGACCGGCAGGTCAGGTTGGGGTGCACCCGGACGCGAGTTCCGGTCGCGATCCCGGTGACGCGGTCGCCGACGGCCGCGACCGTCCCGGCGGCCTCGTGCCCGAGGGTGGTCGGCAGGTGCCGGAACGCGCCCTGCGCGAGCAGCCGCATCATGCCGGGTGCGAGCCCGGCGGAGGCGACCTTCACCAGCACGTCCAGGGGCCCCGGCTCGGGGACGGGGATCTCGGCCAGCTGCAGCGCGTCGGAGCCGCGGTCGGCCCGCGCGGCGAGCATCGACGTCACCGGGCGTCCGCGGTCGCCGCGGGCAGGTGCCGGTCGAGGAACGCGTGCGTGCGCTCCCACGCGGTCCCGGCGGGGCCGGGCCGGTACATGTGGGGGCGGGCGTCGCAGGCGAACGCGTGCCCGGCGTCCTCGTACACGTGCTGTTCGAACCCGACGCCGGCGTCCTGCAGCGCGGCGTCGATGGCCTTCACCTGGTCGGCGGGGATCGTCGGGTCTTCCGCGCCGACGTGCAGCAGCATCGGCGCGCCGATCGACCCGGCCCGGTCCAGGACGGCGTGCGGGCCCGCCGCGATGCCGGGGCCGTAGAACACGACGGTCGCGGCGAGTCCGGGGATCGCGGTGGCGGCGGTGAAGGCCGCCCGCCCGCCGAAGCAGAACCCGACGACCGCGGTGCGGTCCGCCGCGATGCCCTCCGCGGCGTCCAGATGGTCCAGGACGGCGCGGACGTCGGTGACGATCGCGTCCGGGCCGATCGCGCCGATCAGCGGCATCGCCTCGGCATGCCGGTCATAGCCGAGGGTGGCGACCCCGGCGCGGTGGAACAGGTCGGGAGCCAGGGCCAGGAAGCCGCGCGCCGCGAACCGGCGGGCGATGTCCTGGATGTGGTCGTTGACGCCGAACGCCTCCTGAAGGACGACCACGGCCCGGTCGGCGGGGGCGTCCGGCCGTGCGGTGTAGACCCGCATCGGCCCGTCGGCGGTCTCGACGGTGATCCATTCGGTCATGACTCTCCTTGCGGCAGGGCGTGGTAGTACTCGGCGGCACCGGGATGCAGCGGGACGGGCGTGCGGCCCATCGCCACCGGGTCGAGGGGATAGGTGACCGGGCTCTTCTCCGGCGGGATGTGCCGGTACTGGCGCTCGATGACCTCGCGGGTCTCGCCCAGCACCCACGCGATCGCGTACGCGACGTCGCCCGGCAGGTCGGAGCGGGTCAGCACCAGGAAGTCGGAGAAGTCGAGCGTGCGGAAGCGCGGGCAGCCCGGGAAGCGGCCCTCCTCGACGGTCGCCGCGGGCCAGGAGTAGTCGGTCCACAGGCCGTCCAGGACGTCCTGTTCCACCTCCAGGAAGTGGAGGTCGCCGCCGAACTCCTGCCAGTGCGGCAGCATGACGGCCTCGTGGACGACGGCGTCCGCGCGTCCCGCCAGCACGTGCGCGAAGGTCTCCCAGGGGCGCTCGTCGGCCAGGATCGTCCCGCCCCAGCCGGTGACGTCGACGCCGGAGCGGGTCAGCAGCTCGTGCGCGCCGACGCCGACGTGGTTCTCCCCGTCATGGCCGGACGTCGCGAGCGTCAGCGCGGGCTTCGCCGCGCGCAGCTCGGCGAACGAGGTGATCCCGAGCGTCCGGCGCACGCCGACGACCAGCCGGTCCCGTTGGGGGACGACGCCGAGCGCGCGCAGCTCGGGGAACGCTTCGCCGGCGTACAGGCCGCGGCCGTCCAGGGCGGCGGTGGCGAACGCGGCCGGCGTGGTCAGCGCCACGTCCACCTCGCCCCGCCCCACTGCCCGGACCGCGTCGGCGTAGCCTCGGCTGTTCCAGATCGCGACCCTGGTGTACGGGCCGCACCGGTCGGTGAGCTCCTGGGAGATCCAGCCGCAGACCCGGTGCAGGTTGGCGGCGCCCCAGTCGCCGCGCAGGTGCAGCGTCAGCGACCGGTCGATCTTCGGTTCGGGCGGACGGGTCATGCCGTGCCTTCCATGGTGAAGTAGCCGGCCAGCGCGCCGCGCACCCGCGCGGCGCGGGCGGAGGGGAACACGGCCGCGACGTAGCGGTCGGGCTTGACCAGGACGAACCGGCCGCGCGCGGCGGCCAGCGCGGATTCGAGCCGTCCGTCGGCGTCGGCGATGGCCTGCCGTCCGTCGCGCGGGCGCGGCAGCCGGTCGCCGAGCACGACGTCGATCCGCCTCATCCGCCAGGACCCGAGCGCGTCGCCGGCGCGCTCCCAGGCGGCCGGCGTGACGTCGACGCCGAGCAGCGCGGGGCCGTCGCCGAGGACGTCGTCGAACCGCCGCGCGTGCAGGCCCGGCGGGACGAGCACGCGGGGCTGGGGGAGCTGGGTCCCGACCAGCCGCTCGTCTCCGTGGCCCGTCCGGACCACGACGCCCTCGGCGTGGACGGCGCGCGGGCGGAACCGCATCTCGGTCAGGTAGCGGCGGCTCCACGGGACGAGCAGCAGCGTCCGGACGGCGGTGTCCCGCAGGCGCCCCCGCATCGGGTCCACGGTCATCACCACCCGCCCGAGGCGCTCGGAGAACGCGACGGTCGCCTCGGCGTGCGGGCGCCGCTCGGGCTCGTAGGTGTCCAGCAGCCGCTCGGCGGCGCGGCCGTGCCACACCTCCGCGACCTTCCACACCAGGTTGGCGGCGTCGCGGATGCCGGAGTTCAGGCCCTGCCCGGCGAAAGGCGGCATCATGTGCGCGGCGTCGCCGAGCAGGAAGCAGCGGCCGTCGTGCCACCGGTCGGCGACCACGGCGTTGAAGGTGTAGTTCGTCGCGCGCTCGACCTGCTCGGGGGTGATCGTCCGGTAGGGGGAGACGAGCCTCCGGATGGTCGCGAAGTCGGGCGGGGTACCGCCCTCGCCCTCACCGGGCCGGAGCCGGAACTCGTAGCGGCAGCGGCCGTCCCGCCCCGGCACGATCACGGTGGGCCGGTCGGGGCGGCCGAGGTGCATGCCGTACCGCTCCTCGTGGTGGTCGCCGGTGGTGTCGGCGACCAGCCAGACCTCGCGGTGGCTGGTCCCGGTCATCCCGATGCCCGTCAGCTCCCGGATCGTGCTGCGGCCGCCGTCGCAGCCGAGCACCCGGCTCGCGCGCAGCTCGGTGCGGGCGCCGCAGGAGTCGAGGACGGCGGTGACGCCGCCGGTGGTGTCGGTGACCGCGACCAGTTCGGTGCCGAACCGGATGTCGACGCCGTCCCGGTCCTTGAGGTTCTGCAGCAGGAGGCGCTCCAGCTCCGGCTGGGCGAACTGGTTCTTGAACGGGTGGCCGAGGCGGTACGGCTCCGGGCCGCGGGCCTGGAACAGCGAACGGCCCCTGCGGTCGTAGTAGCGGGTGCCCGTGCCCGGGACGACGATCTCCAGGACGGCCTCGTCGAGGCCGGCGGCCTGCAGGGTGCGCAGCGACTCGTCGTCGAGGCTGATCGCCTTCGCCTCGTCGCTGGTGGCGGCGTTGCGTTCGACGAGGACGACGGGGACGCCGCGTGCGGCCAGCAGGTTCGCGGCGGTCAGCCCCACCGGGCCCGCGCCGACGACGAGCACGGGCGGTTCGGCGGAGGCGGTCACGGGCGGCCGTCCTTGCGTGCGAGGTAGGCGAATCCGGCGTCGAGCTGGCTGTCGGGCCAGCACTCGTCCCGTTTCGCCGCCGCCTCCGCGCCGTCCGACCAGACCCGGATCGGCCCGGCGGCCATCGCCGCCAGCTGCGTCCGGCAGGCCCGGTCGAGCAGGACGGCGTGCATGACGGCCGCCTGGACGGTCCGCCCGGCGGAGACGAGCCCGTGCCTGGGCATCAGCGCGGCAGGTGCGTCACCGAGCGTCCCGGCGAGGGCCTGCCCGAGTCCGGGCGTGCGGACGAGGCCGCCGGTCACGGTGAAACGCGGTACGTCCGCCCCGCCGAACAACGTCCCCTCATGGGATACCGGCAGCAGCGGAGTGTCGAGCGCGGCGAACGCGACGGCCGCCTGCGCATGGGAGTGGACCGTGCAGTGCAGCTCCGGCCGGGACCGGAGGATCTCCAGGTGGATGTGGCATTCCTTGTGCGGCGGGCCGTCCCCGTCGACGACCTCGGCGTCGAACGACACCAGGTGGACGCGGTCGCCGTCGATCTCCTCGAAGCCCCAGCCGGGTGCTTTGATCCAGATGCCGCGCCCGTCGGGGTCGCGGACCGCCGCATGCCCCCAGACCATGTCGGACTGCCCGGCCGCCGCCAGCGCCCGGTTCGCGGCGACCGCGAGGTCCCGCGCCGTCATCGCAGCGCCTCGATCGCGGTGGCGGGCAGCCGCTCGGCCGTCCTCGTCGCCTCGCTGACCTGCGGGACGGGGCGCGCCGACGCGACGGTCAGGTGGGTGCTCGGTTCATGGTGGATCGAGGTGAACGCGATCCCCGCCGGCACCTTCACGAAGTCGCCGGGCTCCAGCGGGACCGTTCCGCGCTGGGTGACGAGCGTCCGCCGCCCGCTGGTCTGGTACTGGATCTCCTCGGCGTTGCGGATCCGGCGGTAGACGCGGCCGTCGGACGCCTCGGCCACCGTCCGCCCGATCAGGACGTGGGACGACCGGTAGAGCCAGGTCGTCCCGGCCGCGTCGCCCGGGCGCAGCACCTGGATCCGCCCGGTCTCGCCCTCGGCCTGCTCCAGCAGGGCCCGCTCGTCGGCCGGGGCCAGCACGATGTCGTGGCCGGGGCCCGCGAGGCACTCGGTGATCATCTCGTTGACCTCGGCGGGCTCCCAGCCCTCGAACGGAGGTATCGCCATCTCCGACGTCCGGTCCGCGGGGACCGCCTCGACGACCGGAGCCGGCACGTAGAACAGGACGTGGATGTCCTCGCGCCCGTAGTTGTCGTGCGCCACGCCGACCGGGATGCGGGAGAAGTCGCCCGGCACCAGATCGACGGTGCCGAACTCGGTCATCAGCGACCGCACGCCCGCGACCTGGAACGACATCTCGTCCACGTCGCAGTTGCGGTGGTAGAACGGCTGCCGGCCGTTCATCGTCTGCCACTCCAGGCGCATGAAGTCGCTCTCGTAGACACCGCGCGGCGGCGCGAACGCCCGCCGGACGTACTCGGCGTCGAAGTGGACGACCTCGATCGGCGGGTGGTCGCGACCCCTCGGGGGACCTCCCGGCGGCGTGTGCGGATCGCCCAGCAACTGCTCCTCGCGCCGCTGGAACAGGCGCGGCGGCGCGTCGAACGGGAAGGCCTCGAAGCTCTCCTTGACGGTGCCCATGGATTCCCCTTCTCAGGCTTCGGCGCGGACGGTGTTGTGCAGCGTGCCGATGCCGCCGATCGTCACCTCGACGACGTCGCCGTCGGCCAGGAACACCTGCGGATCACGGCGGTATCCGACGCCGCCGGGCGTTCCGGTGAGGATGACGTCCCCCGCTTCCAGCCGCGTGAACTGCGACGTCACCTCGATCAGCCGCGGCACGTCGAAGATCAGCCGCTCGGTGTTGGCGGACTGCATCTCCCGTCCGTTCAGGCGCAGCGAGATGTCGAGCCTTCCGGGGTCCAGTTCGTCGGGGGTGACGAGGACGGGCCCGAGCGGCGTGGAGCCGTCCCATGCCTTGCCCTGCATCCACTGGTGGGTCTTGTACTGGAAGTCGCGCATGGTGACGTCGTTGCAGATCGTGTAGCCGAGGACGTGGTCGAGCGCCCGCTCCCGGGGGATGCGGCGGCCGGCCTTGCCGATCACCACGGCCAGTTCCGCCTCGTAGTCGACCTGGGACGACTCGGGCGGCAGCGTGATCGGCGCGCCGTGCCCGATCAGGCTGGAGGCGAACTTCGGGAACAGCACCGGATACTCCGGCAGGTCCCGCCCGGTCTCGGCGACGTGCGCGCGGTAGTTGAGGCCGACGCAGAAGACCTTCCCCGGCCGGGCGACCGGGAGCAGCGTCAGCCCGTCCAGTTCGACGCCCGATTCCGCCGCGGGCGTCCGTTCCAGGTCGCGCACCGCGCGGTCGATCCGGTCGACGCCGCGCAGCCGGTGGACCCGTCTCCCGTCGAGCCGGCCGACCGCTTCGGCTCCGTCCTCATCCTGGTAGGCGACGAAGCGCATCCCACATCCTGTCCTGTGTTTCGAAGCACGCATCCTGCTTTTCGATACAAGCTAGAGCTGGATCGATCGAGGGTCAATGAGCTAGCGTGCTCATTATTCAGGATCACACTCCTGCAAAACAGGACAAGGAGCCGTCCATGGCCATCGCCGAACTAGGACACACCGGACTCTGGGTTGACGACCTCCCGCTGATGCGCGACTTCTACGAGCGCGTCCTCGGCCTGACCGTCACCGACCACGACGACGACATCGGCATCGTCTTCCTCAGCGCCCGGCCCGACGTCGAGCACCACGAGTTCGTCCTGCAGACCGGCCGCACCGCCCCGGCCGGCGCCAAGCAGCAGCATCAGATCTCCTGGCGCGTCGAGTCCCTCGACGACATCCGCGCCTTCCACCGCCGGTTCGCCGAGGAGGGCGTCGAGGTGCAGCAGGAGGTCACCCACGGCAACGCCCTCGGGATCTACTTCTTCGACCCCGAGGGCAACCGCAACGAGGTCTACCTGCGCATCGACCGGGACGTCCCCCAGCCCTTCCGCAAGACCATCGACTTCGGCCTGCCCCCCGAGCAGATCCACGCCGAGGCCGAGCGCCTCCTCGATGACGGCGGCCCCGCCTACCGCCCGGTCCAGTAGCCGCGCCGACGGCGCGGCACGCCCCGTGTCGCGCCGCCCGTATCGCTAGGAGTCGAGGATCTTCAACCGCTCGCTGATCCGTGCGGCGGCCCCCTCGACCGCGTCCCTCACCTGCGGCACCCGCTCGTCCGGCACCCGGTACGACAGCGCCGCGACGCTCACCGCCGCGACGACCTCGCCGTCGGTGTCGCGGATCGGCGCGGCGACGCCCAGCACGTCCGCGTCGAGCTCGCCGCGCGACACCGCCGCCCCGGCCGCCCGGATGGCCGCCAGCCGCTCCCGCAGCGCGGCGGCGTCGGTCAACGTCGCGTCGGTGAACCGGGGCAGGCCGCTCTGCTCGACGACCTCGGCGACCTCCTCGTCCGGCGCCCAGGCGAGCAGCACCAGCGCCGACGCGCCCGCGTTGACGGGCAGCACGTGCCCGCGCTCGTAGGACAGCCGGACGGGGTGGTCGGCCTCCTCCCGCTCGAGGCAGACCACGGTCGCGCCGGTCCGGCGCGTCAGCAGCACCGCCTCGCCGATCCGCTCGGCCAGCTCCCGCATCACCGGCCGCGCGACCTCCGACAGCCCGATCCCCTTGCGGGCCAGCCGCGCCAGTTCGAACACGCGGGGCCCGAGCCGGTACCCCGCCGGCCGCTGCTCCTCGATGAACCCCGAGGACGCCAGGCTCTGCAGGTACCGGTACGCGGTCGACCGCGCGACCCCCAGGTGTTCGGCGACCTCCTGTCCTCCGACCACCAGCCGGGTGTCGTCGAACAACAACAAGATGTCGAGGGCGCGGTCCGCGGTGGAGTTCCGCTCGCGATACCCGCTGGCCCGTTCCGAACGCTGTCCTGCCATGCAGGAAAAGGTACATGAAAACCAGGTCCCCACTCGGCCGCCCCGGCCATCGCGGCAACGATCGTCGGGTGTCCCGTTATGCAGGACGCTAGTCATGAAATGTGGGACAGGCTAGGGTGTCGGGACCCTCGCAAGGAGAGCACAGTGGTCGATATCAAGCTTCTCTGCCCCGGCGGCAACTTCACCAGCGTCGGCAGCCTGCTCGCGCACGGCCTGGCCCGCGGCGGGCTGCCGCACGGCTCGACGGTCTCAACGGTCACCGGCACCCCGTACGCGGAACTGGCGTCCAACGGCCCCGACCTCGTCAGGCAAGGGCGCTACCAGATCGCGATCACCACGCCGGCGTGGCATCTGGCCGGGCAGGAGGGACTGCGCACCCTCGCCTCCTTCGCGCACGACGACCAGCTGGTGCTGGCGGTGCGCAAGGAGCTCGGCGTCGCGAGCCTGCACGACGTGCGCGAGCGGCGGCTCGCGTTGAAGATCTCCATGCCCACCAGGGAGTCGGGACATCCCGCGGCGGCCGCACTGGAGCAGCTGTTCTCGCTTTACGGCTTCACGGTCGCCGACCTGGAGTCGTGGGGCGGCCGCATCCTCCACGACCGGCCCAAGTACCCCAACTTGCCGGAGTCGGTCCCGGTCGATCCGTCCTTCGACGCCGCCTTCGACGAGGCCGTCATGACCTGGCGGTGGAAGCGGATCAGCGAGACCTACGACCTGGACTACCTGCCGATCGGGACGGACGTCCTCGCCCGCTGCGCCGAACTCGGAATGCGGCCGGGGGTGCTGCGCAAGGGGCGGCTCCGGGGCGTCGAGCGGGACGTCCCGACGATCGACTTCTCCGGCTGGATCCTGTACTGCGGCGAAGACCTCCCGGACGCCACCGCCCGCATGGTGCTGGAGGCGCTGGAGGAGCAGAAGGACCAGATCTCCGCTCGGTTCACCGGCCCGACCGCCGCGATGACCAGCCCGATCGACATGCGCAGCCTGCCACTGGACCCGCCGGTTCCGCTCCACCCGGGCGCGGCGGCCTTCTACGGGGAGAACGGATACCTCTGACATGGGCATCGTGCAAGAACACCTCGACACCTTCCCCTTCACCGGACCGCCCGTGGTGCTCGAACGCCGGGAGGAACTGCTCATCGGCGAGCCGCTGCCGATTCGCGCCCGCGCCCTGCGCGACCACGATCCGATCGAGGCCGTCCATTTCAGCCCCGAGTACGTCGACCGCGGCCGCACCCATCCCCAGGGCCTGTTCCAGAGCGACGCCCTGCGGATGGAAGTCCAGACGATGACGGGCCGCCAGGGGTTCTACCACCGCAACGCCGACGTCGAGGAGTTCTCCTACCAGGTGACGGGCCGCCGGGCGCTGATCAGCGAACTCGGAACGATCACCCACACCGCCGGCGACCTGTCCCGCATCCCGACCGGCGTGGCGCACGACAACCTCGGCGACGGCGACATCCACCTGCTCTTCTACAGTCCGGGACCGGTCGTCGAGCGCATCCCCCCGACGCGGGTCGCCGAGTACCTGCAGACGCCGTTCCCCGGCTGGGCGCCCGCCGTCCAGAACGAGATGATCACCGAGATGCGCGGCGGGCGGGGCGAGGGGATCCACGTCGCGCCCGCCGACGAGCGGCTCCTCCTCGACCGGGCGAAGCGCACCGACGCCCGCATCCACCTCGTCCGCTGCGCCCGGACGGCCTGGCTGTACGAGACGCCGCGGATCCTCATCGGGCAGGTCGTCGCCGAGGCGTCCGACGGGCGCGTCTACCGCCGTCACCTCGACGCCGACGAGATCCAGTACCAGGTGGAGGGCACCCGGACCCTGGTGACGCAGCGCGGCGCGGTCGACCTGGTCCCCGGCGACTTCGTCCGCATCCCGCGCGGTGTCGCCTTCACCGGAGTCCATCCCGGACGCAGCGTCCACCTGGCGGTGGCCACGGCCGAACCCATGCCGCAGGTGGCCGAGGCGGCGAAGAAGGCCCGTGTCATCACCCCGGCCGAAGTCGAGGCGTTGCGATGACGGGCATGCTCGCGGTCCGCGTCCGGGAGGGCTCCCTCGACCTGCACCTGGAAAGGGTGCCGGTGCCCGCGCCCGGACCCCGTGACGTGCTGGTGAAGGTCGCTTCGGCCGGCCTCGCCCCGAGCATCACCAAGCACTTGGCGCGCGGGCGGTTCACGCATCTGCCCAGCACGCCAGGGCACGAGGTGGCCGGCACGGTCGTCGAGGCCGGGGCGGACGCCGACCGGTCGCCGGTGGGGACGAGGGTCCGGGTGCACCCCATGCTGTCGTGCGGGTCGTGCCGCTACTGCACGACCGCGCGGCAACAGATGTGCGCGCAGGCCGCGATGATCGGCAACGCCGCCTTCGGCACCGGGCCGATGGAGCTGTACGCCCGCTACCACGACGGCGGGCTCGCCGAGTACGTCCGGGTCCCCGAGTGGCTCGTCGATCCGCTGCCCGAACACGTCGGGTTCGACGTGGCCGCCAAACTGCACGAACTCGGCAACGCCCATCGCGCGCTGAGCGAGGCCGGGCTCCGCCCGGGGGGACGCGTCGTCGTCACGGCGGCGACCGGTGCGATGGGCACCGCGACCGTCAAGCTCGCCGAGTCGTTCGACGTGGGCGAACTGGTGCTGGTCGGGAGATCGGCCGCGCGGCTGGAGGCGGTGCGGCCGCTGGCCGGCCCGGTGCCGGTCCGCACGGTCGCCCTGGAGGAGCTCGCCCCCGACTGGGCGGAGACGGGGGCACTGGCGGGGGAGCTCCGCGACCTGCTGCCAGACGGGGCGGACGCGGTCCTGGACTACCTGCCCGGCGGCCCCGGCACGGCCCAGGCGATGGAGGCGCTGGCGGCCGGCGGGGCCCTGGTCCACATGGGCGGCAGCGGCGAGCCGCTGCCGTTCCCCATCCGCGTCATCATGACCCGGTGCTGGCGGGTCGTCGGGACCCGCGGCTGCACGCGCGAGGACACCGCGGCCGTGCTCGGCCTGCTGGCGGCCGGGCGGCTCGACGCCGACGAGCTGATCACGCACCGGTTCGCGCTGCACGAGGCCGCCGAGGCGATGGCGGCCGTCCTGCGGCGCGCCGAGCCGATGTGGATGGCGGTCGTCAACCCCTGACACCGGCCCGCCGGGACCCGGTCGGCCGCTGCGCCGATCGGGCCTCCGGCATGCCGGAACGGCCGGTGAGCCGCCCCGGGGCGCCCGCGACGAAGTATCTGATTTTTAGGACATCAGTCTTGACTTGCAGGACACAATCATTGAAGCTCGCTGTGACCTGCAACACCTCGTGGGAGGAGCCTCCAACGTCCAGACAACACAGCCCGGCGGCTGCCCTGAGGCAGTGGAGACCGGCGCACCCGATCGGGCCGAGGGCCCGCGCCGCATCGCGGGGCGTCATCGGTCTGGCCTCGCTGGCGGTGCTGGTGCAGACGCTGTCGTGGTGGGGGCCGCGCAAGTGGGGTGTCCCCGGACTCGGCCACCTCGCCTCCGAGGTCGGCGGGCTCGTCTCCGCGCACGGCTTCCCGACCGCCGTGCTGGCCACCGTCGTGGCGGTCGCGCTGGCGGTCGCGGCCGGGCTCGCGGCGGCCATCGTCATCGGCCTCACGTTCGGCACCAGCCGCCTCGCCCACCGGGCCTTCGGATTCCCCCTCGAGATCCTGCGGCCCGTCCCCGCCGTCGCCTTCATCCCGCTGGCGATCCTGGCGCTCGGCCAGGGCCGCACCATGGAGGTGGCGGTCGGCGCCTTCGGCTGCTGGTGGCCGATGCTGTTCAACACCATCTACGGCGTCGGGCAGGTCGACTCTCAGGCCCGTGACGCGGCCCGCGTCCTGGGCTGCGGGCGCCTGACGCTGCTCACCAGGGTCGTCCTGCCCTCCATGCTGCCCTTCCTGATGGCCGGCCTGCGTACCGCGGCCCCCCTCGCTTTGATCATCGTCATCGGCGCCGAGTACCTGGCCTCGGCGGGACGGGGGCTCGGCGGCGTGCTGATCCAGGCGACCTCGACCGGCGACATCGACGTCCTGTGGGCCACCGCCGTGCTCACCGGCATCCTCGGCATCCTGATCGGCGCGGTCGTCGCGCTGGCCGGGCGGCTCGCCTGCCCCTGGGCGACGGAGCGGAACCGATGAGGCGCCTGCCCGGCGCCCTGATCGGCGCCCTGGTCATGGCCGCGATCCTCACGGTGTGGCAGTGGTGGGCCACCGCCCGGCCGGTCTTCTTCCTGCCGGCACCGTCGGCGATCTGGGACCGGCTGCGCAGCGACTGGCTGTCGGGGACCACCGCGCACCTGTTCGTCTCCGGAACGGCCTGGTCGGCCATCTCCCAGACGTTCCAGACCGCACTCGGCGGATGGCTCATCGCCTCCTGTGCGGGGATCGTCGCGGGCGCAGTGATCGGCGCGGTGCCCGCCGCCCGCGACTACACCGGCGCACCCCTGCTGCTGCTGCGCAGCACCCCGCCGATCGTGGTGGTGCCGCTCTCGATCGCCGTTCTCGGCGTCGGGACCGCGATGCACCTGACCGTGGTCGTCTTCAGCTGCGTCTGGCCCGTCCTGCTCAACACCGCGTCCGGGGTGGCGGACATCGAACCGCTGCAGGTGGACGTCGCCCGGCTCCATCATCTCGGTCCGGTCAAGCGCTTCTTCCGCGTCCTGCTCCCCGCCGCGAGCCCCAAGATGTTCGCGGGACTGCGCGTCGCGATGTCCCTGGCCATCGTGCTGTCCGTCGGCTCGGAGATGTTCGCCGGCGCGGGCGGCCTCGGCGGCGCCGCCCTGCAGGCGCAGAACACCTTCGCCGTCCCCGCGCTGTGGGCGACCCTCACCGTCCTGGCGCTCTTCGGCGCGCTGTTCAACGCCCTCTTCCTGGTCATCGAGAAATACGCCCTGCGGTGGCACGTTCTAAGGAGCACCCAGTGACGACCCCTCCCGTTCTCGAGGTCAAGGGACTGGAGCACCGTTACGGGACCGGCGCCCGGTCGCACCAGGCGATCGCCGCGATCGACTTCGCGTTGCGACCGACGCGGGCGATGTCCATCGTCGGCCCCTCCGGTGCGGGCAAGACCACCCTGCTGCGCTGCCTCACCGGCCTCATCACGCCGACCGGCGGTACCGTCAGCTTCGAGGGAACGGCGATCCGCGGGATCCCCGAAGGCATCGGCGTGGTGTTCCAGGACTACAGCCGTTCCCTGTTCCCCTGGCTGAGCGTCGTCCGGAACGTGGAGTTCCCCCTGCGCGGCGCCGGGCTCGCCAGAGCCGAACGACACCGGCGTGCCCGCGAGGCGCTGTCGATGGTGGGCCTCCCCGACGCCGCCAGGAAATACCCCTGGCAGTTGTCCGGCGGGATGCAGCAACGCGTGGCGATCGCCCGGGCACTGGTCACCGAGCCCCGGCTGCTCCTCATGGACGAGCCCTTCGCGTCGGTGGACGCCCAGACCCGCGCGGACCTCGAGGACCTGGTGCTCGCCATCCGCGCCGACACCGCCACCAGCATCGTGGTCGTCACCCACGACATCGACGAGAGCGTCTACCTCGCCGACACCGTCCTCGTCCTGTCCGGCAGCCCGTCGCACGTCATGGCCACCGTCTCCGTCGACCTCCCCTACCCCCGCGACCAGGTCGGCACCAAGCGCCTCGACGACTACCTCGACACCCGCGCCAAGATCTACGACCTGATCCGCAGCACCTGATCCCCCCGCACCCGGAACAGAACGACTCCGGAGTGCCCGTCGTCCACCCCATCACCGCACTTTCCGGAGCCGTCATGCGTTCTGTCCGCCATGCCCGCACCGTCCCGGCCCTCATCGCGGCCGGACTGCTGATCACCACCGTCCCGGCCTGCTCGTCCGGCTCGTCCGGCAGCGGTTCCGGCGGCACGGCGAAGCTGAAGATCCTGGTGTCGCCGCAGCCCAACGCCGCCCCCATCTACATCGCCAAGCAGAAAGGACTGTTCGCCAAGCACGGCCTGGACGTGCGCATCATGGCCGGCCAGTCCGGCTCGTCCATCGTCGCGGCCCTGCAATCGGGCGGAGCGAACATCGGCATGGTCAACTACGTCACGGTGTTCTCCGGCGCGTCCCACGGCTTGAAGCTGAAATTCGTCGCGCAGTCCCGGGTGGGGCAGGCCGGGGCCGACGGCATCTTCACCAGGAAGGGCAGCGCGATCCGCTCCATGACCGCCCTGAAGGGCAAGAAGATCGGCGTGCCCGGCACGGGCTCCGTCGCCGACCTGGTCGTCGACCTGCGGCTCGCCGAAGCCGGCGTCAGCCCCAAGGACGTCGAATACGTCCAGGTCCCGGTGCCCAACGCCCTGTCCTCGCTCGACAACGGCCAGGTCGACGCCTCCTGGCTCACCGGGACCCAGGAAAGCCGGGCCGGCACGGCGGGCAACCCCCGGATCATCGACGCATGGGCGGGCGGCGCCGCCGGGTTCCCGATCGCCGGATGGGCCGGGACGGACGCCTGGATCAACGGCCACCGCGATACCGTCGCCGAGTTCCGATCCGCCTTGAAAGAGGCCTCGCAGCTGGCCGAGAAGGACCCGGAACTCGTCCGCGGCACACTGCCCACGTTCATGCACCTGTCCGCTGCGCAGGCAGCGTCGATCGCCATACCCACGACCTGGGCGGTCGACAACGATCCCGCCGCCATGAAGCGTGTATCCGACGCGATGACCAGATTCGGGTTCCTCGACAAGCCGATCCGGCCGGCGGACGTCCTGACGCCCTGACGACCGGCCCGCGATCAACGGCGCGGAGCGAGCCACGCGCGCAGCGCCAGATGGAATTCCAGCCGTTGCGCCGGGTCGTGCAGGTCGTCGCCGAACAGAGCCTCGAGTTGGCGGACGCGGTAGCGGACGGTCTGGGCGTGCACATGCATGCGGGCGGCGACCTCGGTCGCGTTGAAATTGCCCTCGATGCAGAACAGGAACGTCTCGACCAGCTTGTCGCGGGCATGGGCGCGCGGCGAGCGCAGAAGCGGGCGGAGTTTCCGGTCGACCAGCAACGAAGCCAGCTCCGGCGACCGGCCCAGCATCGTCAGCGGAATGTGGTCGACGGCCGCGATCGGCAACGGTGCCTCGATGACGCCCTCCTGCGCGAGCGCCAGAGCCTGCCGTGCCAGCCGCAGTGACTCGGCGCAGCGGGTCACCGGCACGGTCGGGCCGACCGCCGCGGCCTGCCCGGTCAGCGCGGTGTCCACGGCGCGGCGGCGTCCCGGGCCGTCCGGGTCCGGGACGATCAGGCACGGGTCGTCCAGGTGGAGGCCGCGGAGGACGTCCGGCGGCAGGGCGCGCCGCGCGCCGAGGCCGCCGCCCGCCTCCGCCAGCGCGACCGCCGCCACCGTCCGCGGCATCGGCCAGCCGCAGTCGGCGGCGAGGAAGCGGACCTGCGAGAGATCGGTGCCGGGTTCGATGATCTTTTCCAGCAGCATGCGCCGCTGCGACCTGAGATGCCCGGCCTGCCGGGCGCCGCTGTCGGCGTGGCCGTCGGCGGCCGCGGAGGCGAGTTGGTCGAGGTACCCGAGCACCGCCTGCGTCATCCGCACCACGGTCGCCGAGGTGACGCCGGCGTCCAGCCGTTCCGCCTCCTCGGTCAGCCGCCGGACGGCGACGCCGGCGGCGATCCTGAGCGCGGCCTGGAACATCTCCAGGTGGCGGCCCCTGCGCGCCTCCCCGGCCCCGAGCCTGCGGAAGTGCTCGGTGATGGCGGCGGACGGCAGGCCGGGGTCGCCGAGCAGTCCGACGAAATGGCCGATGGCCCATTCGGCCGTGAAGGCCGGCATCCCGGCGTACCGGGCGTCGTGGGTGCGCAGGTAGCCGGGCAGTTCCCGGTCGATCTCACGGACGGCGTCCCGGGCGATGCCGGCGACGTGCCGGTGCAGTCCGCCGAGCAGCGCGTCCTGGTCTCCGATGCTCGCGACCGAGGCCGGGAGGACGGGCGTGCCGAGGGCGGAGAGCCGGGCCGGAAGCGACATGGTGGTCCTCGTTCGAGGGTCGGTCGACAGGGTTGACGTCCATTCGATGCCTGGCGGCGACCGGGGCGGGCGTCGGCGGACCGGACGCAGGCCTACGGCCCCGGCACCCGGCGGGCTTCGGCGTTCCGCTCCGCGGCCGCGGCGTGGACGCCGTGGACCCGGTGCCGCGAGGCACGCCCGCCATCGCGGCGGCGAGCAGGGGGAGGCGGACGCATGAGAGCTCCTCGGGACGGACGGGCCGACCGAACGGCCCGGTGTGACGAATGCCCAATTTGCCAGCTTCCGGGACGCTTGGCTGTGCGCATCCGCGGCAATTCTGGCGTGGAAGAATTGGGCAATGTCCCGAATCGAGGACCAGATGACGGCGCGGCTGGCCGAGATCACGCGTGCCGCCGTCGACCGCTGCGCCACCGAGATCCCGTTCTACCGGGCGCTGCCGCGCGATCTGCTCGACGGTGAGGTGCACCGCGCGTTCACCGAGACCACCCGGCTGATCGCCAGGACCCTCAAGGACGAGCGCGTCCCGGACCCCGTCGAGCTGACCGAGATCATCGACTGGTCCGCGCGGCGCGCGGCGGACGGACTGCCGCTGGACGCGGCCATCGCCGCTTACCTGGTCGCCACGATGACCGAGTTCGAGCTGCTGTCCGAGGGGATCGACGCGCTCGAGCTGCGCCGCTACGCCGTCCACTCCCTCCGGTACCTGGCGAGCGTCCTGCCGGCGGTCGCCCTGGCCCACCTGCACGAGCAGCAGCAGATCGAAGGCCAGCGGCGCGACCTGCGGCGCGACCTGGTAGCCGCCCTGCTGGCCGGCGAACCCGCCGCCGAACTGGCCGAGCAGTCGGGCGTGACGCTCGCGCCCGGCTACCTCGTCGTGTTGCTGCGCCTGGCGCCCGGCGAGTCCGACACCCGCCGCACGATCCGCCGCGTCCAGTCCGCGTTGGACGCCCACCAGCAGGCCGACGTGCTGACCGCGCTCACCGCCGACGGCGGGACGGTGCTGCTGCCCTGGGCGCCGGACGCGCTCGAGCGGTTGCCCGCGCTGCTCGGGCGGATCGGCGCGGCGACCGCCCGCCCGGTCACTGCCGCCGTCGCCGCGGCGGACACGCCGGCCGCCGTGCCCGACGCACTCGGCGAGGCCGCGGAGGTGGCCGACCTCGTCCATCGCCTTCAGCTGCCGCCGGCCCTCTACCGGCTCGACGACGTCCTGCTCGAATACCAGCTCACCCGGCCCGGCCGGGCACTGACCCGCCTCGCCGCCAAGCTGGACGCTCTCGCCCGCAACCCCGTCCTGCTGGAGACGGCCCGTACCTTCGTCCGGCACGGCCACAACCGCAGCCGGACCTCCACCGAACTGCGCATTCACCGCAATACGCTCGACTACCGCCTCGGCAAGATCGCCAAGCTGACCGGTCTCGACCTGGCCGACCCCGGCGGGATGCGGCTCCTGGACGCCGCCGTCACCGCCCATGCGCTGCTCTGACGGGTCCGCCGCGGCCGGACCTGCCGGAACGGGACTAAGGGCGGGACGATCCCATCCGGGTGATGGCCCCCGACGCCCCCGCGTCGAGGGCCATCGCCCGCCCGCGCCGGAGACCGAACACCGTCAGAGGCCAGGGAAGCGGGCCTAAACCAGGGGGCTGCGCCGCCCAATGCAGTTGCTTCAGCTGGTTCGTGTGGGTGGCTTGGCGGCCTTCGTTGCGGGGCCACGATCACGCGCGGCGAGGATGGCGGTCAGGTGGCTGGGGGAGCAGGGACCTTCCGCAAGAGGTGTCAGCTTTTGAGGGTGGCGGCGCCCTGCTCACCGAGTGCGCGGGCCTGGGCGTCGTGCCGGTTGAACAGCTTCTTGCGTGTGCCGAGCTTGCCAGGCGGGCGAAGGTCGCGTTGCAGCGCATGTGCACCAGCACCGGCAGTGCCTGGCGGCCGGGCCGAAGCGCACGCTCGCGCGTTGGCGTCAGGGGCGAAGGGGGCGCAGGCCAGTGCGGATTTCGTTGATCAGGATCTCGGGCTGTTCCAAGGCCGCGAAGTGCCCGCCCTTGTCGGCCTCGCCGTAGTGGATCAGATTGCTGTAGGTGTCTTCGATCCAGCTTCGTGGCAGCCGTGGGATGTCTTTCGGGAAGACGGTCACGGCGACCGGAAGTGTCAGCTTCGGGCCGGCGAGAGTGGCCGATCTGTTCTCCCAGTAGATGCGGCCGGACGACGCTGCGCTGTTGGTGAACCAGTAGAGGGATATCGCGTCGAGCATGTCGTCCATGCTGAGGGCGTCCTCGGCGAGCCCGTGGTTGTCGGTCTTGGACTGGAACTTCTCGTAGATCCAGGCCGCCTGACCAGCGGGGGAGTCCGCCAGGGCGAATCCGACGGTCTCCGGCTTCGTGCCCTGAAGGTGGTTCGACCCGCCGAGATCGCCGGTGTAGAGGGCGAGGGTCTCCACGGCGTGGCGCTGTTCCGGCGACAAGGTGTCGGGTATCTGTGCGGGAAAGGCGTACTGGGTGTTCAGGTGGATTCCGAGAAGTCCCTCGGGTTGCATGGCCCCGAGGGCGGTGGTGATGACGGCACCCCAATCGCCGCCTTGCGCGGCCCATCTGGTGTAGCCGAGACGCTTCATCAGCTCCGCCCACGCGCTTGCGATGCGCGATACGGTCCACCCGGTCTCCGTGGGCTTCTGGGAGAACCCGAACCCGGGGAGCGACGGGACGACGACGTCGAACGAATCGGCGGCGTCTCCTCCGAACGAAGCCGGGTCGGTCAGCGGGCCGATCAGCTTCAGGAACTCGACGATCGAGCCCGGCCACCCGTGCGTGAGTATCAGCGGCATCGCGTTGGGATTCTTGGACCTGACGTGGATGAAGTGGATGTCGAGCCCATCGATCTCGGTCAGGAATTGGGGGAAGCGATTGAGTTCGGACTCGAAGCGCCGCCAGTCGTAGCCGTGCTCCCAGTAGTCGACCAGAGATCTGGCGTTCTCCACGCGAACCCCTTGCGACCAGTCGCCCACCGTTTCCGGATCCGGCCATCGCGTTCTGGCCAGTCGCTGCTTCACGTCGTCGATCTCCGAATCCGGGATCGAGACGGTGAACGGGCGGACGAGGGCCGAGGTCTGCGGCGTCGGTGCGGTCATGCCTTCTTCTCCTGAGCTCGAAGCAGTGTGCGACTCTCCGTTGCACACTGATGTGCAGCCTACTTCTTTGCACACCAGTGTGCAGTGTGATTCATTGCACAGTGGAGTGCAACAATGGTGTCGTGCCCACCGAGTCCTCCCGTGCGCGCTCGACGAACGAGACACGCGATCGCATCCTCGACGTCGCCCTCGACGTGCTGGGCGAGAACCCCGACGCCGGGATGGGTGACATCGCCTCCGCTGCCGGCGTCGTCCGCCGCACCGTCTATGGCCATTTCCCCTCGCGCCTCGACCTGGTCCGGACACTCACGGAACGGGCCGTCACCGAGATGACGGCCGTGCTCACCGAGGTCAACGCCTCCGACGCGGAAGCGGACGCGGCGTGGGCCGACTTCATCGCCCGCCTCTGGCCGGTGGCGCACCGGTACCGAGTGCTGCTGGCGCTGCGCCGTGGCGAGTACGGCGAGGCGATCCACGGTCTGCTCGGGCCGGTCGACGAGCTCCTCGCCGACCTCGTGAAACGGGGCCAGGACAGCGACGTGTTCGCACGGCACCTGCCGGCGGGCATTCTGAGCCAGGTCGCCTACGGCGCCGTGTTCGCCATCGCCGACAGCGACCGGTCGAACGAGACCCTCGGCGCCCGAGCAGCGACGATCACGAGCCTGCTGATGCTGGGAGTTCCCGAGACGCGCGCAATCGCCCTCGCGGGCGACCAGTCCTGACGCGCGGCACTCGAGCGGAGCCGCGGACCGTCCCCGGCATCCCCTGACACACTGGGAAGAACAACACAAGCGTCCTCCGGCAAGGCAGGCAGTCATCCGGAGTCGCTCGGCCGGGGACGCTGGCTGCGCCGACGTCCGAGCGTCCATCGCACGACGCCGAAGAGCCCTCCGGCAATCATGAGCGCGCCTGGACCTGCCGTCGGCTCCGTCCACCACAGCACTCGGCCGGTGAGCAGAACGACCCCCGCCACCAGGTCGAGGACCGAGACCACGGCGACAGTCCGAGAGAGAGCGAAGGACTTCCTACGAAGACGGCCCTCAGAGTCGTAAAGCAAACGGTCGTCGAGGCGCATTAGCGCATCCCACAGCCGTACCATGCCTGCCTCCTAGGCCGAGGCACACGTAGCATA
Source organism: Actinomadura sp. NTSP31 (assembly GCF_041951385.1). Taxonomy (NCBI): domain Bacteria; kingdom Bacillati; phylum Actinomycetota; class Actinomycetes; order Streptosporangiales; family Thermomonosporaceae; genus Actinomadura; species Actinomadura sp. NTSP31. The sequence goes on along the minus strand of NZ_JBGNUT010000016.1, from coordinate 197,424 downwards.
ACCCCCCGCCGCGGGTGTCGATGGTCGTGAAAATGCAGGTTCGGGACGGCTCGAGCAGCGCAAGGGCTTGACCTTCGAGCAGGCTCGAAGGTTTACCGTGATCACTATGGATGACCTGCGGATTTCCCAGCTCGCCGAACGAAGCGGGGTTCCGGCCACAACGCTGCGCTTCTACGAGACCGCGGGTCTGTTGCCTGCGGGCCGGACCCCTGCCGGGTACCGCGTGTACGACGAGACGGCTTTTGAACGGCTGAGCTTCATCCGTGCGTCCAAACGACTCGGCTTGCCACTTGAGGAAATCGCGGAACTGCTCCAGGTCTGGGAGGACGGGTCGTGTGCCCAGGTCCGCGCCGAACTGCGGCCGCGCTTGGCAGGCAGGATCGCCGAAGCCGAGCAGCGCGCGGCGGAGACGGCCGGGTTCATCGCCACCTTGCAGGGCGCGGCGAACCATCTGGACGCACTACCCGAGCGGGAAGGGCGATGCGACCCGCAGTGCGGGCCCGCCGAGCGTGTCGGGCCGGTAGCCGAGCTGGCGGCCGCCGAGCAGCGGTGCTGCCCCTTCTTCGACTTCCGCCTGCACCTCGCCGAGGGCGTGGTGCATTTGGAAGTCCGCGCGCCCGGCGACGCCGCCGACCTGCTGGACGAACTGTTCGCGGACCCGGCCGGCTCACCCGGAAAGCCGCACTGCACCACGGACGGGGGCTGCTCACCGTGCTCGTAGTTCGTTCGATCGCCCTGTTCCTCCTCGCGGCGCTCTTTGAGATCGGTGGGGCGTGGCTGGTCTGGCAGGGTGTACGCGAGCATCGCGGATGGGCCTGGATCGGCGCCGGGATCGTTGCGCTCGGCGCTTACGGCTTCGTGGCGACAGGGCAGCCGGACGGACACTTCGGGCGGGTGCTGGCCGCCTACGGCGGCATCTTCGTAGCCGGTTCGATCATCTGGGGAGTGATCGCCGATGGTTACCGGCCCGATCGGTACGACATCGCCGGAGCCGTCATCTGCCTCGTAGGGATGGCCGTCATCATGTACGCCCCGCGCCACCGCTGAACACCCGCCGAAAGCCTCAGAGCAGCCTCCCAGGTGAAGAAGGGGCGGTCGCGGTGTTCGCTGCCTCACCAGGCAGATATGCTCGGCGACGATATCGGATTATGTTGCGTGACCCCTGATTTCTGGTTCCTTTAATGAGAGCGATATGCCACAGATCACGGTTGAATACTCGGAGTCCCTGGCCGAAGCGTTCGATCGGCGCGGATTTGCGCTGACGTTTCATCCCGCCGCAGCCGAACTGATCGGCAGCGCCCTACCGGACTTCAAGACCCGCTTCCGGGCGATCGGTGAAGCGGTCATCGGTAGCGGCGAAGCCGGTGAGGCGATGGTTCACGTCGACCTGGCGATTCTTCCCGGCCGCGATTCCGAGGTCAAAGCCCGGCTTGGCGACCTGGCTCTCGCGGTGTTGTGCGACCACATCAAGCCGGATGCGGGGTTGAACACGCAGGTCACCGTTGAGGTCCGAGACATTGCGAGCTATCACAAGCGCGTTCTGACGACTGACGCGGCCAGGAGGTCGTGACCGGGCCGTCATCCGCAGGACGACCAAGAATGATCGCAAGCCATTCGCGATCATTCTTGGTCGCGCCGGCGAGATCAGTTGGCGGGGGCGCCGAACCAGCGGGAGAGGTGGTCGTCCAGGTCCTGCTGATCGTCGCCTATCCAGGCGACGTGGCCGTCGGGGCGTAGCAGGACGCATGGGAGGTCCAGGTCCGCAGTGGGATCCGCGAGGTAGTCGACCCGGTCCGACCAGCCGCCGGCGGTCAGGCGTTCGGTGCGGTCCAGCAGCAGGCCGCGGCCGCTATGCAGCAGGTCGTAGAGGCGGCCCTGTTTCAGGTCGAGGTCGCGCAGGCGGCGGCCGAGCAGGTCGGGGCCTTCGCCGAAGTCGTAGCGGATGCCGATCGCGGCGATCTTCTCGATCAGATGGCGGTTCACCTCGTCGAAGTCCATCAACTCGGTGAGCAGCCTGCGCACGGCCTGCGGGCCCGGTTCGGGGGAGTGCAGTTCCATCTGGGCGCGGGTGTTGTCCAGCACCTCCTCGGCGACCGGATGGCGTTCGGCATGGTAGGTGTCCAGCAGCGTTTCCGGGGCCCAGCCGCGGACCTGTGCGGCCAGTTTCCAGCCGAGGTTGAATGCGTCCTGAACGCCCAGGTTGAGGCCCTGCCCGCCGGTGGGCGGATGGATGTGCGCCGCGTCGCCGGCCAGCAGCACCCGCCCGATCCGGTAGCGTTCGGCCAGGCGGGTGGCGTCCCCGAAGCGGGACATCCAGCGCGGGGAGTGCACGCCGAAATCGGTTCCGGCGATGGTGCGCAGCTGTTGTTGGAAATCCTCGAGGGTCGGCGGTTCCGCGCGATCGCCGACTCCCGCGGCGGGGACGACGACGCTGTATGACCCTTGGCCGAAGGGCCGGAGCCAGAACTGCTTGTTGGTCTGCTGGATTTCGGAGACCTTGGCGGCGATCTCCTCCTGCGGCACACCTACTTCCATCTCGCCCATCAGCGTCTCGGTCCGCGAGGGCTCGCCGGGGAAGCCGACGCCGAGCAGTTTGCGCACCGTACTGCGCCCGCCGTCACAGCCGACGAGGTAGCGCGAACGCAGCTGTTCGCCGTCGGCCAGCTCGACGGTCACACCCTCGTCGTCCTGGTCGAAGCCGGCCACCGCACTACCGCGCCGGACCTGCGCGCCCAGTTCGACCGCATGTTCTTCGAGGAGACGGACGATGACCGGCTGCGGGATGCCCAGCAGATAGGCGTGTGCGGAATCCAGGCCCTTGGGCGCGGGTTTGCTGATGGCGGCGAAGAACCCGGCGGCCGGACGCTGCCTTCCGTGTTCGCGAATGCGGTCCAGCAGTCCGCGCATCGCCATCAGCTCGAGGCTGCGAATGTGCAGGCCGACGATGCGGACGAAGGACGCGGGCTCCGTTTCCTTCTCCAGGACGAGTACCCGCACATCGTGCAGCCGCAGCTCGGCGGCCAGCATCGCACCGGTCGGCCCGCACCCGGCGATGATCACGTCGTACATGAGGGGCGCGCGATCGGCGGCCGTATCGTTCGACGACGCCTCGGTGGTGAATTGCGGAGAGTGCATGGTGGTGCCTTTCGGGAGTGCCTTGTTGGTGAGGCGCTCCCGGCGACACCTACGTCAATCGCCCGGCCGTGACGGAAGAGGGAGCACCCACGTCGATACAGCGTTCATGGGTCTCACCTCCTCGGGCGGCGTCACGGGCACCCGCAAGTTACAAGCCCGCGCGCCATCCGTCCAATCCTTTTCCAGCCATGTGATCACGACGGGGTGCAGCATGCCGAGGTGCCGCAGCAGGCGTCGCCGTCCGCGGAGGCGGCGGCGCTCTTGCCGAGGGTGTCGGCGTCGTCCTTGACCGTGTAGACCTCCCACGGCTCGCCGCCGGGGCCGTGGACCCAGACCTTGTCCTGCAGCGCGTAGCAGCAGGAGGTGTCGTTCTCCTCCAGGGTGGCGAGCCCGGCGCCGGCCAGGCGCCTGGTCGCGTCGGTGACGAGCCCGGAGTCCTCGACCTCGACGCCGAGGTGGTCCATGCGGGTCGGCTCGCCGTCCTCGCCCTCGATCAGGACGAGCTTGAGCGGCGGCTCGGTGATGGCGAAGTTGGCATAGCCCGGCCGGAGCTTGGCGGGCTCGGTGCCGAACAGCTTGGAGTAGAAGGCGATCGAGCCTTCCAGGTCGGACACGCGCAGTGCGAGCTGGACGCGGGACATGGGGTTCCTCCTCGTGTCAGGGGCGGTGCCTCGGTGGAGGCTGCTTAGATGCCCGTCTAAGTAGCCGATGGCCCGAGTTTGCATCTCTGCATCGATGGATGTCAAATTAGAGCTATGTCTAAGCAGCAGTTGCCGATCGTGAGCTCCGTCGACGGCGGGGGAGCGTGCTGCGCTCCCCTGGTCTGCGAGCCGTTGAGCGAGATCGAGGCGGGTGAGCTCGCGCCGCTGTTCAAGGCGATCGCCGACCCCGTCCGGTTGCGGCTGCTGTCGCTGATCGCCTGCCATGAGGGCGGCGAGGCGTGCGTGTGCGACCTGACCGCCGCGTTCGACCTCACGGCGCCGACGATCAGCCATCACCTGAAGGTGCTCAAGCAGGCCGGGTTGATCGACTCCGAGCGGCGCGGGACGTGGGTCTACTACTGGCTCAACCCGGGCGTCCTGGAACGGCTGTCGGCGATCCTGGGTCCGCGCGTCACCGCGGCCGTTTCGTGACCGGCACCGGACCGGACGTCCGTACCGCGCCCGGCGGCGCCCGGCCCGCGGACGCCGGTGCCCGGTCCGCGGACGCGGTGGCGGCCAGGCTGTCGGTGCTGGACCGGTTCCTGCCGGTGTGGATCGGTGCGGCCATGCTGCTCGGCCTGCTGGCCGGACGCGCCGTCCCCGGCCTGGACGATGCGTTGGAGTCGGTGCAGGTCGACGGGATATCGCTGCCGATCGCGCTCGGCCTGCTCGTCATGATGTACCCGGTGCTGGCCAAGGTCCGCTACGACCGGCTCGGCGCCGTGACCGGGGACCGGCGCCTGCTGGTCCCGTCGCTGGTGGCGAACTGGGTGATCGGGCCGGCGGTGATGTTCGCGCTGGCGTGGATCTTCCTGCCCGACCTGCCGGAGTACCGCACCGGGCTGATCATCGTCGGGCTGGCCCGCTGCATCGCGATGGTGATCATCTGGAACGACCTGGCGTGCGGGGACCGCGAGGCCGCCGCCGTCCTGGTCGCGCTCAACTCGGTGTTCCAGGTGATCGCGTTCGCCGGGCTCGGCTGGTTCTACCTGCGCGTCCTGCCCGGATGGCTCGGCCTCGACCAGGCCCGCCTCGACGTGTCGGCCTGGGACATCGCCCGCAGCGTGCTGATCTTCCTCGGCATCCCGCTGGTGGCCGGGTACCTGTCGCGCCGTCTCGGCGAGCGCGCACGCGGCCGCGCGTGGTACGAGGAGCGGTTCCTGCCGCGCGTCGGCCCGGCCGCGCTGTACGGGCTGCTGTTCACCATCGTCGTCCTGTTCGCCCTCCAGGGCGACGCGATCACTTCCCGGCCGTGGGACGTCGCCCGGATCGCGCTGCCGCTGCTGGTCTACTTCGCGGTCATGTGGGCCGGAGCGTTCGCGCTCGGACGCGCCGCCGGGCTCGGCTACCCCCGCACCGCGACCTTGGCGTTCACCGCGGCGGGCAACAACTTCGAACTCGCCATCGCGGTGGCGGTCGCCACGTTCGGCGTCACCTCCGGCCAGGCGCTCGCCGGAGTCGTCGGCCCCCTCATCGAGGTCCCCGTGCTGGTGGGCCTGGTGTACGTCTCGCTGGCGCTCCGCCGCCGCCTCACCCCGCAGGAGACCCCGTGAGCCAGGCCCCCGAGGTGCTGTTCGTCTGCGTCCACAACGCCGGACGCTCCCAGATGGCCGCCGCCCTGCTCGACCACCACGCCGCCGGACGGGTCCGCGTCCGCTCGGCCGGGTCCGCGCCCGCCGGCACCGTCAACCCCGCCGTCGTCGAGGTGATGGCCGAACTGGGGCTCGACCTGTCCAAGGAGTTCCCCAAGCCGTTGACCGGTGAAGCCGTCCAGGCCGCCGACGTGGTCATCACGATGGGATGCGGCGACGCCTGCCCTGTGTTCCCCGGCAAGCGGTACCTGGACTGGCGGCTTCCCGACCCCGCCGGTCGGCCGGTCGAGCAGATCCGTCCCATCCGCGACGAGATCGACGCCCGCGTTCGCGTCCTGCTCGCCGAACTCCTGCCCGGCGACGCCTGACAAGTCCAAGCATCAGTCGCTGCTCTTCCGTAGTGGCGCTCCATCGTCTATCGTCGATTAACGATGAATGAGGAGAAAGGGCCGCTCGATCGGCCCACCGCCGCCGAGTACGCGTCCTGGTTCAAGGCCCTGGCCGATCCGACGCGCGTCCAGGTCGTGTCCCTGCTCGCCCGGCAGGGGCGGCCGATGAGCGTCGGGGAGATCGTCGACGCCGTCCACGTCGGGCAGTCGACCGTCTCCGCGCACCTCAAGGTGCTGGCCGAGGTCCGGTTCGTCCTGGTCGACCAGCACGGCACGTCCCGCTTCTACCGGATCAACACCGCCTGCGTGGAGTGCTTCCCCACCGCCGCCGACCTGGTCATGGGACGTCCCGCGCCGGTCGCGCCGACCTGCCCGCCCGAAGGAGACGACTGATGCCCGACCCCCACGCCACGGACGCCATCGTTGCCCGCTACTCCGGTCTCGCCCGAGCCGCCCTTGCCGGCGACACCCCGGAGGACGAAGGCCAGTGCGGTGACTCCTGCTTCGGCGCCGCCGCCTACCAGGCCGAGGACGAGGCCCCCCAGGCCGCCCTGCGTGCGAGCTTGGGATGCGGCAACCCGCTCGCCGTCGCCGAGCTGCGTCCCGGCGAAACCGTGCTCGACCTCGGGTCGGGCGGCGGCCTGGACGTGCTGCTGTCGGCCCGCCGCGTCGGCCCCACCGGGATCGCCTACGGCCTGGACGCCAGCGACGACATGCTCACCCTCGCCCGCGCCAACGCCGCCGAGTCCGGAGCCGAAAACGTCCGCTTCCTGCACGGCCACATCGATGACATCCCGCTCCCCGCCGCGAGCGTGGACGTGGTCATCTCCAACTGCGTCATCAACCTCGCCGCCGACAAGGCCCGCGTCCTCGCCGAAGCCTTCCGCGTCCTGCGGCCCGGCGGCCGGTTCGGCGTCAGCGACATCATCGCCGACCCCGACGAATGCGGCGCCGCGGAGCAGCGCATCGGCTGCGCCGCCTCCACCCTCACCGCCGAGGAGTACCGCCGCGAGCTGCACACCGCCGGGTTCACCGGCATCACCATCACCGCTTACACCGGCGACGGGCTGCGCGCCGCCATCGTCCAGGCCGCCAAGCCCGCCGGTTAGCCGGATGAACGCCATGCCGCGCCACCAGTCCGCCGGTGTCGCCGTCCGGGCCATGGAACGCCACGACGCCGACCAGGTGCTGACGATCTACCAGCACGGCCTGGACACCGGCAATGCCAGCTTCGAGACCACCGCCCCGACCTGGCAGGAGTTCGACGCTGCCAAGCTCGACCGACACCGCTTCGTCGCGACCGACCCCGCTGCGGACGCGAGCAGCAACGTTCTCGGCTGGATCGCTGCCAGCCCCGTTTCCGATCGCTGCTGCTACGCCGGGGTGGTGGAGCACAGCATCTACATCAGCCCCGACGCCCGCGGCCAAGGCATCGGCACCGCCCTGCTCGAAGTCTTCATTGCCGCCACCGAGCTCGACGACATCTGGACCGTCCAGACCGGCATCTTCCCCGAGAACGTCCCGAGCCTGCGCCTGCATGCCAGAGCCGGGTTCCGCACCGTGGGCACCCGGGAACGGCTCGGCCGCCTGCACGGCCGGTGGCGCGACGTCGTCCTGCTCGAACGCCGAAGCCCCGCCGTTCTGTAATGGTCGTCCCGCCGTCACGCCCGGTACGGTTCCGTTCGTGAATGATGCGGCGATCGAAGCCTTCCGAGACGACCCACCGAACGCCTCCGCCCGGGTGACCCTGCGCCGTCTCGCCCGCCGTGACGAGAAGGAGTTCCTCGACCTGGTGAGCGCGAGTACGGAACTGCACCACCCGTGGATGGCCCTGCCGTCCACACCAGAGCAGTACCGGGCCTACGTGACGCGGTACGCGCAGCCCAACGAGGAATCGGTGCTGATCTGCGTGCGCGACAGCGGAGCCATCGCCGGCGTGGTCAACATCAACAGCATCATTCGCGGACGCTTCCAATCCGCGTCCATCGCCTATGCCGCCTTCGCGCCCACCGCCGGCCAGGGCTACATGACCGAAGGGCTCGCGCTCGTCGTGCGCTATGCCTTCGAGCAGTTGCGGCTTCACCGGCTCGAAGCCCAGATACAGCCCGAGAACCACGCGTCCATCAAACTGGCCCGGCGAGCCGGCTTCCGGCATGAGGGCTGCTCGCCTGAACTGCTGTACATCGATGGAGCCTGGCGAGACCACGAACGATTCGCGATCACCAGCAGCATGGTCGACATCGCGCCCACACCACCCCACCCAACGCTGCCGGAACGCTAGCGAACCGGCTTGTGTTCGGCGTTCCTGGAGGGTTCGGCAGATTCTTCCGGCCGTCGATCACATAATCGCGGGAGGGAGGGAACTCGATGATCGAGATTGATGTGGTGGACGGAATCGGGGTCGTGCGGCTCGCCCACGGCAAGGTCAACGCCCTGGATCTGGAGCTGTGCCAGGCGGTCGAGCAGGCGATGCGCGACCTGGACGACCCGCGGGGGCCCGTCCGCGCCGTGGTGCTGACCGGAGCCGGGCGGGCGTTCTCGGCGGGCGTGGACCTCAGGCGCGTCGTGGAGGGCGGCGCCCGGTACGTCGCGGAGTTCCTGCCCGCGCTCAACGGCGCCTTCCGCGCCCTGTTCGACCTCGGCAAACCGGTGGTCGCCGCGGTCAACGGGCACGCGATCGCCGGCGGCTGCGTGCTCGCGGCGGCCTGCGACCACCGCGTCATGGCGGCGGGGACCGGCACGATCGGGGTCCCCGAACTGCGGGTCGGAGTACCGTTCCCGTACCCCGCGCTGGAGATCATGCGGTTCGCGCTGGGGCCGGTCGCCGCCCGTCAGGTGATCCTCGACGGCGCCAACCACCCGCCCGAGGCGGCCCTGTCCCTGGGCCTGGTCGACGAGCTGGCCGAGCCGGACGTCCTGCTGGACCGGGCCGCGGCCACCGCCGACAGGATGGCCGCCGGCATCCCGGCCGACGCCTTCCGCTACACCAAGGCGCAGTTCCGCCAGGAGATCACCGAGCGGCTCGACCGCGTCACCGAGGCGACCACCGTGGAACTGTGGGCGACGGCGGTGAGCGACGGCCGGATCGAGGCGTTCATGGAACGGACCGTCGGCGCGGCCCGAAGCTGAACGGCGCAGGCCCGGCGGTCACCCGCTCGCGCTCCCTGTGCAGGCCGGCAGCGGCGGTGGGGGCCGGTTAGGGGCGGAGGACGATCTTGCCGTGGGTGTGGCGGCGTTCCAGCTCGCGGAAGGCGTCCCGGACCTGCTCCAGCGGGTAGGCGCGGGCGATCGGGACCTCGAGTTCCCCGCGCGCGGCCAGCCGGGCCAGCTCGCCGAGGACGACCGCGCTGGCCGCCGCGCCCTCTCCGTAGGCCCGCGCACCGACCTTGGCCGCGGCCTCCCAGTCCCGGATCGTGTTGATCCGTTCGGGCCGCACGCCCAACTCCACCGCCAGCTCCACGTAGCCGTCGCCGAACGTGTCGATGAACGCGTCGACCTTCCCGCCGCAGGCCTGCCGGATCCGTTCGGCCGCACCGTCCCCGTACTCGACCGGGACGACGCCGTGGTCGGTCAGCCAGGCGTGGTTCGGCTTGCTCGCGAGCCCGATCACCGTGGCGCCGCGCCGCCGTACGAGCTGGACGGCGAGGGACCCGACGCCGCCCGCCGCTCCGGACACGACGACGGTGTCGCCCGGTCCGGGGTCGACCGCGAAGACGGTGGCGTAGGCGGTCGTGCCGGCCACGTACAGGGATCCGGCCACGTCCCAGGGGAGTCCCTCGGGACGCCGGGTCAGGTTCACGTCGTCGACCGCGACGAACTCCGCGTGGCTGGCCCTGCGGTGGGTGAAGCCGATGACCTCGTCGCCCACCGCGACGCCGCGCGCCCGCGCGCCGATCTCCACCACGACGCCGGCCAGGTCGCTGCCCTGCCCGGAGGGGAACGTCGCCGGCCACCGCTCGTGCAGCTCGCCGGAGCGGATATGGGTCTCGCCGGGCTGGATCCCGGCCGCGCGGACCTCGACCAGCGCCTGCCCGGGTCCGGGCACCGGGCGCTCCACCTCCTCGACCCGCAGGACATCGATCCCGCCGTACTCGTGGAACCGCACCGCCTTCATCGCGTGATCACCGCTCTTCCTCTTCCGCTGGACGCACCTCGACCATGCCGCCTTCCCGCAGGGTTGAGGAGCGGAGCGGTTTCCCTAGGACCGCGGGTCCGGGGATACGTCCGGCCGAGGGTGATACGACTACCGATATGGGGATGCACCGCGATGACCTGGCCGATTTCCTTCGCCGCTCCCGGGAACGCCTGGCTCCGCGGGACGTCGGGCTCGTCGAGGGGCCGAGGCGGCGGACGCCGGGACTGCGCCGCGAGGAGGTCGCGGCGCTCGCCGGGATGTCGGCCGACTACTACATGCGGCTCGAACAGGCCAGGAGCTCCCAGCCGTCCGTCCAGATGCTGGCGGCGCTGACGCGGGCGCTGCGGCTGACCATCGACGAGCGGGACCACCTGTACCTGCTCGCCGGGCACCATCCGCCGGAGGGGGCGCGGGCCGGGGAGTACCTGCGGCCGAGCCTGCTGTACCTCCTCGACCGGCTGGACAGCGTTCCGGTCCAGGTGGTGGGCGATCTCGGCGACCTGCTGGCGCAGAACGACATGGCGCTGGCGCTGTTCGGGTGCGTGTGCACGGTGGCGCCGGAGGACCGCAACATCGTGCTGCGCTGGTTCACCGAGCCGGACGTGCGGAGCCATTTCCCGGCCGAGGACCGCGCGGAGCAGGCCCGGCAGCTGGTCGCGGACCTGCGCGCCGCGGTGGCCCGCCGCGGCGACGACGAGGCCTCGCGCGCGCTGGTCGCGCGGCTCCGCGCGGCCAGCGCCGAGTTCGCGGCGCTCTGGGACCGGCACGAGGTCGCGGTGCGCAGGTCGCACCCGTACCGGATCGTCCACCCCGAGCTGGGCCGGCTCGACTTCGACTGCGAGGTGCTGGCGACGCCCGCGGCGGACCAGCGGCTGCGCGTCTTCACCCCGCCGCCCGGCGGGACGGAGGCGCTGGACATGCTCCGCGAGCTCGGCCCGCGGCACCGGCACGGCTCCGCCGCGGCGCGCACGTCCGCGAACGAACGTCAATGATGCGTCCCCGACGGTCGCATCCGGCGGGCTTCCAGGGCCAGGTAGGCGGCGAGGACGACGGCGGCGGCCGCTTCGAGGGCGAGCGCGAGCCACACGGTGGCCCGGTAGCCGTACTCGTGGAAGCCGAACAGCGTGCCCTGCTCGCTGAGGATCAGGCCGATGATCGTGCCGAGCAGGAAGACGATGCCGCCGAGCGCGACGAGCGCGTGCGGCGCCCTGCCGAGCAGCGGCAGGGACCGGACGAGCGGCAGCGACCCCAGCGGCGCGATCAGGGCGAGACCGAGCACCACCGCGCTCGCGAAGTTCGCCGCGAACAGGTCGCCGATGATCGGGACGACGCGGTAGTAGTCGGCGAAGTACTCGTAGAGGTGCACCGCGCCGACGCCGAACAGCAGGAGCGCGGCCAGGCCGCGCAGGACGGCCGGTGCGAGCGGGCGCGTCGCGGCGAGATCAGGGTTGGCGGCCACCATGTGCACTCCCCGTGGTCTGGATCTGTCCCTGGGGGGTGAGGGCGAACCACGGCGCGCCGAACTGGGTGATGCCCTGGCCCTCGGCGTCGCCGCGTCCGGTGTCGGCCTGGTAGTAGTACAGCGGGTGCCCGGCGTAGACGAGCTGGCGGGGCCCGTCGGGCCGGGCGATCGTGGTCAGCATGCGCGCCTGCGTTCCGCCGGACGTCCCCGGCCGTCCCTGGGTGGTGACCGGCGGCCAGATGCTGGCGCACGCGCCGAAGCAGCTGGACCGGTTCGGCGGGTCGGAGGCGAACAGGTACAGCGTGCGCCCCTGGCCGTCGACCAGGACCCGTCCGAGCTTCGGCACCGCGGCCGAGCCGACCCGCTGGCGGCCGGGGTCCTGCGAGTTCGTCGCGAACGCGCAGCCGGCGGTCAGCAGGCCCGCCGCCGCGGCGGCGGGCCACCGCAGGCGCTGCGGATCACGAACCACCCTTCTCGACCTTCGTGCCGGCCGAGGACACCACGAACCACTCGGCACCGAACCCGTTGACCCCCTGCCCCTTGGCGCTGCCCTTCGCACTGCCGTCGGGGGCGTAGTAGTACAGCGGGTGCCCGCCGTAGGTGACCTGCGTCGTCCCGTCGCTCCGGCTGGTGGTGCCGAGCATCGACGCCTTCGCCTGGGAGCCGGCGTGCGGCTTCGCCGTGGTGGTGACCGGCGGCCACACCGCGGCGCAGGCCCCGGAGCAGGACGACTTGCCGCCCGTGTCCTTCTCGAACAGGTACACCGTGCGGCCTTGGCCGTCGACCAGGATCTGCCCCAGGTTCCCCGTCTTCGCGGTCGCGATCGTTCCGCCCGCGCCGGTCGTGCTCGGTGTGGACGAGGCCGCCACCGGTACGGCGGGACGGTGCGCGGCGGCGCCCGAGCCGCCGCATCCGGCGGCCGCGACCGCCAGTACGGCCAGGGGGATCGCCGTCCGCGGCCCGCGGCGGCTCTGCCGGGCCTGGATGGTGTTCCACCGGTTCGTTCGGGACATGGCGAACGTCCTTCCCTCACGGAGTTCGGTACCGGTTGCCCGATTCCTTCCTTTTCGGCCCGCCCGTACCCCGGGAATCGCCGGGCGAACGCACTTGCCCAGACGCTGACCTGGCCTTTTTCGATGCGCGGCGAAACCGTCCGGCGCGGCCGGCGTGACGGCGGCCGGCGTGACGGCGGCCACGCCGGTGCGGGTCAGAGGGGTGGTTCGAGGGCGGACCAGGGGCGTTCGGCTTCGAGCTGGGCGGCGAGGGCGAGCAGGACGCCTTCGCCGCCGAGCGGGCCGACGAACTGGACGCCGAGGGGCAGGCCGTCGGGCGTGCGGTAGGTGGGGACGCTCATCGCCGGACGTCCGGTGATGTTGGCGAGCTGCGTGTAGGGGACCGGCGCGAGATTGGCGATGACGGCTTCCCGCCATTGCCTCGTCCGGGTCAGCAGGCCGGCCAGGCCGAGGGCGAGGGCGGTCTTTCCGATGGCGCGCAGCGGGGCGGGCGTGTCGAGTTCGCCGATGTGGACCGGCGGTCTCGCGAGCGTGGGGGTGAGCAGGAGGTCGTAGCGCGAGTGGAATTCCGCGAGCCCGCGGTTGTAGGTGTTCCAGCGCTCGTGGGCCGCGAAATAGGCGGGGGCCGACTGGACGCGTCCGGCCGCGGCGACGAGGTGGGTGTCCAGTTCGAAGGCGCTGCGGGAGGCGCCGGTGGCGCGGCGGATCTCGTCGACCGTGTAGGCGAGCTGCGTCGACCACATCGCGAGGAAGTCGAAGGCGAGGCGGCGCTCGTCGATGCCGGTCCGCGCGGGTTCGACGTCGTGGCCCAGGGACTCCAGCAGCCCGGCCGCGTCCTCGACGGCGGCGACGGCCTGCGGGTGGACGTCGGTGCCGAGCGGGGAGGCGGTGGAGAAGCCGATGCGCAGCCGCTCGGGCGCCCGCCGCGCCAGCTCGGCGTAGGGCAGGCCGGGCTTGGCGGGCAGGTACGGGCCGCCGGGGTCGGCGGACGCGGTGAGCACGTCGAGCATCGCGGCGCTGTCGCGGACCGTCCGCGAGACGACGCCGTCGACGGCCGCGCCGTGCAGGTGCTCGGCGTAGAGCGGTCCGGCGGGGACCAGGCCCCGGCCGGGTTTGAGGCCGAACAGCCCGCAGCAGGCCGCCGGGATGCGGATCGAGCCGCCGCCGTCGTTGGCCCCGGCGACCGGGACGATCCCGGCGGCGACCGCGGCGGCCGACCCGCCGGACGAGCCGCCGGGCGTGCGGGCGAGGTCCCACGGGTTGCGGGTCGGGCCGCCGGCCTCGGGTTCGGTGATGGCCTTGGCGCCGAACTCGGGGGTGTTGGTCTTGCCGAAGATCACCAGGCCCGCGTCCAGCCAGCGGCGGACCACCTCGGCGTGCTCGGCGGCGGCGACATCGCGCAGCGCCCGGTTGCCGCTGCCGGTGGGCAGCCCCGCGTAGTCCTGGGACAGGTCCTTGATCAGGAACGGGACGCCGCCGAACGGCCCGGACGGCGGCTCGGCGGCGCGGGCCCGCGCCTGGTCGTGCATCGGCGCGACGATGGCGTTGATCTCCGGGTTCACGGCCTCGGCGCGCGCGATCGCGGCGTCCAGGAGCTCGGCCGGGGTCGTCTCGCCGGCACTGACGAGCGCGGCCAGCCCGACCGCGTCGCGGGCGCGGTACTCGGCGTACTCCACGGCACCCTCCGTAAACCTGAAGCCGTAGCTGCGTGCCAGGGACACTACATCCGGGTATCGATCGCCCCGGGCCGTGGGGTCGGGCGCGCAGGCTCCGCCGCGCGTGCCAGGGCGTCCGGTCAGGGCCGCCGGTAGGTCAGGTGGGTGACGAGCTCGTTGGACGACGCGCCGGCGGGGCGCAGGTCCAGGCCGGCGAGGCCCGCGAACAGCCGCTCGCCCGCGCCGAGGACGGTCGGGGCGATGTGCAGGCGCAGCTCGTCGATCAGGCCGGCGGCCAGGTACTGGTTCACGGTGGCGGCGCCGCCCGCGATCGCGACGCCGGCGTCGCCCGCGGCCTCGCGGGCCCGGGCCAGCGCGGACTCGATGCCGTCGGTGACGAAGTGGAACGTCGTGCCGCCCCGCATCTCGACGGGCTCGCGCGGGTGGTGGGTGAGGACGAACACCGGCGCGCGGTACGGGGGCTCGTCGCCCCACCAGCCGGTCCAGTCCAGGTCCCAGTCGCCGCGTCCCGGGGTGAACATGTTGCGGCCCATGATGAAGGCGCCCGCGGCCGTGATGGCCTCCAGCTCCTTGGCGTTGGCCTCCGGCTGCTCGAACATCCAGCGGTGCAGCCGCTGCTCGCCGCCCTCGCCGATCGGGTTCTCCAGGCTCTGGTTCGGGCCGGCGACGAAACCGTCCAGCGACACCCCGAGGTCGCAGGTGACGTTGCTCATGGGTTCTCCCTCGATGCCGGGCGCCCCGGCGGCGCCTCTCACCCGTCTGGTCGGTGCCGCGGACCGGTCCTCGACATCCCCGCGGAAAAAAGATCGGGGAATTACCGGGCGGTGAGCGGCTGGGCGATGTCCTCCAGGCCCTTGCGTTCGGCCTTGACGCCGATGACCGCCTCGACCAGCCCGGCCGCGATCATCAGGACGGCGCCGATGACGAAGGCGATCGCGGTGTCGCGGGGCACGCCGGTCGCGGTGAGCTTGGCGAAGACGAGCGGCCCGGAGATGCCGCCGGCCGCCGTGCCGATCGCGTAGAAGAACGCGATGGCGAGGGCCCGGGTCTCCATCGGGAAGACCTCGCTGACGGTCAGGTACGCCGAGCTGGCCCCGGCGGAGGCGAAGAACAGCACCACGCACCAGCAGGCCGTCAGCGTGGTGGCGGTCAGCTGCCCCTGGTCGAACAGGACCGCGGTGCCGATCAGCAGCACGCCGGACAGCAGGTACGTCCCGCTGATCATCGGCTTGCGGCCCCAGCTGTCGAACAGCGGCGCGAGCAGCAGCGGGCCGAGGAAGTTCCCGGCCGCGATGACCGCGTAGTAGTACCCGGTGTCGGTGTCGATGTGGAAGAACGTGTTGAGGATGTCCGCGAACCCGAACGTGATCGCGTTGTAGAGGAACGCCTGCCCGATGAACAGCGCGAACCCGAGGACCGCCCGCTTCGGGTACTGCTTCCACAGCGACCGGGCGATCAGCGCGAAGCCCAGGCTGCGGCGCTGGTGGATGCGGATGGAGCGGCCGGGCTCGGGCAGCCGGTCGCCGCTCTCGTCCTCGACGGTCTCCTCGACGTCGCCGACCAGCTTCTCGGCCTGCCGCGTCCGGCCGTGGATGATCAGCCAGCGCGGGCTCTCCGGGACGTGCCGCCGGACGAGCAGCACCACCAGTCCGAGCACGACCCCGAGCGCGAACGCCAGCCGCCAGCCGACGTCCACGGGGAACTGGCCGAGGATCGGGATGGTGAGCAGCGCGCCGGCGCCGGCGCCGAGCCAGTAGCTGCCGTTGATGACGATGTCGATCCGGCCGCGGTGCTTGCTCGGGATCAGTTCGTCGATGGCGGAGTTGATCGCCGCGTACTCGCCGCCGATGCCGAACCCGGTGATGAACCGGCACAGGAAGAACCACCACGCCGTCCACGACAGGGCGGTCAGCGCGGTGCCCGCCAGGTACACCACCAGCGTGATCATGAAGAGCTTCTTGCGGCCGAACCGGTCGGTCAGCCAGCCGAAGAACAGCGCGCCGAGGCACGCGCCGGTCACGTAGATCGCGGCGCCGAACCCCGACACCTGGCCGGAGGTGATGTCCACGCCGCTGCCCGGCTTCGCGAGCTGCGGGGCGAGGTTGCCGACGATGGTGACCTCGAGGCCGTCCAGGATCCAGACGGTGCCGAGCCCGATGACGATCATCCAGTGCCAGCGCGCCCAGGGCAGCCGGTCCAGCCGCGCCGGGATCTTCGTGTCGACGACGCCCTTTTCCGTGCTCTCCGCTTTCACGGGGACTGCGATTGCCGAATGCGCGTCGATCAAACTCGGCATTGCTCAACTCGCGGGGAACTGCCAGGTCATCCGGCGTCTTCCGCGGCGTCGCCGGGGCCTTGCAGGTCGACGAGGTCGACGTGCTCGGCGACCTCCTCGATGTCGCGGCAGTAGGCGACCAGGCTCCCGTCCCGGGTGAGCAGGAACCACGCCTGCCCGGGCGCCGCGTCCCGGTGCTGCGCCCGGACGAACGCCATGTCCGCCTCGCCCAGCCGGACGGCCTCGACCCGCAGCCCGCCGGGCCCCAGGAGGTAGCGCGGTTCCGCCATGACCGCAGTGTGCACCCGCAACCCCGCGCGATCCACCCGTTGGTCGCCGGGGCAACGGCGGGCGGCCGGTGGTTTCGCCGATGGCGGGACGCCGCGGCGGCCGTACCTTCGGGCCGCACGCGATTTCGGATTCAATTCGCGTCGAGCCCAGAATGGGGTGATCGCAGTGCGCCGAAGATTCCGCTCAATGATCTTTGTGCTGGCCGCCTTCGCGCTGGCCCTCGCATGCACGGGGAACGCCGCCAATGCCGCGGCGAAGAAGCCGGCGGCCGCGCCCGCCACGCAGACGGTGACGGTCAAGTACGGCCCGTGGACGATCCCGGCCGGCACCATGGACCGTCCCGGCGAGCTGCCGAACGTGGTGTCGGCGGCACCGAAGCCCTGCGCGAACTGCGACATCGTCGGCGAGAAGCCGGACCTGGTGTACGCCGACGGCAGCACCGCCGACATGAACAGCGGCCCGATGCTGCACCACTTCGTCATCTCGAACCTGTCGGCGCACGACACCGTCTGCCCGCTGTCTCCCGATCGGATATGGGCGTCCGGCGACGAGCGCACGGAAAAGAACATGCCCGACGGTTACGGCGTGCCGGTGAAAAGCTATGACCGCTGGGCCATGCTCACCGACCTGATGAATTACTCATCGGCGCCGAAGACGGTCTACATATCCATCACCTACACCATTACCGGTGCGGGGGCGACGACTCCGGTGCGGTCGCTGTGGCTGGACGCGGGCGGCTGCCTCTCCTCCTACTACAGCGTCCCGGCCGGGCCGAGCACGCACACCTGGAGCTGGACGTCCACGGTCGGCGGGCGCATCGTGTTCGCCAACGGCCACCAGCACGCCGGCGGCGTCCACGTGAAGGCGGCCGACGACACGACCGGCGCGCTCGTCTGCGACTCGCCCGCCACCTACGACACGATGGGCGGAATGAGCACGATCGTGCGGATGGGCACCTGCGCCGGTGACCCGCTCGCGACGATCCGGCGCGGCGACCGGCTGACGGTCACCAGCTACTACGACTCTCCCACCGCGAAGAACGACGTCATGGGCATCGTGCACGCCTACATCGCGGAGGGATGACCGATGGCCCGCATGCGAATCGGCGGGAAGGCGCCGGCCCTCGCGACCGCCGGCGTCCTCGCCGCCGCGCTCCTGTCGCTGCCGGCCGCCTCGGCCGCCGCGCCGTCCGGCACCGTCCCGTACGTGCCCGGGTGGACGGCCGCGGGGCAGAACCTGTCCAACACCCGGTACGCCGCGACCGAAACGGTCATCTCGCCCAGCAATGCGGGACGGCTCAAGCCGCGCTGGACCGCGACCCTGGGCGGCAACGTGTCCGCCACCCCGACGGTGTCGCTGGGCACCGTCTACGTCCCCGACTACGGCGGCGGCCTGTCGGCGGTGGACGCGCTCACCGGCGCCGTCCGCTGGCAGCATCCGATCTCCTACTACAGCGGCGTGTCCGGGGACGTGTCCCGGACGAGCCCCGCCGTCGCCGGGACGGAGCTGGTCTTCGGCGACGGGGTGTCCAGCGTGCCGGGTGACAGCGGCGCCCGCGTCATGGCGGCCGACCGGGTGACCGGCGCGAAGCGCTGGAGCACGCTGATCGACGCGGACCCGGCCGCGATGGTGACGACGTCGCCCGTGGTGGACGGCAACACCGTCTACGTCGGGACGGCGAGCCGCGTCGAGTTCGGTGACGACCATCCGGTGCGGTTCCGCGGCAGCGTCGTGGCGCTGGACGCGACGACCGGCGCGGTCCGGTGGCGGCGGTACATGGCGCCCGAGGGCTACACCGGCAACTCGGTGTGGGGCAGCTCGTTCGTCGTCGACCACACCACCGGGCGGCTGTTCGTCACGACCGGCAACAACTACACCGTTCCCGACGGGATCTGCACGCGACCGGGCGAAGAGGACTGCCAGCAGGGCCCGGACGACAACTACACCGACGCGGTCGTCGCCCTCGACCTGCGGACCGGCGCCGTCGGCTGGTCGTTCAAGACGCTGACCGCCGACGTCGGCACGGAGGACTGCGAGACGTGCGGCCCCGACTTCGACTTCGGGTCCGCGCCGAACCTGTACCAGGTCGCCGACGGCGGCCGCCTGCGCAGCATCCTCGGCGTCGGCCAGAAGAGCGGCATCTACTGGGCGCTGGACCCGGCGACCGGAAAGGAGATCTGGCACACCCAGGTCGGGCCCGGCAGCGACCTCGGCGGCATGGAATGGGGCTCGGCGACCGACGGCAGGCGCGTCTACGTCGGCATCGGCAACGCCGAGCACGAGGAGTACGACATCGTCGGCGCCGACGGGACGAAGACGACCGTCGACGGCGGCTCGTGGGCGGCGCTGGACGCGGCCACCGGCAAGATCCTCTGGCAGGTCGGCGACCCCTACGGCACCCTCGACATCGGGTTCCTCAGCGCCGCCAACGGCGTCGTCTACGCCGGCGGCATCAACGGCGCGGCCGACACCATGTTCGCGCTGAACGCCGCCAACGGGGACGTCCTGTGGCGGTACAACAGCGGCGGTTCCGTGATCGGCGGCGCGGCCGTCGTCGCGGGGACCGTCTACTGGGGCTCCGGATACTGGTTCGGGCTCTGCTCCGACGGCACCTACCAGTGCGCTCAGAACAACAAGCTGTACGCGTTCTCACCCTCCTGACCCCGGCCTACCATGAGGTTCGAGCGAACCCATGGGACCGGACGGAGCCCTGGAGACAGTGAGACGGCTGAGGCGGGCACAGCGGCGTTTCCCTCGCGGAACGCCGCTGTGCCTGTTGCTGCTGTTCTCCGGCCTGATGGCGATGCACGGCCTCCAGGCGGCGCCCGGTCCGATGGAGATGTCCGCCGCCCCGCTGGCGAGCGTCGCCGACACCATGCATCACCACGTGGTGGTCGGTGACCCGCCGGGCGACCACCATCCGGACCACCCGAGCGGGCAGATGTGCCTGGGAATGCTGCTGCTCTCCCTGCTCGGCGCACTGCTGTTCGGCCTCTTCCGGCTGCTGCGGGTGGACGTGGCGGCGCGTCGGGCCGTCCGGACGCCCGCGCCGCGCGGCGGACGATCCCCGCCCGGCCCGTCCCTCCACCGGTTGAGCGTGCTTCGGCTGTGACAGGCCGTCGGCGCGCCGCTTCGGCGTGCGCGCCAGACGACCGTTCACAGAACCCAGCACACGGAAGGCTCAACCCAGTGAAACGCGCAATCGCGCTCGTCGCCGTCCCTGCCCTGGCCTTCGCCCTCGCGGCGTGCGGCGACTCCGGCGACTCCGGCGACGGCGGCTCCGAGCCGTCGCTGTCGGCGTCCGGGTCCGCCACCGGCATGGTGACGCCGGGGTCGCACAACGACCAGGACGTCATGTTCGCGCAGATGATGATCCCGCATCACCGGCAGGCCGTGGAGATGGCCCGGCTCGCGCCGTCCCGCGCCTCGTCGGCGCAGGTCGAGAAGCTCGCCGCGGGCATCGAGAAGGCCCAGGCGCCGGAGATCCAGAAGATGACCGGCTGGCTCGGGGCGTGGGGCGCGCCCGCCGCGATGTCCGGGATGCACCACGACATGCCCGGCATCATGAGCGAGAAGGACATGGCCTCGCTCACGGCCCTCAAGGGCAAGGCCTTCGACCGGGCGTTCCTCCAGATGATGATCAAGCATCACGAGGGCGCCGTGGCGATGGCGAAGGACGAGAGGGCGTCGGGCCTGAACGCCGGCGCCAAGGATCTGGCCCTGAGGATCATCACCTCGCAGTCGGCCGAGATCGCCAAGATGCGCGACCTGCTGAAGTGACGCGACGGGCCCGGCGGACGGCCGCCGGGCCCGTCCCGGTCGTCAGCGGCCCTGGAGGGCGCGGGCGTTGTCGCCGAAGGTCCAGCCCTTCGAGCCGTCCCAGTTGACGGACCAGGTCATCAGGCCCTTGAGGGCGCCGTTGAAGTGGTTCCAGGCCTGGCCGACCAGGCTCGGCGCCATGTAGCCGCCGCCCGCGCCCGGCTGCGCGGGCAGCCCGGGAACCTGCTTGTCGTACGGCACCCGGATGGTCGTGCCCTGCACGGTCAGGCCGTTGTTCAGGCACTCGGTCTGCTTGGTGAAGCCCTCGACCGTCCCGGCGGAGTAGGAGTCGCCGGAGCAGCCGTACATGCTGCCATTGTAGTACTGCATGTTGAGCCACCAGAGGCGGCCGTCGTCCGCGTACTTCTTGATGATCGGCAGGTAGGCGCCCCAGATGGAGCCGTAGGTGACGCTGCCGCCGGTGACGTACGCGGTCTCCGGCGCCATGGTGAGGCCGAAGCCGGACGGCATCTGCGCGAGCACGCCGTCGATGATGCGGACCAGGTTGGCCTGCGAGGTGGAGAGCTGGGTGATGCTCCCGCCGCCGGTCAGCCCCGTCTCGATGTCGATGTCGATGCCGTCGAAGTTGTACTTCTTCAGGATCGGCACGACCGTCGCGACGAACCGGTCCGCGACGCTGCTGGAGCCGAGGTCGATGCCCGCGGCGGCGCCGCCGATCGACAGGAGGATCGTGGCGCCGGCCGCCTTCGCCGCGCACATCTCGGCGGGCGTGGCGACCTTGACGGTCGAGTCCATGCCGTCCTCCCACAGCACGGTGCCGTCGGAGCGGATGACGGGGAACGCCGCGTTGATCACGTTGTAGCCGTGCTGCTTGATCGCGGGGTCGCCGATTGGCGTCCAGCCGAACGGCGGGTGGACGCCGTTGGACGATCCGTCCCAGTTCTCCCAGTAGCCCTGAAGGACCTTGCCGGCGGGCCTGGACTTCACCGGGCAGCTGTCGCTCGCGGCCGGCGGTGTGGTGGACGGGGCGGATCGCGCGGACGACGGCGCGGACAGCGCGACCAGCGCGCCGAGCGACAGGACGGCCGCCGCGGCGGCCGTCGACCACCGCTTGTGCTTGTACTGCATGGGACGACTCCTCGGTAAAGCGGGACACAGAGGAGCCGGTGTCAGAGCCGAACCGTCCCGCGGACGGGACCCTCCCAAGTCGAGGCGCAAACGACCGGCACGGACGCCATGGGAAGGGTAACCCGGCCCGGCCGGGCCGTGAAGGCCCCCGCTAGGCGGGCGCCGCGCCGCCGAGGGAGCGCTGCATCAGGGTGGTGGCGATCCAGCGTCCGTGCTTGTAGCCGACGTCGTCCAGCCGGCCCGCCTCCACGAACCCGAAGCGGCGGTGCAGGGCCTGCGATCCGGTCTCGCCGGTGTCGGCGATGACCGCGATCATCTGCCGCATGCCCGCCTTCGCCGACCCGTCCACCAGTGCGCGGAGCAGCGCCGTCCCGAGCCCCTTGCCGGTGTGCTCCGGGGCCAGGTAGATCGTGTCCTCGACGGTGTAGCGGTAGGCCGGTTTCGGGCGCCACGGACCCGCGTACGCGTACCCGGCGACCTCCCCCTCCGCTTCGGCCACCAGGAACGGAAGGCCCCGTTCCGCGAGGTCGTCGAGCCGCTGCCGCCATTCCGCGACGGTCTGCGGCGTCTCCGCGAACGTCGTCACGGTGTTCAGCACGTAGTGCGCGCCGATCGCGGCCACGGTCTCCAGGTCATCCGGCAGCGCCGCCCGGACCACTGTCATACGTCCGCCTCCCACAACTTCGTGATCATCATCCCACGGGGGCTGGGGACGGGCGGTTCGCGGGGGTATTGATGGAAGTGACCGTTCATGGCGATGGCCGCGCGGCGGTGACGTGGGGCGCGACCTCGGGGGAGGACGACGGTATGAGGCTCACGAAGTTCATGGCGCTGGTTTCGCTGGACGAGCAGTGCGCGGAGGTGATCGGGACCGATCTTCCCGCCCAGAACTGCCCGTTCACGCTGCGGGAGAAGGGCGCGGAGCCGAAGCCGAACGCGTTCCACAAGGTGGTCGTGACGACCGACGACGGGGAGCCGCTGCGGCCGGGCGACGTCGACCACATCGTGACGATGACGCTGCTGACCGAGCAGGTCGGCAAGGACGCGTTCGCGGCGGGCTGCCGGTTCGACCTGTGGCACGGGACGAAGGTGGGGCACGGGCTGGTGTCCCGGCGCGTGGTGATCTAGCGGTCACGCGGCGGGGAAGCGCCGCTCGGACTCCATGGCGGACGCGACGTCCGCCGGGTAGTCGCGCCGTGCCCGCAGCAGGAGCAGGCCGTTGACCAGCAGCGGGATGAGCGCGAGCAGGAACACCCGGTCGAGGCCGGTGCCGGACTGGTCGCCGGCGCCGAACAGCCCGGACAGCCAGCCGAACAGGACGGGCGCGATCGCCTCGCCCGCCATGCGCAGGATCGTGCGGATGCTCTCGGCGCGCCCCCACAGCCGGAAGTGGACGACGTCGAGGCGGACGGCGTCCAGCGGCGGGTTGGCGCCGGCGAGCGCGGCGGCGGCGAGGAAGAACAGCGGCATCGCGATCCACGCCGAGCCGGTCAGCAGGCCGGGCAGGAACAGCAGCGCGGACGCGGTGTAGGCGACGCTCGGGACCAGGACGCGGGCGGCGATCCGGCCCCGCCGGACGAGGCGGTCGGCGACGCGTCCGGAGGTGAGGACGCCCGCCAG
This sequence comes from Actinomadura sp. NTSP31, assembly GCF_041951385.1. Taxonomy (NCBI): domain Bacteria; kingdom Bacillati; phylum Actinomycetota; class Actinomycetes; order Streptosporangiales; family Thermomonosporaceae; genus Actinomadura; species Actinomadura sp. NTSP31. The sequence goes on along the minus strand of NZ_JBGNUT010000016.1, from coordinate 174,227 downwards.
GGCGCCGAGGCCGATGACCGGGACGAGCAGGCTCAGCCCGGCGCGCCCGACGCCGTAGCGGTGCTGGACGAAGACCATCGCGAACGTGCGCAGCCCGGCGAAGAAGAAGTAGCCGATGGCCGAGACGAGAATGATGATCACGTTGGTCCGGATGCGCAGCACGTGCCGGGCGGCCTGCGGCAGCGTCATCCGGGCCGGGTCGGCGGCCAGCACGTTCTCCGGGCGGGGCTGGACGTCCGATTCGTCCACCGCCTGCTGGGCGGCCTCCGTGCCGCCGCGCGGGCTCCCCGCGGAGCGGCCCTGCGCGCCTCGGCCGGGCTCGGGCAGCAGCCGCCACACGGCCAGGGCCAGCGCGACGCCGAGGAGCGCGACGAACCAGAACGAGAACCGCCAGCTCAGCGCGGCGGCGACGTTGCCGCCGACGACCAGGCCGAACCCGGCGCCGACGAGCTCGCCGGCGAGGATCCGCCCGTAGACGCCGGCCCGCTCCTGGTGCGGGAACAGGTCGCCGGTCAGGGACGCGACGGTCGGGCCGGCGGTCGCGGTGACGGCGCCGAGCGCGACCCGCGACGTCAGCAGCCAGTCGTAGGAGGTGGCGAGGCCGCCGACGACCATGGCGGCGCTCCACAGCACGATGCTGCCGGCGAGCAGCGGGACGCGCGGCACGCGGTCGGTGAGCATGCCGACCGGGACGGTGGCGACGGCGCCGACCAGCGAGGGCGCCGCCGTCAGGACGCCGACCTCGGTGTTGCCGATGTGCAGGGAGCGTCGCAGCTCCTCGACGATCGCGCCGATGACGCCGGAGTCGGCGGTGTTGAGGGCGAGGACGCAGGCCAGCAGCAGCACGACGCGGGCCTGGCGGGGCCCGCCGAGCCGGCGGGTGAGGGCGTGGACCGCCCGTCCCCACACCCGTGGGGCCTGCGCCATGATCACAACTACACGTAGTGCCCGGCGACGCGCGAGGTATGTGGCGGCGGTGGGGCGGCCGGGACCCCGGTGAACGCGGGCCCCGGCCGCCCTCCCCGGGTTCGGTCAGAAGTAGTGGCCCTGGTCGAGGTCTTCGATCAGGGTCGGGTGGACGGGCTCCCAGTCGAGCAGCCGGCGGGTCTCGTCGTTCGGCATGGTGATGTCGTACGTGACGAACGGGAAGCCCTTGAAGTGGTCGGCGGCCTGCTCGGCGGGGATGCTCGCGGCCGGGACGTCCAGGTGGCGTCCGATGGCCTCGGCGATCTCGCGGACCGGGATGCCCGGTTCGGCCGCCGCGTACAGCTGCGCGCCGGCCGGCGCCTTCTCCAGCGCCAGCCGGTAGAGGCGGGCGAGGTCGAGGGTGTGGACGGCGGGCCAGTGGTTGGCGCCGTCGCCGACGTAGCCGGACACGCCGGTGTCGCGGGCGAACCCGATCATCCGGGGGACGAAGCCGTGCCGGTCCCTGTCGCTGTGCGTGACCGGCGGGATCCCGACGAGCATGGCCCGGACGCCGCGGTCGGCGAGCGCGGCGACCGCGCGGGCGGAGGCGGAGCGCGGGTTGCCGTTGATCGTCGCGTCGGCGGCCGCGTCGCCGGTGGGCTTGAAGCCGATGCCCATGAGGGTCTTGCCGGTGCCGGCCAGCGCGTCGCCGAACGCCTGGACGACGGCGTGGTCGGCGGCGGCCGCGCGGGCGAAGGCCTCGGGGGCGATGCTGGCGTGGTCGAACGCGAGGTGGACGACCGCGTCGGCGGCCGCGGCCGCTTCGCGCAGCCCGTCCAGGTCGGCGAGGTCGCCGCGGCGCACCCGGGCGCCGAGGGCCTGGACGGCGGCGGCCGAGGCGTCGGAGCGGGCCAGGCCGACGACCTCGTGCCCCGCCTGGAGCAGTTCGGGCACGACGGCGGATCCGATGTGGCCGCTCGCACCGGTGACGAAGACGCGCATGAGGGGCTCCCCCTGACAGTGATGTGACTTGGTAACATCACCGTACCAGGTGTGACGGTACCAAGTAACATCACCTATGCTGTCCGCCATGGCCCGATGGGAACCGAACGCGCGGGAGCGGCTGGTGCGCGCCGCCACCGACCTGTTCGCCGAGCAGGGCTACGACGCCACCACCGTCAACGGGATCGCCGAGCGCGCCGGCCTGACCAAGACCACCTTCTTCCGGCACTTCCCCGACAAGCGGGAGGTGCTGTTCGCCGGCCAGGAGCTGCACAGCCGGATCCTGAGCGAGGCGGTCGCCGCGGCGCCCGGCACGGCCACGCCGCTGCAGGCGGTCGCCGCGGCCCTCGACGCCCTCGCGGCCACGTTCACCGACGGGCAGCGCGACTTCGCCGCCCGGCTCCTCGCCGTCATCGCCGCCAACGACGAACTGCGGGAGCGCGCCGCGTTCAAGCACGCCCGGCTCGCGGCGGCCATGGCCGGCGCGCTCCGCGAGCGCGGCGTGCCCGACCCGGCCGCGGGCCTCGCCGCCGAACTCGGCGCCCGCGCCTTCGACGCCGCCTTCGCCCGCTGGTCCGACCCGTCCACCGGGCGGACGCTCCCCGACCTCGCGCGCGAGGCGCTCGAAGAACTGCGGACCGCGCTGGCCGCCCTCGGCTAGGTGCCGGGCTTGGACATCAGCGCGTGCATCTTCGCCTTGACCGGCTCCGGCATCGCCCTGGACGCCGTCGTCTGCACCTTGTTGCGCGCCGAGCCCGTGACGACGTGGTCCTTGCCGGCCATGAGGGCCGCGTAGGCCTGCCGCGCCACGTCCGCCGGGTCGTCCTTGCCGGACTTGCCGAGCCGGGTGTCGAGCACCCCGGCCCGCTCGAAGAACCGGGTGTCGGTGGGGCCGGGCAGCAGCGCCGTCACGGTGACGCCGGTGCCCTGCAGCTCGTGCCGCAGCGCCTCCGCGAACGAGTACAGGAACGCCTTGGACGCCGCGTACGTCGCCAGGTACGGCCCCGGCGACGTCGCGGCGATCGACGAGGTGAACAGCACCCGCCCCGCACCCCGCCGGACCATGCCGTCCAGCACCAGCTTCGCCAGGTGGACGGCCGACCGGACGTTCAGGTCGACGAGGTTCAGCTCGTCGGCGAGCGCGTTGTCGCGGGCGAAGTCGCCGCCCACGCCGACGCCCGCGTTGATCGCCACGGCGTCCAGCGGGCGGGTGCCCACCGCCGCGTAGAGCTCCTCGACCCCCTGCGGCCGGGCGAGGTCGACCCGGACGGGCGTCGCGTCGCCGACGGCCTGCGCCGCCGCGGTGATCTCCGCGTCCTCCGCCGCCATGATGACGTGGTGGCCGTGCCGCGCGAACTCGTCCGCGAGCGCGCGCCCGATGCCGGTGGAGGCGCCGGTGACCAGCGCCAGCCGCGTCGAGTCGGTCATGGCCGTCCCTCCCGGATCGTCAGTCCCGGCCCCGGCCGGTGATCTTGTCGCGGACCTTGTCGGCCGCCGCCACGGCCGGGCCCGCCGCCTTGAGGACGCCGGGCTTCGGCGGGGTGTTCGGGTGCGGGCGCGTCGGCGCGGTCTTCTTGCCCTGCTCCAGCTTCTCGCCGAGCCGCTCCGCCCGCTCGTCGGTGATGACCCTGCGCAGCGCCGGCCACACCTCGTTCTCCTCGAAGGCGATGTGCGCGCGGCCGTCGGTGATGAAGTTCGCGAGCAGCTCCTCGAACCTCGCCTCGCCCGCGTCCAGGCCGATCAGGTCGTTGAGCACCTTCTTCGCCGCCTGCTCCTGCCCGACGGCGTGGTCGGCGAGCCGGTCGCCGTCCGGTACCAGCTCGCGCACCGCCGGCCAGAAGTACTCCTCCTCGACCGCCTCGTGCTTGGACTCCTCGATGATGAGCTGCTCCACCATCTTCTTGCGCAGCTCGAGCGCGTCCGCACCGTGGACGGACGCGCTGGACGCGCCCGCCGAGCCGGCCTCCAGCTCGGTGAGCATCTGCTTGACCTCGGTGTGGTCGTTCGCCAGCACCGTGAAGACGTCGGTCATCGCTTCCTCCTCGGAACCCGTGTCGGGGTGTCCCCTGCCCCCACGTCCTGGGCCAAACGCGGTGGTACGTTCCGGTCCGTGGAGCTCTCCTATGTCGTCACCGGCGCCGCCCGCGGCATCGGCCGGGCCATCGCCGAGCGCCTCCTCGCCGACGGCGGCCACGTCGTGGCGGCCGACCTGGACCCGTCCGCCCTCGACTGGGCGACCGGCCCGCGCGTCACGGCGGTCGCCGGCGACATGCGGGACGAGGCCGTCGCGGCGCGGGCGGCGGACGCCGCGCAGGCCATGGGCACCCTCAAGGGCTGGGTCAACAACGCCGCCGTCTTCCGCACCGCCACCGTGGACGTCCCGGGCCCGCGCGAGGTGCTCGACCTGGTGGCACTGAACTTCGACCCGGCCGCCGTGGGATCGCTGACCGCGATCCGGCGCTTCCTGGACGCCGGCACGGGCGGCGCGATCGTGAACGTCTCGTCCCACCAGGCCGCACGGCCCGTCCGGGGCTCGCTCACCTACGCGACGGCGAAGGCGGCCGTCGAGGGCTTCAGCCGCGCCCTCGCCGTGGACTACGGCCCGCACGGCGTCCGCGTGAACGTCGTCGCGCTGGGCTCGATCACCACCGTGCGCTACGAGGCGTACCTCGCCGCGCAGGACCCGGCGTCCGCCGCCCGGATCGAGGACGAGATGCGCGCCCTGCACCCGCTCGGCCGCGTCGGTCGCCCCGACGAGGTCGCCGCGACCGTCCGCCACCTGCTGTCGGACGAGGCGAGCTTCATCAACGGCGCGATCGTCCCCGTGGACGGCGGCCGCGCCGCCCAAGGCCAAGACCCCGAACAAGCCTGACCCGCGCACGCGCGTCGCGGGTCAGCAGGAGGTGGTGGCCGCTTGTAGGTCGCGGAGGGTTCGCCGGGCGAGTTCGCCGAAGTCGTCGTCGTTGGCCGCGTCGCTCCAGAGCTCGAAGGCGATCTTCATGGCGAGCGCGCCCAGTTCGGCGGCCACGCGCGAGGTCAGGTCGGGGACGCCGCGCCGCTGGAGCGCGCCGGCCATCGCGGCGGTGAGGGCGAGTCCTTTCAGGGCCTCGCGTTCCTGCAGTTCCCGGTGGGTGGCGATCACCGCCCGCCTGCGGACGGTGAACTCGCGGCGGGCGGGGGTGAAGGCTTCGCGCCCGGCCGCGTCCAGGGCGTTCGCCACCGCTTCGAGCGGGGTGGCGGTCGCCGGTGCCGCGGCGATCCCGTCGGCGAGGAGTCCGGTCATCGTGTCCCCGCCGAAGAGGACTTCCCGCTTGTCGGGGAAGTGCCGGAAGAAGGTGCTCTTCGTCAGGCCGGCGCGCCGCGCGATGTCGATCACCGTCGTGTTCTCGTAGCCGCGCTCGGCGAAGAGGTCGAGGGCGGCGGCGACGAGTCGCTGCCGCGCGTTGGGCTGCCAGCGGGCCATGAGGACAGTGTACGGCACTTGGTCCCATCACTCGTGTACGGTGATAAGACCAAGTCCCATCACCCTGCGGGAGGTCGACATGAGCCGAGCCGTCATCCATGAGACGTTCGGAGGTCCTGAGGTACTGGAGTTGCGCGAGGTCCCGGAGCCGCACGCCGGGCCCGGCGAGGTCCGCGTCCGCGTGACGGCCGTCGGGCTGAACCCGATGGACTGGGGCATCGCCGCGCAGCCCGAGGTGGCGGCGCGGTTCGGCATCGCCCTGCCGGCCGGCTTCGGATCCGACTTCGCGGGCGTCGTCGACGAGGTCGGCGCCGGAGCCACGGGTTTCGCCGTCGGCGACCGCGTCTACGGCGGCACGGTGGGCAGGGCCGCCGCCGATTTCCTGGTGCTCAAGGCGCCCACCGAGTCGCTTGAGATGCTCTTCCACACGCCGGACGGCGTCAGCGACGAGGTGGCGAGCACGCTTCCGGTCGCCGGACTGAGCGCCGCCGCCGCTCTGGCGGCGATCGACCTGCGGTCCGGCGACACCGTCCTGATCGGCGGCGCCGCCGGCGGCGTGGGCGTGTTCGCCGTCCAGCTCGCGAAGCTCGCCGGCGCCACGGTGATCGGCACCGCCTCGGAGGGCACCTTCGATTTCCTGCGGGAGCTGGGCGCCGAGCCCGTGGCCTACGGCGCCGGGCTGGCCGACCGGGTCCGGGCCCTGGCGCCCGGTGGCGTGACCGCGGCGACCGACCTGTTCGGCACCGAGACGGCCGAGACCGCGCTGGCGCTCGGCGTCCCGCCCGAGCGGATCTCCACGATCGCCGCGGGGCCGACCCCTCCCGGCGGCGTGCGCCCGACCGGCGGCTTCGACGCGCGACCGGACGCGCTGGTGCGCATCACCGACGCGATCGTCGCGGGCGAGTTCACCGTGCCGATCGCCGCGACGTTCCCGATCGAGAAGATCCGCGACGCGGTGGCACTCCAGGCCGGACGCCACGTCCACGGGAAGATCGCCATCACCCTGTGAGGCCGTCCCGGACGGTTCCGCCGGCCGAGGGGGCCTGACGCCGCGATTTCGGGCTTCATCAGGGAAAACACGGAGTCGCGAGGACGCCCGAGAGGGCCTTGCGGTTGGCACCGGACCCACACATGGCCACACCCGACCATGTGTCCGCGAATACCGGTACAAAGAGGCATTCGCTGGTGAACGGAAGGGGATCTTCGGGTGAAGAGGCTTGTTGTTTCGGGGGCCGTGGCCATCGCCGGGGCGGTGGCGGCGGGGCTGCTGGCGGCGGCGCCGGCGGAGGCCGCGAGTCCGGTGCAGATCTACCGGGTCTACTACAACTCGCCCGGCACGGACACGCGGTCGAACGCGTCGCTGAACGCCGAGTGGGTGCAGCTCTACAACACCTCGACGACGTCGAAGCAGCTCAAGGGGGTCACGCTGCGCGACAAGTCCGGCCACACGTACACGTTCGGCTCGTTCACCATCAAGGGGCACAAGTCGGTCTACGTGCACACGGGGCAGGGGACGAACACCGCGACGAACCGGTACTGGGGCTCGAAGGCCTACGTCTGGAACAACACCGGTGACACCGCCTACCTCCGCTACCCGAGCGGCGCGGCGGCGGACTCCTGCTCGTGGGGCGGCAGCGGCTCGTCCAAGTACTGCTGATGCCGGCGTCCCGCCCGGACACGACGTCCGGGCGGGATCGCACGTCAGATGGTGCCGGCGGCCTCCAGGGCCTTGATGTCCTCGGGGGACAGGCCGAGGAGGCCGCCGTAGACGTCGGTGTTGTGCTCGCCGAGGGACGGGCCGAGCGTGCGGACCTCGCCCGGGGTTTCGGACAGCTTCGGGAACACGTTGTGCATCGGGAAGTCGCCGAAGTCGGGGTGCGCCATCCGGATGATCGCCTCGCGGGCCTTGTAGTGCGGGTCGGCCAGCATGTCCTTGGCGCGGTAGGTCAGCCCGGCCGGGATGCCGTTCTCGTGCAGCAGGTCGAGCAGCGCGGCGGAGCTCTGGCCGGACGTCCACGCGCCGATCAGGTCGTCGAGCTCCTCGGCATTGGCGCCGCGCGCTCCGTGCGTCGCGTAGCGCTCGTCGTCGGCCAGTTCCGGACGGCCCATCAGCGCGGCGAGCCGGCGCCAGATCGTGTCGCGGTTCGCGGCGATCAGGACCGGGCCGTCCAGCGTCGGGTAGACGTTGGACGGCGCGATGTTCGGCAGCACGGAACCGGTGCGTTCCCGCTGGTAGCCGGCGATCTCCCACTCCGGGACGAGCGACTCCATCAGCGCGAGCACCGCCTCGTACAGGGCCGAGTCGACGATCTGGCCGCGTCCCGTCCGGTGCCGGGCGTGCAGCGCGACGAGGGTGCCGAGCGCGGCGAACGTGCCGGCCAGCTCGTCGCCGAGCGAGATGCCCGCGCGGGACGGCGGCTTGTCGGGGTCGCCGGTGACGTAGCGGATGCCGCCCATCGCCTCGCCGATCGAGCCGAAACCGGCGCGCGGGGCGTACGGGCCGTCCTGCCCGTAGCCGGTGACGCGGGTGATGATCAGCCGCGGGTTCTCCCGCTGCAGGTCGGCGGGCGCGAGGCCCCAGCGTTCGAGGGTGCCGGGGCGGAAGTTCTCCACCAGCACGTCCGCCTGCGCGATGATCCGCCGGGCGAGCGCCTGGCCCTCCGGCGTGCGCAGGTTCAGCGTGACCGACTTCTTGTTGCGGGCGAGGATCGGCCACCACAGCGACATGCCGTGCGGCTTCTCCCGCCCCCACTCGCGCATCGGGTCGCCCGACCCCGGCGGCTCGATCTTGACGACCTCGGCGCCGAAGTCGCCGAGCAGCTGCCCGCAGAACGGGCCCGCGAGCAGCTGGCCCATCTCCACGACCCGCAGGTCTCCCAGCGCGGCGTCGTTCATCGTTCCTCCTCGGTCGTCAGGTTGGCCGCGGCGGCGCGGATGTGGGCGCGCATCACCGATTCGGCCCAGTCGGGGTCGCGGGCGGCCAGTGCGGCGACCAGCTCGCGGTGGTGGTTCATGCTGCGGGCCATCGCGCCGGCGTCGTAGCGGCGGAACGTCCCGACGATCAGGGGGGCGTGCATGACCGACGTCAGCATCGCCGGGAGCCGCCGGTTCTGCGACGCCTCAATGACGGCGGCGTGGAACAGCGAGTTGAGCTGCGCGACGCGGGTGAGGTCGCCGTCCGCGACCGCCGCCTCCATCGCGTCGCACCGGGCCAGCAGGTCCGCCAGGACGTCCTGCTCCGGCGCCATGCGGGCCGCGCGCGCCGCCGCGTAGGGCTCCAGCAGCGACCGGAGCTCGAAGATCTCCTCCAGGTCCCGCCGGGTCCACCGGACGACCCGCGCGCCCCGGTGCGGCAGCACCTCGACCAGGCCGTCCGCGCCGAGCCGCTGCAGCGCCTCCCGGACGGGCGTGCGCGACAGCCCCAGCGTCTCGGCCAGCTCCGCCTCGCCGAGCCGGCTGCCCGCCGGGGCCTCGCCGGACAGGATCATCCGCCGCACCGCGTCGTAGGCGGCGTCGGTCGCCCGTGCCATCGAACCCCCTCTGCGCTGATTGCATGCAATATAGTCGCATCGAGGTCGAATCACGCAAGCTGGAGGCCGGGTTGCATACAACAGTGCTCGAAGTGGGGCCGCGCGACGGGCTGCAGAACGAAGACCGCGTGCTCACCCCCGACGAGAAGATCGCCTTCATCGCCCGCTGCGTGGACGCCGGGGCCCGCCGCATCGAGGCCGTCTCGTTCGTCAACCCCAAGCGCGTGCCGCAGATGGCGGGCGCCGAGGAGGTCATGGCCGGGGTCCCGCGCCGCGACGGCGTTTCCTACAGCGGCCTCGTCCTCAACCGGCGCGGCCTCGACCGCGCCCTTGAGGCGGGTGTGGACGAGGTGAACGTCGTGCTCGTCGCGTCCGACACCTTCAGCGTCCGCAACCAGGGCCGCACCATGGCGGAAATGCTCGACGTCTGGGACGACATCGCCGCCGCCGCACGCGACGCGGACGTCCCCGCCGGCGTCACCATCGCCGTCGCGTTCGGCTGCCCGTTCGAGGGCGAGACGCCGCCCGAGCGCGTCGCCGAGATCGCCCGCCGCGCGCACGCCGCCGGCGCGGCGGAGATCGCGATCGCCGACACGATCGGCGTGGGCGTCCCGGCGCAGGTCCGCGACCTCACCGCGCGCGTCGGCGACGCCGCCCCCGGCACCCCGCTGCGCTTCCACTTCCACAACACGCGCAACACCGGCTACGCCAACGCGCTCACGGCCGTCGACCTGGGCGTTCCCACGCTCGACGCCAGCACCGGCGGCTTCGGCGGGTGCCCGTTCGCCCCCGCCGCCACCGGCAACATCGCCACCGAGGACCTCCTCTACGCCCTGCACCGCAGCGGCGTCGAGACCGGCATCGACATGGACGCCGTCGCCGCGACCGGGACGTGGCTCGCCGGCCTCCTCGGCGAGCCCGCCCCCGCGCTGCTGGGCCGCGCCGGCGGCTTCTGACGAGCTAGCGGCGGTTCCTCGCGACGTCGAAACGGTCGAGGTCGTTGCCCAGCGTGATGCGGCCGCGGTAGCGGGCCTTCCGGGCGCTGGCGTCGGCGGCCTTCTGCCAGCCGGCGTTCGAGAGGACCGCCGGATCGGCCGGCGAGATGTGGCTGATCACGATGTGCCGGGCTCCCGACTCGACGCCGATCGCGCCCAGCTCGCCCACCTCGGTGTGGACGGCGCCGATGTGCTCGACGACCGCCGGCGGGTAGCCGATCGCGGCGACGGCGTCCCGGTGGAAGGCCTCGTGGACGAGGACGTCGGCGTCGTCGGCCAGCCGCGGGACGTTGGGCGACCGGGCGGTGTCGCCGGAGAAGACGATCACGCCGTCCTCGGTCTCGATCCGGTAGGCGAGCGCGGGGAACACCGGCCCGTGCGGGACGAGGATCGCGGTGACCTTGAGGTCGTCGTTCTCCATCACCGGGAACGGGTCCATCCTCGGCGCCGTGTTGGTCGCGCCGGCCCCGGCCGACGCGGGCGGCTGGATCTCGTGGGCCCGGACGTAGTCGGCCGGGTCGCTGCCCATGTGCTCGGCGATGAACCCGTTCGTGGAGTAGGCGAACGCCGCGTTCGACAGGCGCAGCATGGTCGCGATACCGGGGACGGGATCGTCCGCCTCGACCCAGTGCGACCCGGGCGGCGGACCGGCCGGCAGCCGGCCCGCCGAGCCGGGCCCGTACACGTCGATCGGCTTCTGGAACCCCTGCTTGCCCACGACTCCGGCGCTGAGCAGCGGGAACGAGAACAGGTCCACGGTGTGGTCGGCGTGCAGGTGCGTCAGGAAGATCGCGGCGAGGGACGGCATGGACAGCCCGGCCCGCATGAACTGGGTGACGGCCGCCCGTCCGGCGTCGATCACGTAGGTGCGGCCGTTGACGACCAGCGCGGACGCGATGCCGGTGCGGGCCGCGAGCGGCGGCGGCCCGCCGGCGGTGCCCAGCAGGAACAGCTCGGTGCCGCGATGGCCGGGGCGGCGGCCACCGGGTGCCGCCTGGGCGCTGGCGGCAGGGGCCAGGCCGGCGAGCGCGGCCGCGCCGCCGCCGAGGACGGCGGCCCTGAGGACCGCCCGGCGGCCGGAACGCGTGGTCTCGGAAGCCGGGGTTTCGGACGCCGGGGCTTCGGCGGGGCCCTCAGCGGGGTGGGATGCGCAGGTGCACACGGAGACAACCTTCGGCCGACGGGTGGATGCCTGGCGTTCGCTCAGGTCAGGGGTGTCATCTAAGGAAGCAGAGGGCGCGGTCGCGGCACCAGGTCACGGATGATCGTTATTCCGGATGCCGGTCATCGACGGAACGGATACCGGCGGTGCGCCGGGGCAGGGGTGTCCGGATGTGACAGAACCTCGTCGTGGCGGACATGGCGGCGCGCCGGTGACAATGGGCTCATGTCCGCACCGCACCGTGTCGTTGTCGCCGTGTTCCCGGACGTCGACCTGCTCGACGTCACCGGGCCCGCGGAGGTGTTCGCGCTCGCGAACCGGGAGATGTCCGGCGGGACGCCCTACGAGGTGCTGCTGGCCGGACCCGACGGCGGCCAGGTGCGCACCGGCGCCGGCGTCCGGGTCGCCACCGACCTGACGTTCGGGGAGGTCGGCGACCGGGTCGACACCCTGGTGGTGCCGGGCGCGGTGGACCGCGACGGCGCGCCGGTGATCGATCCGGACCTGGTCGGCTGGATCGCCGAGACCGCCGCGCACGCCCGCCGCGTCGCCTCGGTGTGCGTCGGCGCGCACCTGCTGGCCGCGGCCGGGCTGCTGGCGGGCCGGACGGCGACCACGCACTGGGCCACCGCCGACCGGCTCGCCGCCGACCACCCGGACGTCGACGTGGACCCCGACCCGATCTACGTCCGGTCGGGGAACGTGTGGACGGGCGCCGGCATCAGCGCCTGCATGGACCTGACGCTCGCCCTCGTCGCCGAGGACCACGGCGAGCGGCTCGCCCTCGCCGTCGCCCGTCAGCTGGTGATGTACCTCAAGCGGCAGGGCGGGCAGAGCCAGTTCAGCGTCCCGCTGTGGCAGGCCCCGGCCGAGCGCCGCGACCTGGACGAGCTGCGGGCGTGGATCACCGCGAACCCGGCCGCCGACCTGTCGGCGGCGGCGCTCGCCGACCGGATGTGCCTCAGCGAACGGCACTTCGCCCGGGTCTTCCGCCGGGAGACCGGCGCCACCCCGGCCGCCTTCGTGGAGGCGGCGCGGGTGGAGGCGGCGCGGCGGCTCCTGGAGGGCACCGACGAGCCCCTCGACCAGGTCGCCGGCGCGTCCGGGCTCGGCTCGGTCGAGACGCTGCACCGCGCGTTCAGGCGGCGCCTCGGCACCACCCCGGCGGCCTACCGGCGGCGGTTCCGCACGGCCGCCTGACCACCGTTTCCCCGTCCCGGCCCGGTCGGGCCGGTGCTGCACGCTGCCCGGATTTCCAGAATCACAGGAGGAATGAGATGACCGTTTCCACCACGCTGCGCCAGGTGATCGGCCTGGACGGTGCGCTGCCCAGGCTGTCCACCAGCGCCCTGGTCCTGATCGACTTCCAGAACACCTACCGCACCGGCGTCATGGCGCTGCCCGGCGCCGACCCCGCCCTGGACGCCGCCGCCCGGCTCCTCGACCGCGCCCGCGCGGCCGGGACGCCGGTGGTCCACGTCGTCAACGACGGCGGCGAGGGCAGCCCGTACGACATCCGCGCCGAGATCGGGCGGATCGACTCCCGCGTCGCGCCCCGGGACGGCGAGCCGGTCGTCGTGAAGGGCTTTCCGAACTCCTTCCACGAGACCGACCTGGCGGACGTGCTGAGCCGGCTGGACGCCGGCCCCGACCTGGTCCTCGCGGGCTTCATGACCCACATGTGCGTCCAGTTCACCGCGCAGGGCGCGTTCAACCTCGGCTACCGGCCCACCGTCGTCGCCGAGGCGTGCGCGACCCGGCCGCTGGCGGGCCCGGACGGCGCGCCGATCCCGGCCGACGCGCTGCACGCCGCCGCCCTCACCACGATCGGCGACATCTTCGGCCTGGTCGCCGCCCGCGTCACCGACCTGCCCGACTGACCCGGCCGCCCTGGCGAGGGCGCCGCGGGCGGAACCCGCGCCGGTTCCGCCCGCGGCGCGTCGTCCGCCGCGCGGGCCACGCAAGCGTCAGGCGCGCGACGGACGGGCGATCGTGAACCGGTCGATCTCCATGCCGTTCTCGGCCAGCGCCCGGACCGACAGCGTCGAGGTCCGTCCGCGCGACGCCGGGGCCACGTCGACCCGGATGAACGAGTAGCCGGTGAACCGCACCCGCGACCAGTGCACGGTCTCGGCGACCTTGTTGCGGTCCTTGTCCCAGACATAGGTGGCCACGGAGTCGAGCGGCTTCTCGTTGCCCTCGTAGGAGTCCGGCACCGGGAAGCTGTAGAGGCTCTTGCCCGCGCCTCCCGCCGTCACGTACACCACGCCGTCGCTCTCCGGACGGGCCGTGCCGCCGATCGGCACCTGCTTGCCGACCGCGTTGCCCTTGATGGCGTCGGTGCGCTCGTAGACGTGGTTGTGCCCGTTCACCACCAGGTCGACCTGGTACTTCTCGAACAGCGGCACCCACGCGTCGCGGGCGCCGCCCTCGGAGGCGTGCTGGTTCGTGGTGGAGAACGCGCAGTGGTGGAAGAACACCACGATGAAGTCGACGTCGCGGCGCTGCCGCAGCGACTTGAGCTGCGCCTCCAGCCACGCCGTCTGCTTCCCCTTGGACAGGCCCTGGTTCGCGGGGATCTCGTAGGAGACGTCGTTGGCGTCCAGCGAGATGACCGCGGTGTTGCCGTACACGAATGAGTACACGCTCGGCAGGTTCTTCGGGTCCGGACCGTTCCCAGGAAGCTGGAAGCGGGCCTCCTCGCCCCCGTAGCCGTTGGGCGAGTACCAGGCCTCCATGTCGTGGTTGCCGTACCCGACCATCCACGGCACCTGCTTAGCGACCGTCTCGGTCTGGGCGAGGAACTGGTCCCACGTCCGCACGTCGAAGGTGTCGCCCGTCTGGCCCGCCCCGGACGAGTCGGCGTAGCAGATGTCGCCGGCGTGCAGGTGGAACGCCGGGTTCTGCCCGAGGATCAGGCTGTCGTTGGCCAGCGCGTGGTAGCTGACGCCCTGGTCGCCGAACGCGGTGAAGGTGAATTTCGACCGGCTCGCGGGGGCCGTGGTGAACGTCCCGACCGTCCCGGCGAGGTGCGAGCTGGCCGGGTCGAAGCCGTCGTGTCCCACGCCGTAGTAGTAGGTCGTGCCGGGGTGCAGCCTGCTCAGCTGGACGTGCAGGTAGTACTGGGTGTAGTTCGGGCTCGAACCGACGCCGGCCGGCGTGTGGAGGCTGCGGACCTCCGCCGGGATGCGCTTCGACAGGTTCCACGGGTGCGTGCCGATGCGCACGAACGGGTTCTTCACCGCGACGGGGACCTGCCAGGACACGGTCATCTGCGTCCGGGGGTCGGCGCCGAAGGCGAGGTGCCGGCCGATCGGCGCCACGAGGGCCCCGTCGACGTGCTCGGGGGAGGGGGCCAGCAGCCGCGGGGCCGCCGGCGCCGACGCGTTCGCGGTGCCGGACAGCAGCCCGCCGGCGGCGAGGCCGCCCGCCGCGACCGCGCCGCCGCGCAGCAGGCCGCGGCGGGAGAACTTCGAGTGCAGGTATTCGTGCTGCTCCGCCATGCTCATGCGCTCGGCGAGGCGCTGGGGGATGCCCATGCGAGGAGTGTTCACGTTCGTTAGGGTGGCGAACGATTCGTGCGCGCGGGCGTCCGCGACATGAACGGACGGCGTACGACCCGCGGCGGGAAGATCACCGTTGGGCGAGACCCGCTGGTCGTGGCCGCCGCCCGTCCCCGGCGGGGCCCGTCAGGCGGGGAGTGCGAGGTGGCGTGGGTTGGCCACGGTGAGCTTGTCGATGGTCGCGGCGCGGATCGCCTCGACCACCTCGTCGCGGCGGTCGTCGAGGGTGCCGTCGCGGATCGCGGCGGCCAGGTCGGCGTCGGTGTCGCAGCCCAGTTTGCGCAGGCGGGTGGCGTGCGCGGCCTTGTGGGCCTCGCCCAGCAGCAGCTCGCGGCGCGCGATGCGCAGCGCGGACGCGGCCACCCGGGCGTGGAAGCGCAGCCGTTCGTCGGGCTGCTCGGCCTCCAGCAGGAACGCGCCGACGGCGTCGATGAGCGCGGACGCGTTCGGGCGGTCGTGCGGCGGCGAGCCGGGCGTCGCGGCGAGCGGGTCCCGGACGGTGACGGGCGAGGTGAGGCCGAGCGCGAGCAGGATGTCGTGCTCCTGCTCGCAGACCTTGCGTCCCAGCACGGCGTACTCGATGGACGTGTCGGAGCCGCTGAGGAACCGCTCGGCCTGGTGGCGGCACAGGATCGTCCAGCGGAGGGTGCCGTAGACCTCCCACCAGTGCAGCTCATCGGGGGTGGGCGGGGTGCCGCCGGCCTCGGCGTAGCCGGCGAGCAGGTCGTCGCGGGAGCCGAAGCCGCCGACCGGGTGCGGGGACCCGAACCGCCACGCCTTCACGCAGAGCCAGCCGAGGTCCTCGGCGGGGTCGCCGAGGTGGGCGAGCTCCCAGTCCAGGACGCCGGTGACGCCGTCCGGAGCGATCATCAGGTTGCCGTTGCGGAAGTCGCCGTGCACGACCGTGCGGCGCCCGGACGCGGGCGGGCGGTGCTCGCGCAGCCAGCGCAGCGCCAGTTCCACGGCGGGGCGCGGCTCGTCGAACGCCGCGTAGTAGGCGGTGATCGCGGTGAGCGGGTCCTCCTCGGGCAGGCCGGGGACGGGCGCCATCGTGTGCAGGCGGGCGAGGATGCCGCCGAGGTCGCGGGCCAGCCGCGGGCGGACCGCGGCGAACGCCTCGTCGCGCAGCAGCCGGCGCGGGATCGTCTCGCCGGACAGCCGCTCCATGATCATGAAGGGCGCGCCGGCCAGGTCGTCGCCGTGGTCGACCAGCGAGGGGACCGGGACGCCGGCGCGGGCGGCGGACGCCAGCAGCGCCGCCTCGCGCGCCATCGCGTCCGGGTCGGGCGACCCCGGCGGGTCGCGGCGCAGGACGAGCGGGCGCCCGTCCGCGTCGAACGACCAGGTCTCGCGGCTCGCGCCGCCGGAGAGCCGGTGCGGGTCCGTCACGTCCGCGCCGAGCCGGGCGGCGAGCGCGGACTCGACCGCGGTCACGCGCGGGCCGCGCGCTGGGCGGCGGCGAGGTCGCGCAGCGGGTCGCTGCCGCGGGTGTCGGCGTACTCCTCGATGCGGGCGATGCGCCCGGAGCCGTCCACGGTGACGAACAGGCACGCGGCGATCTCCAGGGGCGCCCCGTCCGGGAGGGTGCCGCGCAGGACGTGCCGCTGGACGTACCCGCCGGGCAGCTCGTCCCGGCGGATCTCCTCGTAGCGGAAGCCGCCGAGGTTGCGCGACAGCCAGCGGAGCGTGCGCAGGTTGTCGTCCACGCCCTGCTCGGCGCCGCCGCCGGGGCCGGGGCCGTTGTGCCAGATCAGCGCGCCGGGCGCGTAGAGGGAGCGGAGCGTGTCGGCGTCGCCGCCGGTGATGGCGGCGATGAAGCGGTCGGCGAGTTCCTCGTGCACGCGGGTCTCCTTCGGGGGAGTTCTCAGGGGTGGGGGCGCAGGCCGAGGGCCCGGACGTTGAGGGCGTCGAGGGTGTCCAGGAGCCGTTCGGTGTCGGACGTGTCGTCGCCCTGGACGAGCCAGAGGTACAGCGAGTGGTCGACCATCGCGGCGAGCGCGCGCGCCGTCATCTCGGGGTCGATGCCGGGGTCGACGAGCCCGGCCCGCTGCCAGCGCTCGATCGCGCGGGCGGACCGTCCGACGGACTCGGCGCGGTGCTTGCGCCGCATCTCCTGGAACTCCTCGTTGAACGTGGAGACCTGCTCGATGATCGCCATCATCTTGGCGTTGCGCCGGTACGCCTCGTAGTAGGAGCGGTTGGCGCGGCGGATGCGCGCGGCGGGCTCCAGGGCGGCGGGCTCCGGGGCGGCGGGATCGGCGCCGGGGGTGAAGGAGTGCCGCGTCATGTCCTCGAAGAGCCGGTCGGCGACCTCGAGGAAGACGGCCTCCTTGGACGGGAAGTAGGTGTAGAAGGAGCCGTAGGCGACCCTGGCGTGCCGGGCGATGTGCGCGACCCGGGTGTCGAGGAAGCCGCGCTCCTCGAAGACCTCGCGGGCCGCGGCGAGGAGGCGCTCCCTGGTGCGGGCGCCGCGCTCGGTCAGCGGCGCCTGCGGGCTCTCGCCGGCACCCGTGTCCGCCATCCCGTGGTTCCTTTCGCCGGGGGCCGCCGCCCCGCGGGGGGCTTGACAACCCGATGTTCGCAGGAACAGTATCCGAGCATCGAGCAAGTTGATATGACTGTCAAGTCAACTTCGGGGAGGCGCCGGTGCGGCCATGCTGATCAGCGACATCGTCGAGTACGCGGCCCGCAAGCATCCCGGCCGCGCCGCGCTCCGGTTCGAGGACCAGGTGATCGGCTACGCGGAGCTGCGGGACCGGGTCCGCCGGGCCGCCAACGCGCTGCGGACGATCGCCGAGCCCGGCGACCGGGTGGCCGTCCTGTCGGGCAACCGGCCCGAGTACGTCGACCTCTACTACGGTGTCCCCGCCGCCGGGATGGCGCTGACGTTCCTCAACCACCGGCTCCACCCGTCCGAGATCACCGCGCTGGTCGAGCACGCGCAGGCGACCGTCCTGGTCGTCAGCGGCGAGTACCTCGACGCCATGACCGAGCACCGGCACGAGATGCCCGGCGTCAAGGTCGTCGTCGGGCTCGACGGCGGCGGCGACCGCGGCTACGCCGACCTCCTCGCCGGAGCGGACGCGACCGAGCCGCCCCGCCCCGACGAGGACTCCATCGCCTGGCTCGTCTACACCAGCGGGACGACCGGCACGCCCAAGGGCGTCATGCTCACCCACCGCAACCTGGTCACCGGCGTGATCAGCTCCGCCGCGCAGTGGGAGATCCCCGACGACAGCGTCTTCCTGTTCTGCTTCCCGCTCTGCCACGTCGGCGGGTACGCCGTCCTCGTCAACCACATGCGCTCGGCCACCGTCGGGATCGTCCGGTCCTACGACAACGCGACGTTCCTGCGCCTCGTCGCCGACTGGAAGGTCACCCAGACCGGCCTCGCCCCGACCATGATCGCGTTCCTGCTGGACCACCCCGGCATCGAGGACCACGACCTCGGCACGCTGGAGGCGATCGGGTACGGCGCGTCCGCGATCCCCGCCGAGGTGCTGCGGCGCGGCATGGAGGTCCTCGGCTGCGACTTCTACCAGGGCTTCGGCATGAGCGAGCTCGGCGGCAACATCCTGTACTTCGGGACCGCCGAGCACCGCCGCGCCGCCGCCGGCGAGACCCACCTGCTCGCCGCCGCCGGACGCGTCATGGACCTCGCCGACATCCGGATCGTCGACGCGGACTTCAACGACGTCCCGGACGGCGAGCCAGGCGAGATGGTCGTGCGCTGCGACCAGGTGATGCGCGGCTACTGGCGCGAGCCCGAGCTGACCGCCGAGGCGTTCCGCGACGGCTGGTTCCGCACCGGCGACGTTGTCCGCCGCGACGCCGAGGGCATGGTCTCCATCGTGGACCGCATCAAGGACATGATCATCACGGGCGGCGAGAACGTCGCGTCCCGCGAGGTCGAACAGGTCCTGTACCGGCACCCCGACGTCGCGGACGCCGCCGTGTTCGGCGTCCCCGACCCGCGCTGGGGCGAGGCCGTCTGCGCCGCCGTCGTGCTGCGGCCCGGCGCGTCCGCGAAGTCCGGCGACGTCATCGCCTTCGCCCGCGAGCACCTCGGCGGCTACAAGGTCCCGCGCCGCGTCGAGGTGGTCGCCGAGCTCCCGCGCAACGTCGCGGGCAAGGTCCTCAAGCGCGACCTGCGCACCCGCTACGCCGCTCCCCTCTGAAGGAGGTCCCCCAATGGCAACGAACAAAGAGTTCGAGCTCGGCGGAATCAACCACCTCGCGCTCGTCTCGTCCGACATGCAGCGGACGATCGACTTCTACTCCGGCGTCCTCGGCATGCCGCTCATCAAGACCCTCGACCTGCCCGCCGGAATGGGCCAGCACTTCTTCTTCGACTGCGGCGGCGGCGACTGCGTCGCGTTCTTCTGGTTCCCGGACGCGCCCGACGGCGTCCCCGGCATCTCCGCGCCGAAGACCCGCCCCGAGCAGGGCGAGCTGCTCAGCGCCGTCGGGTCGATGAACCACGTCGCGTTCCACGTCCCGGTCGAGAAGTTCGAGGAGTACCGGACGCGGCTGCAGGAGAAGGGCGTCGAGGTCAGCCCCATCCTCAACCACGACGACAGCGAGTGGGGCGTCGCCCGCGAATTCAACGAGGAGGTCTTCGTCCGCTCCTTCTACTTCCAGGACCCCGACGGGATCCTCCTCGAATTCGCCTGCTGGACCCGCGCCTTCGACGAGTCCGACGTCTCGCACACGCCGAAGACCGCCGCCGACCGCACCGCCACCAAGGAGAAGAGCAATGCCGCGTCTGCGTGAAGTACCCCGCGCCGAGGTCACCGACGAGCGCATCCTGTTCTTCTACGACCACCTCTTCGCCCCGGACCGGGACCCGGCCGTCGACCACGGCACCGCGACCGGCTCGCCCGGCGACTGGTGGACGGTTTTCGCCCAGGACCCGGACGTGTTCAAGCACGCCGTCCGCGGCTTCGCCCTCTACCGCAACGCCACCCTCGACCCGGTGCTGCGCGAACTCGGGCAGTGCCGGGCCGGCTGGGCGCGCGGCAGCCAGTTCGTGTTCTCCCAGCACTGCAAGCAGATGCGGGCGCTGGGGATGTCGGAGGACCGGATCGAGTCCATTCCGCATTGGCAGACGGCCGACTGCTATTCGGAACTGGAGCGGGCCGTCCTCGCCTACACCGACGGGCTCGTCCTGGACGGCGGGCGCGTCCCCGACCGGGTTTTCGAGATCCTGCAGAAGCACCTGTCCGACAAGGAGATCCTGCAGCTCACCTACATCACCTGCATGTACGAGATGCACGCGACGATGTCCCGGGCGCTGCGGCTGGAATTCGACGACCGCCCCGAGCCGATCGTCGAGGTCGCCGCGCCCGAGGGCTACGGCACCCGCGACATCTCCGCCGACCTCACCGGGGGCAGTTGATGCTGTTCCCCGTGCCGAACCGGGTGCGGGACGTCCGCGACGCCGTCCACGCGTTCATGACCGAACGCGTCGAACCGGCCGAGCCCGCCCTCAATTCCGGTGACCGCGACACCCTTCTGCGACTCCGCGAGGAGGCGAAGAAAGAAGGGCTCTGGGCGCTCGGGCATCCCGAGGAACTGGGCGGCGGCGGCCTGCCGTTCCTCGACTACGTCTACGTCAACGAGGTCCAGGGACGCAGCGAATGGGGGCAGCTGGCCCTCGGCACGTTCACGCTCCAGGACTCGCTGATGCTGCACAAGTACGCGAGCCCCCGCTGGCGCGAGCGCTACCTCGCCCCGATGGTCGCGGGCGAGGTGTCCCCGAGCTTCGCGATGACCGAACCCGACCACGCGGGCTCCGACCCGACGCAGCTCCAGACGAAGGCCGTCCTGGACGGCGACGAATGGGTCATCACCGGACGCAAGTGGTTCACCACGGGCGCCGCGCAGGCCGCCTACACCACCGTGATGTGCCGCACCGAGCCCGAGGGGACGGCCCCGCACCGCGCCTTCAGCATGATCGTCGTGCCGACGGACACGCCGGGCTACCGGATCGTCCGCGAGACGCCCGTCCTCGGCCTCGAAGGCGGGCACTACGAGGTCGCCTACGAGGACGTCCGCGTCCCCGCCGACAACCTGCTCGGCCCGCGCGGGCACGGCTTCGTCATCGCCCAGGACCGGCTCGGCCCCGGCCGGATCTTCCACTGCATGCGCTGGCTCGGGCAGGCGCAGCGGGCGTTCGAGCTGATGTGCGCCCGCCTCGGCACCCGCGTCGCGTTCGGCGAGCCGCTCTCGGCGAAGCAGCTGATGCAGCAGCACGTCTTCGACTCCTACACCGAGATCCAGGCGTCCCGCCTGCTCACCCTCCAGGCCGCCGAGCAGATCGACGCGGGCGACCAAGCCCGCATCGAGATCGGCGCGATCAAGGTCGTCGGAGCCCGCATGCTGCACAACGTCATCGACCGCGCCATCCAGGTGCACGGCGCGGCCGGCCTCACCGACGACCTCCCGCTGTCGCGCATGTACCGGCACGCCCGCGAGGCCCGCCTGTACGACGGCCCCGACGAGGTCCACGTCCAGTCCACCGCGCGCCGGATCCTGAAGGCCATGGCGTGAAGATCACCCGCCGGGCGCTGATCTCCGGCATCGGCATGGCCGCCGTCCTCGGCCCGACCGGCACCGCGGCCGCCACCGGTCCGCGCCGTCCGCGAAAAGGAAGCAAAATGAAGATCACCAAGCTCGCGAGCGGCCTGCTGTTCCCCGAGGGCCCGACCGTCCTGCCGAACGGGGACGTGCTGGTCGTCGAGATCCACCGCGGCACCCTCACCCGCGTGAAGCCGGACGGCACCACGTCGATCGCCGCGACGACCGGCGGCGGCCCGAACGGCTCCGCGCTCGGCCCGGACGGGCGCGTCTACATCGCCAACTCCGGCGGCCTCCGCCGCTTCGAGGTCGGCGGCTTCGTGTTCGCCGGCGGCATCCCCGACGACTACACGGGCGGCAGCCTCCAGGCCGTCGACCTGGCCGACGGCTCCGTCGAGACGCTCTACACCGAGGCGGACGGCGTCCCGCTGCGCGGCCCCAACGACCTGGTGGTGGACGCCCACGGCGGCATCTACTTCACCGACTACGGCAAGAGCGACGGCGTCACCGGCGACAAGGGCCGCCTCTACTACGCCAAGGCGGACGGCTCGTCCATCAAGCAGATCGCCGGCGGCATGGAGGGCCCGAACGGCATCGGCCTGTCGCCCGACGGCACCCGCCTCTACGTCAGCGAGACCTACACGGCCCGCGTCTGGTGGTGGGACGTCGCCGGCCCCGGCGAGATCAAGGGCGGCCGGTCGCTCGGCGGCTCCGGCGGCGGCAACTTCCTCTACACCGCCCCGGACTACGTCAACTTCGACTCGCTCGGCGTCGACGGCCACGGGAACGTCTGCGTGGCGTCGATGGTGCACGCCGGGATCTCGATCGTCAGCCCGAAGGGCGACCTCGTCCGGTTCGTCGACATCGACGTGGACGGCGACCCGGGCATCACCAACATCACCTGGGGCGGCCCCGACCTGCGCACCGCCTACGTCACCGCCTCCAGCACCGGCCACCTCCTCAAGATCGAGAACTGGCCCTTCCCCGGCCTCCGCCTGAACCACCCCGCCTGACCCTCGAAGGCGCGGGCGGGGGAGGCCGTCAGGAGGACTTGACGTCAGGGTGCGTTGACGGAGAGGCTGTGGGACATGGTCACTCCTGAGGGCATCGAGAAAGAGTTCACGCTGCTGTCGGCGACGGCGCGGCACAACGAGCTGTGGGTGCGGGACGCCATGGGCGACCTTCCGCTGCTGCGCGAGGAGACCCTCGAAATGCTCGCGCTCGGCGAGGTCATCGCGCGCAAGGCCGTGTACGGGCGGCAGCTCGCGGTGCGGTCGGCGCGGGAGGCGGGCGCGTCGTGGTCGCAGATCGGGGCCGCGCTCGGGGTCAGCAAGCAGGCGGCCTGGGAGGCGCACGCCCACTGGATCGACGAGCAGGAGGAGCAGCACCGGCGCGCCGACTTCCGCGGACTGGACGAGGAGCAGGCCGCGCAGGAGCGCGAGCTGGCCGGAAGCGCCGACGAAGGCTGACCGCCGCCGTTGACCCCGCCGGTGGCCGGAGTTTCCGATGTGCGGTATTGGGAATTCTTGCCACTAGCGAGGGAACGGAGGCGCATGGTATGGAGGTCGTCCTTGAGATGACCCTGCCGAGGAACGCCGAGAGCGCTCCGCTGGTGAGGCATACGCTCGACGCCTCCCTGCGCGGCCTCGGCGTCCCGCCGGAGGTCCGCGCCGACATCGCGCTGGCGTTGGGCGAGGCGTGCGCGAACGTGATCCAGCACGCGACGGCGGGCAGGGCCTACGAGGTCAGGGCGCGGATGGACGGGGCCAAGTGCGTCGTCGAGGTCATCGACGGGGGCGCCGTCGTCAGCACGACCGAGGGCGGTGACGCCGCGCGGACCGCCCCGGGCTGGGACGCCCCGCCGGCGCCGCCGGGCGCCGAGCACGGGCGGGGCCTGCAGCTGATGCGGGCGCTCACCGAGGAAGTCCATATTCTCGATCGCGTCCAGCGGAACGGGGCGATCGTGCATTTCGAGAAATCGTTCGCCGTCTGACGCGGAAAGCCGCACGCGCCATTTCGCGCGAACGGCCCGGCGGTGGGCACCGCCGGGCCGTCCGCGTCCGGAACGGTCAGCCGGTGACCGCGAGGTCGTGGTGCCTGACCGGCTTCGGCGCCGGCGCCTCGGCGGGACGCTGCGCGGCGGCGCGGCCGCAGGTGGCGGACGCGACCCGCACGGCGCCCTTGCCGCCGGGCAGGTTCAGCTGCATGGCGGTGACGGCGAGCCGCCCGTCCGGCATCTGCTGCTGCTTGTTGAGGACGAGCGAGGTGCGCCCGACGCCCTCGACGTCCACCGGGACGGTCGTGTTGGGCGGCGGCGTGGCGTCCAGCCGCTTGCCCGCGACGACCGCCTGCGTCAGGTGCGCGCCGCCCCGGCCGTCGCGGCAGGTGGCGCTCACCGCGTCCGCCGCCAGCTTCGCGGTCGGGACGGCCAGGTCGGAGACGTTGGAGCGGGCGTTCGCCGGCGTCGCGTCCACGTTCAGCGCGGAGGCCCGGACGAACTTGGTGTGGTCCTCGCGCAGCAGGCTCTTGTGCGCGGCGCCGCGCTCGGACGAGACGGCGGGCACCGGCGGGACGGCGCCGAGCGGGCCGCTGACGGCCAGCCCGTAGGCGGAGCCGACCGGGTCGGACGGCGCGGACGCGCCGGCCGGGACGGCGGCGGCGGTGAGGCCGGCGGTGCCGAGGCCGGCGGCGAGCAGGCCGGCGGTGGTCATGCGTCTGAAGGCGTGCATGGATCGTCTCCGATCGTGTGTGGAGTCCGGGCGGACGGGACGGCCGCGCGGGGCGGTGATCAGCGGGGTCGGCTCACGCGTCGATGAACACGAGGCTTCCGAGCGGGACCTTGGCCAGGGACCGCAGCGCGTCCTGGGGCACGCGCACGCAGCCGTGCGTGACGGCCTTGCCGAACACGGAGCGGTCGGGCCAGCCGTGCAGCGCGACGGTCCCGGGGCCGCCGCCGAAGGTGTCCAGGGTGGCCGAGTGCGTGCCGAGCGGCAGCACCAGCGGGCTGGGCGTCTTCTTGGCGGGGGCGAGGTCGGCCAGCAGGAAGGTGCGGCCGGTCGGCGTCGGGGTCTTCGCGCCGCCGACCGCGACCGTCCAGGAGCCGGCGGCCTTGCCCGACTTGAGCAGGGTGAGCCGGCGCTGCGACAGGTCGACCCTGACGGTGTAGGGCGTGTGCGCGGTGAGCAGGCCCTCGGTGGTGCCGGAGATCCAGCCGCTGGCCCGGTTGGGCCGGCTGGGCAGCAGCACGCGCCGCCAGTCCCCGGAGCTCTGCACCACGGGCACCCAGGTCGGGCCGCCCAGCTCCTGGGTGGGCAGCGTGGCGACCGTCCGCCCGCCGGGCTTGTCGAGCACGGGGACGGGCTTGGCGGGATGGACGACGAGCCCGCCCGTGGAGCGGCCGGGCTCGGTGTCGCGCGGGGCGCCCTTGAGGCGGGCGAACGTGGTGGCCTCGGGGGCCTGTGCGGTGCCTCCCGCCGGGGCCTGCGCCGGGGGCGTGGCGCGCCTGGCGCCGTCCCCGGCGGACGCCGAGTTGGCGGAGGAGTGCCCGCAGCCGCCCAGCAGCAGCCCCGCGCCCGTCGCGAGCGCGCCCGCCGCCAGCGCGGCGCGCCTGGGCGCCCGCACGGCGGGAGCGGCGCGGGAGCGGCGTTCGGTCATCGCGGCCTCCCGGCGGACATTCCGGCCTTCCGGCCCGGCCGATCGGGAAAGGCATTGTCATTCGCCATGGAGCCGGATGCTAGTAGTGGTCACAGCCCGTGTTGGGTAAACGCCGAAAAAGAGCGCGGCGTGTCCGATGAAGTGACCGAATAATTGCCGTCTGTTTTCCGTTTACCGGGAGATTTGGCAATTGTAGGACTTTGCGGCGGGCAAGGTGGATTCTGGGGAGATGACGGAACCCGCGGGGAAGGGGGTCAGGCCAGCATGGGGAACGAGCCGCCGTCGGCGTCGCGGCCGGACGCCGCCTCGCGGAACTCCGCGAGGCCCCACAGCAGCGCCGCCCGCGCCGGGGCCGGCATCGCGTCCAGCACCCCGGCGAGCTCCGCGCGCCGCCGCTGCCGCAGCCGGTCCAGCAGCGCCTGCCCGTCCGGGGTGAGCCGGACGGTGACCTCGCGGCGGTCCCGGCCCGGGTCGCGGATCAGCAGCCCGGCCCCCTCCAGCCGGTCGCACAGCCGGCTCGCCGACGACACCAGCGCGTCCAGCCCGGTGGCCAGGCGGCTGATGTTGACCGGCCCGCGCTCCAGGATGAACAGCGCCCTGAGCTGCGTCGACGGGACCGGCACGTCCGGCGCGTTGTGCGCGTGCGACCATACGCTCATCAGCGCGAACGCGGCGTCGTCGAGGGCGGCAGCGGACCGGGCCGCGTCCTCACCCGACGTGTCCACCATGCCCTCCACTGTTACACACGACATTCCAGACGGCATCCCGGGCCGGTGGCGTCCCCGGGCGAGATGAGGATCCGATGCATTCCCGACCCGGGCGCGACGAAGCGTTCGAGGCGATCGAGAAGGCGATCTGGGCCGCCCGTCCGGACGAGCTGGTCGCCGCCGCCACCGGGGAGCTGGCCCGCCGGTGGCCCGGCGCGCGCGCCGAGGTACTGCTCGTCGACTACCGGCAGGCCTACCTCGTCCCCGTCGCGCGGGACCTCGCCGAGGTGTTCGGCCGCGACCCGGACGGCGGGGACGTCCCGCTGGACAACACCGGCCCCGGGCGGGCCTTCGCCGGGCAGCGGGCGATCCGGGAGCGGTCCGGGCGGATCGGCGCCGACGTCGTCCACCTCCCGCTGACGGTGCAGGGCGAGCGGCTCGGCGTGCTGACCGTCCGCCGCCCCGGGGAGGCGGGCCTCGGCGGACCGGAACCGGAATGGCTGTACCCGGCGGCGCACGCGCTCGCCCGCGCCCTGAAGATCGCCGACTCGGCCACGGACCTGTACCGGCGGGTCCGGCGGCGGACGCGGCTCACGGTGGCCGCCGAGATGCAGTGGGACCTGCTGCCCCCGCTGTCCCGCGACGCCGCCGGGTTCCGGCTGGCCGGCCAGCTCGAACCCGCCTACGCGGTGTGGGGCGACAACTTCGACTGGACGGCGTCCGGCGACCGGCTGACGCTGACGGTCAGCAACGGGATGGGGACCGGGACGACCGCCGCGGCGCTCACCCACCTGGCGGTCAGCGCGCTGCGCAACGCGCGCCGGTCCGGCGCCGGCATCGCCGAGCAGGCCGAGCTCGCCGACCAGTCGGTGTACGCGCTGCACCGGGGCGAGCGGAGCGTCGGGACGCTGCTGATGGAGTTCGAGCTGTCGTCCGGGCGGGTCCGGGTGGTCGACGCGGGCTCGCCGAAGCTGTACCGGATGCGCGGCAACCTCACCGAGGCGATCGAGTTCGACGAGCAGCTGCCGCTGGGCATGTTCGGCGACAGCCGGTACTTCGTCGAGGACTTCAGGGTCGAGCGCGGCGACCGGCTGGTCGTCGTCAGCGACGGGGTGCACGCGGCGCTGTCGCCGATGGGCGAGCCGTACGGGCCGGTCGCGCTGCTCCAGGCGCTGCGGGACACCCGGCTGCAGCTGCCGCCGGAGGCCGTCCGCGCCCTGGTCCGGCACTACGTCGCCTACCACGAGGGCGGCGAGCCGGCCGACGACGCGGTGATCGTCTGCGTCGACTGGGACGGCGACGCCGACGCGTACGACACCGACGGCGCGGCGGGCCAGGCGGGCGAGACGGGCGGGACCGGTGCGGCGGTTACCGGGGGAGCTTGACGACCGTCACGAAGAAGTCGTCGATCCGGCGGACGACCGACACGAACTGCTCGAAGTCGACCGGCTTGGTGACGTAGGCGTTGGCGTGCAGGTGGTAGCTGCGCAGGATGTCCTCGTCGGCCTCGGACGTGGTCAGCACGACGACCGGGATGCTGCGCAGGCCCTCGTCGGCCTTGACCTCGGAGAGCACCTCGCGGCCGTCCTTGCGCGGCAGGTTCAGGTCCAGCAGCACCAGGTCGGGACGCGGCGCGTCCGCGTACTCGCCCTCGCGGCGCAGGAACGCCATCGCCTGCTCGCCGTCGTTGACGACGTGCAGCGTGTTGGCGACCTTGTTGTGCTCGAACGCCTCGGTGGTCAGCAGCACATCGCCCGGGTCGTCCTCGACCAGCAGCACCTCGATGGGACGCGGCCCGTCATTCATTGTCGTCTCCGATGGGAAGGGTCCAGTGGAAGGTGGTGCCGGGGTCGCCGTCGCCGCGCTCGTCCTCGTCGAGCCAGATGCGGCCCCCGTGGTACTCGACGATCTTCTTGCACAGCGCCAGGCCGATGCCGGTGCCGGTGTACTCGTCGCGCGGATGCAGCCGCTGGAAGATCAGGAAGATCCGGTCGGCGTACCGGGGCTCGATGCCGATCCCGTTGTCGGCGCAGGTGAACAGCCACTCGTCGCCCTCCCGCCGGACGTCGACGGCGACGTGCGGCGCGGCGTCCGGGCGGCGGAACTTGATCGCGTTGCCGACCAGGTTCTGGAACAGCTGGGTGAGCTGGGTGCGCTCGCCCGGCACCGTCGGCAGGTCGGCGATCTCGACCCGCGCGCCGGTCTCCTCGATCAGCGAGCCGAGGTTGTCCACCGCCTGGCCGGCGACCTCGTTCAGGTCGATCGCGTCCTCGGGACGCGCCATGCGGCCGACGCGGGAGAAGCCGAGCAGGTCGTTGATGAGGGCCTGCATCCGCTTGGCGCCGTCCACCGCGAACTGGACGTACTGCCGCCCGCGCTCGTCGAGCTGGTCGCCGTAGCGGCGTTCGAGCATCTGGCAGAAGCTCGCCACCTTGCGCAGCGGCTCCTGCAGGTCGTGGCTGGCGACGTAGGCGAACTGCTCCAGCTCGGCGTTGGAGCGGCGCAGCTCGCCGGCCTGCTCGTCCAGCAGGACGGCCCGCTCGGTGCTGGTCCGCCACTCCTCGATGATCCGCCGCCGCATCGCGTCGATGATCACGGCGAGCTCGTCGATCTCGGCCGGCCCGGACACGTCCAGCCGGTGCGCGAAGTCGCCCTGCGCCACCTCGCGGACCTGCTCGCTCAGCGACGCGACGGGCCGCACGACCGTCCGCCGGATCACCAGGGCCAGCAGCAGCGCCGCCAGCGCGGTGATCGCCAGTGCCGCGCCGACCGACCACAGTGCGGTGTTCGCGCGGACCCGCAGCCGGTCGGCGGCCCTCTCATGCAGGTCGGTGATGCCGGCCTGCAGGGGCGTCATGCCGTTGCGGGCGCGGTCGAACAGCCCGCCGGCCTGCCGGCTCCGGCCGCCGGTCAGCCCGCCGCCGCCGCGCTGGGCCGCGACCGGGTCGGCGAACCGTGCGCGCCACTCCCGCGAGCCGGCGGTCACCTCGTCGACGAGGCGGACCACCCGGCCGCCGCCGGAGACGCCGGCCAGCAGCCGCCGCATCGTCGCGGCGGACCTCGCCTCCTGCGCGACCGCCGTCCGGTACTCGGCGAGCCGGTCCGAGCCGCCCTCCTCGGTGTACCGGCGGATCGCGGTGTCCTGCGCGGCGATCGCCGAGGACAGCTTGTACTGCTCCAGCGCGACCGGGTCGACCTCGTTCACCAGCGTGCCGCGCGCCTTGCCGGCCTGGTACAGCGCGGATCCGGCCACCGCGAACGCCGCGACCAGCAGGACGGCGAGGACGAGGGACCCGATCCGGTAGATCTGAACGAGCCGGACGCGGCGGATGCCGTACGGCCTGGGCAGCTCGGCGTCGGGCAGGACGACCGGCGGCGCGAGCAGCTCGGCCCCGTCGGCCGGGGCCTCGCCGGTGTGCTCCTCACCCCCCGCCGCCTCGTCTTCCTTGGCCTCGGTCCCGGCCTTGGTCTCGGTCTCGGTCTCGGCCTCGTCGCCGGGCTTGCGGGCGTCCGCCTCGGGCGGCGTCTCCTCGGGGCCGGCCGTCACAGCTCGCCCCGGCTCAGCATCAGCACCGCCAGGTCGTCGGACAGCACGTCTCCGTTCAGCCGCTCCGCCTCCGCGATCAATCCGTCCACCAGCACGTCCCCGCGCTCGCCGCGGGCATGCGCGGCGCGCGCGAGCTCCTCCAGCCCGGTCAGGTCGAGGCGCTCGCCGCCGTCGCCGACGCAGCCCTCGATCAGCCCGTCGGTGTAGAGCATGATCCCCCAGTCGTCGCCGAGCTCGATCTCCTCGGCCGGCCAGTCCGCGCCGGGGATCAGGCCGAGCGCCGGGCCGTGCGGGCCGTCCGGGAGCGCCCGCACGCCGGACGGGCCGAACAGCAGCGGGCACGGGTGCCCGGCCCGGTGCAGCCGGGCGGTGCGCCGGTCCGGCGCGATCGTGACCATGCACAGCGTGGTGAAGATCTCCTCGCCCCAGCGCTCGTGCTCCAGCACGGTGTCGAGCGTGGACAGCAGGTTGTCGCCGGTGTGCCCGGCCAGCACGAGCGTCCGCCACGCCATGCGCAGCCGCACCCCGAGGGACGCCTCGTCGGCGCCGTGCCCGCTGACGTCGCCGATCACGCCGTGCACGGTGCCGTCGCCGGTCTGCACGGTGTCGTGGAAGTCGCCGCCGAGCAGCGCGCGGTCGCGGCCCGGCCGGTACCGGGTGAGGTGGTGCAGCGTGCCGTCCCTGAGGATCGGGACGGGCAGCAGCCCGCGCTCCAGCCGCGCGTTCTCCCGGCCCACGGCGCGCGCCTCGACCAGCTGCCGCTCGGACTCGTCGGCCCGCTTGCGCTCGATCGCGTAGCTGATGGCGCGGCCGAGCAGCGCGCCGTCCACGTCCTGCTTGACGAGGTAGTCCTGGGCGCCGGCGGCGACCGCCTGCACGCCGACGTGCGCGTCGGCGAGCCCGGTCAGCACGAGCACGGCGGTGGTGGGGGCGCGGGCGATCACCTGGCGCAGCGCGTCCAGCCCGGACGCGTCCGGCAGGGACAGGTCGACGATCACGCACTGGACGTCGGGACGCAGGCTCGCCAGCGCCTCGGCGAGGGTCCGCGCGACGGTGATCTGCACGTTCGGCTGGACCTCGGTGAGCAGCTCCTCGAACAGGTACGCGTCGCCCGGGTCGTCCTCGACCAGCAGGAGATGAGGGGAGCCGGCCACCCCCGGAAGGCGTTCGGCACCGCGACTGTGCATCGCGGTCATACATCAGCTCCTTCGCCCCGGGAGGCCCCCGCAGGTGGGGGCGGCGTTGGTTGCCATCGAGCAAATATTACGGGCAGTCCCGCAGTGGCAGGACCGACACGCACACTATGGGGTGTTCCAGTACGGCGGTAACGATCGTCCTTTCCGGGCCACTTCCTGGTGATGGACACACCAGGAAGGACGGAGGAGCACCCGGTGGCAGACGAGGCCCCCGAGAGACGCTTCACCGCGATGTACGACGCCTGCCGGCAGCGGGTGTGGGCGTACGCCGCCGCCCGCGCCGGGCGGCAGATCGCGGACGAGGTGGTGAGCGAGACGTTCGCGGTGGCGTGGCGGCGGCTCGCGGACGTTCCCGACCCGCCGCTGCCGTGGCTGCTCGGCGTCGCGCGGAACGTGCTGCGCGACGGGCACCGCGCCGAGGTGCGGCGCGAGGCGTTCACGGCCGAGCTGGCCCGCTGGGCGCCGCGGCCCGCCGGCGACGTCGCCGAGGACGTGGCCGAGCGGCTCGCCGTGGTCCGCGCGATGGCGGAGATCCCCGAGGGCGACCGGGAGATCCTGATCCTCGTCGCCTGGCAGGGGCTGAGCCCGCGCGAGGCGGCCCGCGTCGTCGGCTGCTCGCCGGCGGCGCTGCGCGTCCGGCTGCACCGGGCCCGCAAGCGCCTGCTGCGCGCCGCCGACGACGGGCTCGACGCGGCCGGGCGCCCGGCCGCCACGGCGTCGCGGGCCGGCGCGCCTCCGGGCGGCGCCGGGCGCGGGGCGGCGGCGGAGGCGGTGGGACGTCCGGTACGTCCGCAGATGGGAATCGTCAGTGAGGAGAGGGCATGAACGACGTGCTGCGGACGCTGCGCGAGGCCAGGCCGGCGGAGCTGAGCCCGGACGCGCCGGTCGACGAGGGCGTCCGGCGATCGGAGCTGGCGCGCGCGATGGCGGCGCCGGCCGGTGACCGGGTGCGCGAGGCGCGGGTCCCGCGCCGGTCGCGGGTGCGGCCGATGTGGGGGCTCGGGCTGGCCGGCGCGGTCGCGGCGGCCTCGGTGGGCGTGGTCGCCGTCACCTCCGGCGGCGACGGGAACGCGCCGGTGCACGGGCCGGACGCGGTGCCGGAGGAGCGGCCCATGGACGCCCGTACCGTGCTGCTCGCCGCCGCCGAGAAGCTGGACGGGGCGTCGGAGCCGGTGGCCGGTGCGTACTGGCACAAGGTGGTGATCGGCAGCGACTCGATGGTGGCGACGGGCGCGGGCGGCGAGCGCTACAGCGTCGTTCTCAACGAGAAGTCCGAGGAGTGGGCGCCCGCGAAGCCCGGCCGCAAGATGGTCGCGCGGCAGCAGCGGCTCGGCGTCGCGCCCGCGACCAAGGCCGACGCGGCGGCGTGGAAGCGAGCGGGGTCGCCGTCGACCCTTTCGCTCCAGGTGGCGATCCAGCCGAGCGGCAAGGGCGGCTACAAGGCCATGAAGGTGTCGACCGGGCCGGGGCCGGTGGAGACGAGCCGGACCCCGCTCGTGGGCGGCGACAAGGTCTACTGGCTCGGCCGGAACGTGTCGATCAAGCAGCTGCAGGGCCTGCCGGCCGACCCGGCGCGGCTGAAGAAGGAGCTGCTGCGCTGGTACGGCGGGCACGACACCGAGTCGTCGAGCGTGCCGATGGCGGCGGACGCGTGGCTGTTCCGCGTCGCGGGGAGCCTGGTGACCGAGCTGCCGGTCACGCCGAAGGTGCGGGCGGGGGCGTTCCGGATGCTGGCCGGGCTGAAGACGGTCCGGTCGGTCGGGAAGGTCACCGACGTGAAGGGACGCAGCGGCAACGCGATCGGGATGGAGGAGAAGGAGCTGAGCGGGGTCGTCCGGCACCTGCTGGTGATCGACCCGGGCAGCGGAAAGGCGCTGGCGGAGGAGCGGGTGCTGGTGACGCCGTCCGCGAAGGAGCCGCGGCCCGCCGGGACGGTGCTCGGCTCCACCGCCGTGATCGCGATGGAATGGACGGATTCCGCGCCGAAGTGACCCGCCGGGCAATGGCGGGCGCCGGTCGGCGGGCGCGCGTTGGGAGGGGACGGTGCCGGGCCGTGACGGGCCGCGCGCCGTCCCTTCCGCCGCTTCCGGCCGGGGCCTTAATGGCCGGGATGTGATCGGGACGTGATCAGGCGCTTTTCGGAGTCCGGCGGGCGGTTCTCTGGACGGCCCGGCGCTGCGCGGCGGCGTTGCGGGCGCGGTTCAGGCTGTCGCGGACGCGGGCGGCGCCGCGCATTGCGGTGGTGGTGTCCTTGACGCGTCCGGCATAGGCGGCGAGGACCTCCTCGACGGGCGGCGGCTGCCATTCCTCCTTCGCGGTGACCGGCGGGACGGGGGGTACGGCGGGCCCTGTGGTGGGTACTGCGGCGGGCACCGCGGCGGGGGCGGTATTTCCGGGCACGGGGACGAGCGCGAGATGGGAATGGCAGTGCGGGCACTGCACCCCCGGATGAGTGTCTCTGCTCATAACACGAATCATTACCCGTGCCACTGACAAAACTGCGGCGCGCCCTTTTGACGATCACCCGTCAGCGGTCCGGCCGCCGGCGGGTCAGGGCGCGAGGGAGCGCGCGCCCTTGCGGGCGGCCGGCTGCGCCGACCGCCGTCCGAAGGACGAAAAGGGCTGGTGGGAGCGGTTGCGGCCGGACGCCTCGGGGTGCTGGTGGCGGACGAACAGCAGCCCGCAGCACACCAGCGCGAGGGCGACCGCGAGCCAGGCGGCCATCCGCCCGGCGCGCAGCCCGTACCCGCTGGTGATCCACAGCACGTGCAGGGCCCAGCGCCGCCACTGGCGCGGCTCGCTGCGCCGGCGCATCTCCAGCGCGCTGTAGCGGAAGTCGCGCGCGAGGCGGGCGCGGTCGGAGCCGGCCGTGGCGCGGGCCAGCTCCCGGTAGAGGGCCTCCAGCCCGCCGTCGCCGCCTCCCGGGCCGGCGGCGCCGCGCGCCAGGTCGTCGGCGAGCACGGCGCGGGCGCCGCGCCGGAGCCGCCACCGGCGCCGGGCCGGGACGGTCGCGAACGGGCAGTCGCCGCTGATCCGCAGCCGGTCGGGGTGGACGAGGCCGAGGAAGCCGCATCCGCTGAGGTCGACGTCGGCGAGGTGCAGGTGCGCCGCGTCCACCCGGCGCAGCGACACGACCCGGACCGCCGCCGGACCGGTCCACGACGCCGGCTCGGCGAGCCCCTGGATCGGGTGCGGCAGCGACCGGACGTTCACCGCCGCGTCGAAGCAGGCGCCCTCCAGGTCGAGTTCGGCGCGCCGCAGCCGGAACTCGGCCTCGCCGTGCACCGTCACGGCGCGCGCGCTCACCAGCCGGGCCGCCGCGGTCACCCGCAGCCCGCCGCGCGCCGTCGCGTCCGCGAGCGCGATCCGGCCGCCGGCGACCAGCGGGCCGAGCCACAGCCCGCGCCGGAACCGGGTGCGCTCGAACCGGGCGTGCCGGGCGACGCGGACCCGCCGGAACGACACGGCGCCGCCGAAGCAGGCGCCCTGCATCGCCGCGTCCCGCCCGAACCGGGCCCGGTCGAAGCAGGCGGCGCCGAAGAACACGGCCATGCGGAACGCGGCGTCGGCGTGCCAGAGGGCCTCGCCGAACAGGGCGTCCCCGGTGAACACGGCCTCCTCGAAGGAGGCGTGCCGGTGGAAGCGCGCCTCGTGGAAGGAGGCGTTGCCGCCGAACCGCGCGCCCCGGAACGAGACGTTGCCGAAGAACCGGGCGTCGAAGAACGAGGCGCCGCCGAGGAAGCAGGCGCCGTCGAACGAGCTGTCGCCCTCGACGCACGCCCCGCGCAGCACCGCGTGCGAGGGCAGCACGGCGCCGTCGAACCGGGTCCGGCCGAGGTGCGGGCGCCCGTCCGGGCCGGTGACCGCGTCGAGCACCGCGTCCAGCAGCCACCCGGGCACCGTCACGCCCCGCAGGTCGAGGTCGCCGCCGGGGCGCAGCCCGGCCGCGAACCGCGCGAACTCGGCGGGCGCGAGGTGGGCGGGGCAGCCCCCGAACCCGCCGGCGGCGCGCCCGGTGCATCCGTGGACGGCCGAGCACCGCGGCCACAGGACCGCGGTGGCAGGCGGAGGGGAAGGCTCGTGAGAGGTCACGTGTCCCGTTCTACCTACCGGGGGTTCCGGCGGGAAGCTCTCCGGGTGGCCAGGTCGTTACTTCCGCATGGTTACTGTACGCAGGGGAACGGCCACACTAGGACGTTGATTGGCCGTTTACCTCGCCTGTCACCGGTTTCGCCCAAGTCCCTGGTTCTTCATCGGGTTTGTCCTTGTGGTCGTACTGTGAGCGCATGGGGGAACGGAGCCGCTGGATCGC
Source organism: Actinomadura sp. NTSP31 (assembly GCF_041951385.1). Taxonomy (NCBI): domain Bacteria; kingdom Bacillati; phylum Actinomycetota; class Actinomycetes; order Streptosporangiales; family Thermomonosporaceae; genus Actinomadura; species Actinomadura sp. NTSP31. The sequence goes on along the minus strand of NZ_JBGNUT010000016.1, from coordinate 139,611 downwards.
CGACCTGGACGCGCTTCCCGGCGACGCGCCGGACCTCGCGGACCGCCTGCTGCGCCGCCTCGTGGACGCGGGGATCGTGGTGGCCGAGCGGACCGACTGCGTGCTCGGCGACGTCCCCGGCGGGTACGCGCCCGGCCCCGCCGCCGGATCGGTGGTGATGGGCGACCCGGCCGGCTTCCCCGACGTGTGGCCGAACGGCCTGGAGATCGACGTCGGCCGCGGCGCCTACTACGGAACGATGCGCCAGGACGACCGGGTGCGGTGCCCGCGCTGCGGGGCGTGGCTGCCGTTCGAGACCGTCCTGGACGCGGTCGAGGAGTGGCAGTACGGCGGCGGCACGGACGTGCTGGCCTGCGCGCGCTGCGGTGTGCGGACGGACTTCAACGGGTGGCGGTGGCCGGTGCCGTGCGCGTTCGCGGAACTGGGACTGCGGTTCTGGAACTGGCCGCCGCTGAGCGACGCGTTCGCCGCCGACCTGGCGGGGTGGCTGGGCCACCGCCTGGTCGCCGGATCTTTCGGCACGTAGCGGGCAAAAACCGAGTGATCAACAGGAACCGCGGGCATGATCGACGTATCTGACTCCTCGCCGAAACATCTCTGTTCCACCGCTGTTCACCTTGGTCAGGAAAAATTGGGGACATGACCGTCAACCCGGGACACCATCTTCCTCGTGCCTCCGAAGCGCTGCCCGACGACCGCTTCCTCGACCGCGAAGAGAGCTGGTTGCGCTTCAACCAACGCGTCCTGGAGCTGGCGGAGGATCCGGAGCTGCCGCTGCTGGAGCGCGTCCGGTTCCTGTCGATCTTCTCGAGCAACCTCGACGAGTTCTTCATGGTCCGCGTCGCCGGCCTCGCCCGCCGGATGGCGACCGGCCTCGCCGTCCAGTCCGCCAGCGGCCGGCAGCCCCGCGAGGTGCTGGAGCGCACCGGCCAGGTCGCGCACGGGCTGATGCGCCGGCACGCCGCCTGCTTCCGCGAGGAGGTCCTGCCCGACCTCGCCCGGGAGGGCATCGAGATCCTGCGCTGGGACGAGCTCGCCGAGACCGAGCAGGAGCGGCTGCGCCGGCTGTTCCGCGACCGGATCTACCCCGTGCTCACCCCGCTCGTCGTCGACTCCGCGCACCCCTTCCCCTACATCTCCGGGCTGTCGCTGAACCTCGCCGTGATCGTCCGCGACCCGGAGACCGACGCGACGATGTTCGCCCGGGTCAAGGTGCCGCCGCTGCTGCCGCGCTTCTTCGAGGCGTCCCCCGACCGGTTCACCCCGCTCGAGGACGTGATCGCCGCGCACCTCGGCCAGCTGTTCGTCGGGATGGAGGTCGTCGAGCACCACGCGTTCCGGGTCACCCGCAACCAGGACCTGGAGATCGACGACGACATCAGCGAGGGGCTGCTGCAGGCCCTGGAGCGCGAGCTGCTGCGCCGCCGGTTCGGCCCCGTCGTCCGGCTGGAGGTCGAGGAGTCGATCTCCGCGGGCGTGCTGGAGCTGCTCACCACCGAGCTCGCCATCGAGGAGGGGCAGATCTACCGGGTCGTCGGCCCGCTCGACCTCGGCGGCCTCGGCGCCATCGCCGACCTGGACCGGCCCGAGCTGAAGTATCCGCCGTTCGTGCCGTCCAAGGAGGCGCTGCCGGAGGACGTCGGCATCTTCTCGGCGATCCGCGAGGGCGACGTGCTCCTCCACCACCCCTACGACTCGTTCACCACGACCGTGCAGCGGCTGATCGAGGACGCCGCCGCCGACCCCGGCGTGCTGGCGATCAAGCAGACGCTGTACCGGACGTCCGGCGACTCCCCGATCGTGGACGCGCTGATGAGCGCCGCCGAGGCCGGCAAGCAGGTCGTCGTGGTCGTGGAGCTGAAGGCCCGCTTCGACGAGCGCGCCAACATCGCGTGGGCGCGCAAGCTGGAGACGGCCGGCTGCCACGTCGTGTACGGGTTCGTCGGGCTGAAGACGCACTGCAAGCTCGCGCTGGTCGTCCGGCAGGACTCCGACGGCCAGCTGCGCCGCTACTGCCACATCGGCACCGGCAACTACCATCCGAAGACCGCCCGCCTCTACGAGGACTTCGGCCTGCTGACCTGCGCCCCCGACGTCGGCGAGGACGTCAGCGCGCTGTTCAACCACCTCACCGGCTACTCCCGGCAGAGCCACTACAACCGGCTGCTGGTCGCGCCGAACAGCCTGCGGTCCGGGCTCGTCCAGCGGATCGAGCACGAGATCGACAACCACCGCGCCGGGCACCGCGCGCGGATCCGGATCAAGTGCAACTCGCTGGTCGACGAGGTGATCATCGACGCGCTGTACCGGGCGTCGCGGGCCGGCGTGCCGGTGGACGTGTGGGTGCGCGGCATCTGCGCGCTGCGCCCGGGCGTGCCGGGGCTGTCGGAGACGATCCGGGTGCGCAGCGTCCTCGGCCGGTTCCTGGAGCACTCGCGGGTGTTCGCGTTCGAGAACGGCGGCGAGCCCGAGGTGTGGTTCGGCAGCGCCGACCTGATGCACCGCAACCTCGACCGCCGCGTCGAGGCGCTCGTCACGGTCACCGACCGCAGCCAGCGCGACGACCTGATCGCGCTGCTCGACCGGGCGATGGACGAGGGCACGCACGCCTGGGCGCTGGCCGGCGACGGCACCTGGACGCGCAGCGTGGCCGCCCCCGGCGAGACGCTGCTGGACATCCAGACCCACCTGGTGCGGAGCCGGCGCTGGAGGACGGTCGATGCCTGACGCCGGCGGCGCGGCGGGGCCGATCCGCGCGGCGGGCGCCCTGCTGTGGCGGGACGGCCCGGCCGGCCCCGAGTTCGCGGTGGCGCACCGCCCCAGGTACGACGACTGGTCGTTCCCGAAGGGCAAGCTCGACCCGGGCGAGCACGTGCTGCGCGCCGCCGTCCGCGAGATCGAGGAGGAGACCGGCCTGGTGCCGCGGCTCGGCCGGCGGCTGCCGGCCGCCGAGTACCGGCACGGCGAGCGGCCGAAGCGGGTCGACTACTGGGCGGCGCGGCCCGTCGCGGAGGCCGCGTTCACGCCGAACGAGGAGGTCGACGAGCTGGCGTGGCTGCCCGCCCGGGAGGCCGCGGAGCGGTTGAGCTACCCGCACGACGCCGCCCTGCTCCGCGCGTTCCTGGAGGGCCCGCCGCGCACCTGGCCGCTGATGATCGTCCGGCACGGGTCGGCGGGGGAGAAGCACGACTGGCGCGAGCCCGACGAGCTGCGCCCCCTGGACGCCCGGGGCCGCGCCCAGGCCGCCTCGCTCGCCGCGCTGCTGCACTCCTACGGCCCGGCGCGGCTGCTCAGCTCGGCGACCGCGCGCTGCCTGGAGACCGTCCTGCCGTACGCGCGCCGCGTCCGCGCCGGCGTCGCGACCGACGCCGCGTTCACGGTCGGCGAGACCGGCCCCGACCGCGCGCGGGACCGCCTGCTGGACCTGTTGAGCGACGCGGCCCCGACCATCGTCTGCACGCATGGCGAGAACGTGTCAGAGCTGGTCAGCGGCCTGTGCCGGGAGCTGGGCGAGAAGGTGCCGGACGACCCGGGCCTCCGCAAGGGGGAGTTCTGGGTGGCCCACATCGGCGCCGGCGCCCTCACCTCCCTGGAGCGCCACACCCCCTGAACCCGAGGCTCAGAGGGCGGGGCCGAGGGTCTGGGACCAGGTCACCGACAGCCTGTCGCGCGCCGTCTCGGCCGCGCACCGCTCCCACCCGTACAGGACACCGAGGTCGAACGCCTCGGCCGGGTTCCTGGTGCGCGCCGCCGCGGCCTTGAGGAACTCCATCGCGATGACGCCGTCCTGGTAGCCGCCCAGTACCTCCTGTATGCGCTTGGCGTCCTTCGCCACCCTCTTGGCCGCCACTCCCAGCACGGGCATGGCGAGCTCGGCGGCGTACCGCGCGCGCTTGGCCGCCTTACGGGTCTCGTGCCGCGCCACCTCCGCGTCCTCGGCGATCGCAATGGAGGCGTACGCCCTGCCCATCCGGTTCCACGACCGCGTCACCAGCTCGGGGAGCTCCTTGCGGGCCTTGCGCGCGGCGGCCTCCGCCAATGGCGGCTCCGCCACGATACGGTCCAGCTCGTCCAGCAGGGCGAAATAGCGGGGCTCCTTGAGGGCGGCGTTCATCCGCCTGTAGGCGGTGCGCTCCTGGCGGGCGAGATCGTCGAGCCAGGCGGGGGACGCGCCGTCCAGCCGCTCCTGGAACCGCGTCCGCAGCACCTCGCAGTCGCGGACCTCGCCCAGCACCGCCGCGAGCCACTTCAGCTCCGGCTCCAGCGGCTCCGTCCGCTCCTCGTCGAGGACGGGCCGGTACGCCTTCAGCGCGCTGCGGATCCGGCGGACCGCCACCCGCATCCGGTGCACGGCGTCGTCCTCGGCCAGCCGCGCCTTCGGATCGAACCGCACGACGGCCTCGACCTGCGCGGCGAGGTAGGCCATCACCGCGTCGCCCGTCGTCGCCGGGCCCTTGCCGTTGTCGATCGCCGCCACCAGCCGGCCCTTGCACGACGCCCGCGCCCGCGCCGCCTCCGAGGGCACGATCGCGTCGCCCAGCAGCCGGCCCAGCTTCGAGGACGACTTGGCCCGCCGCGCCCCCGCCTTCCGCAGCCGCTTGCCGACCGCCTTCAGCAGGTCCGCCGAGCCGTCCCCCAGCTCGACCTCGATCTCCCGCCACCGCTGCGCCCGCCCGTCCGCGGTGCCCTGCCCGTCCGCGGTGCCCCGCCCGTCCCGGCCGGTCACCAGGTCGTCGGCGACCTCCGCGAGCATCGCGCCGTCGGCCCCGTGCAGCCGGACGACCGTCCGCCGCGTCTCCAGCGTCGCCACCGGATCCAGCGGCGCGCCTCGCGTGTACGCCGCGACCAGCCCCGCGAGCCGCGCCGGAACGGCCCGCGGCCGCCCCAGCGGCGCCCTCAGCTCCTGCTTGCTGTCCGGCCCCGCCGGCATCTTCAGGTGCCAGCCCGCGTCCGCGCCGCCGCGCCGCCGCCGCAGCGTGATCCCGTGCGCGGCCAGCCGGAGGTCCGGCGTGTCGAAGTAGCTCGCGTGCAGCTCGACGACCTCCGGGTCCCCCGCCGACTCCGCGCCCGGCAGCCCGCCGAGGTCCGGAAGAACGAAATCGGCTCCGGCGTCGTACTTCTGCTCGATCTCCAGATGCCTTTCGGGCACGATCAGCTCCTTCGGGGGACGGGTCCAACGGCGGCGGGCACACCCGGATGACCAGCATTTCACGGCAAGGTGAACGGAAGCGGAAAAGTCGGCGGCCTACGATTCGTGCGTGCGCACCCTGGTCCTCTGGGACATCGACCACACCCTCCTCAACGCGGGCGGCCTGTCCGTGGACATCTACGCGCAGGTGTTCCACCGCGTCGTCGGCCGCCCGCCCGAACGCGTCGCCCCGATGGCCGGCCGCACCGACCGCGCCATCACCACCGACACGCTGCGCCACCACGGCATCGACCCCACGCCCGGCGTCCTCGCGGACTTCACCGACGCGCTCGCCCTCGCCTTCGAGGCGCGCGCGCACGAACTGGCGGCCCGGGGCCGGACGCACGACGGCGCGCGCGCCGTCCTGGAGGCCCTCGCCGCCCGGCCGGACGTGATCCAGTCCGTCCTGACCGGCAACATGGCGCGGATCGCCGCCTGCAAGCTGAAGGCCTTCGGCCTCGACGCGTTCCTCGACCTGGAGATCGGCGCCTACGGGATGGACGGCGTCGAACGGCCGCCGCTGGTGGAACTCGCCCGCGAGCGCACCGCCGCCAAGTACGGGGAGAGGTTCGGGCCGTCGAGCACCGTGCTGATCGGCGACACGCCGCACGACGTCCGCGCGGGCCACGAGGGCGGCGCCCGGGTCGTCGCGGTCGCGACCGGCGCCACGTCCGCCGCCGACCTGCGCCTGTCGGGCGCCGACACCGTGCTGCCCGACCTGACCGACACCGCGCGGGTCGTCGACCTGATCCTCGGCACCGCCGGCTAACGCGCTGCGCCGTCCCCCGGACGGGGCGCGGCGGTCAGCGTGAGGCTGCCGGGCAGGGCCGCCATGGCGTCGCGGAAGCGGGCCGCGAGGTCGGACGCCGCGGGCGGATCCGCCGCCGTGGCGGCCCAGGCCTCGAGGGCGTGCCGCCACGCGGCGACCATCATGTCGCCCGCCAGGCGGGGCCGCGCGTCGTCGGGCAGGTCGAGCCGGCGGTGCAGGACGGCGAGCACGGAGCGCATGGTGCTCTCACAGAAGTGCAGGCCGTGCGCGTCCATCGAGGGGGTCGCCTGGAGCAGGCGGTAGCTGAGGACGGCGCGGCCCGCCCACGCCTCGTCCGCCACCCGGTCCAGCGCAGCCAGCAGCGTCGACTCCATCAGCCCCAGCAGCGGGCGGCCGTCGGCCGGGACGTTCTCCAGCTCGTCGAGGAAGGTCCGCCACATGTCCTCGAGCGGCGCCATCGCGACGTCCTCCTTGCCGCGGAAGTAGCGGAAGAACGTGCGCTTGGACACCTCGACCTCGTCGCACACCTCGTCGAGGGTGACCCGGCCGAAGCCGTGCTCGCCGAACAGCGTCAGGGCCGCGTCGACCAGCGCCTGGCGGGTGCGCTGCTTCTTGCGTTCGCGCAGCGACGGAGCCGTTGTCATGGCCCCGAGTGTATCCGAGCGGCGAACGCTCCTTGCGCGCTTATGCCACTGAGTGGCATATAATGCTGATCGTTTCCCTCCTCGGAAGGTGGCACCCATGCGTGCTCTGCTCGTCGACCACTCGTCCGCGTCCGGCCTGCGCCTCGGTGAGACCGCCGCCCCCGTCCCGGAGCCGCACCAGGCGCTGGTCCGGGTGAGCGCCACCTCGCTGAACTTCGGCGAGGTCAGGCACGGCATCGCCGGCTCACCGGACGGCACCGTGCTCGGCTGGGACGCCGCCGGCGTGGTCGAGCGCGCCGCCGCCGACGGCTCCGGCCCGGCCGCCGGCACCCCCGTGGTGACGATCGGCTTCGACGGCGCCTGGGCGGAACTGCGCGCCGTCGACGCCGCCATGCTCGGCACCGCCCCGGCGGGCGCCGACCTCGGCGCGATCAGCACGGTCCCGGTGGCGGGCGCCAGCGCGCTGCGCGCCCTGCGCAAGTTCGGCCCGCTGCTCGGCAAGCGCGTCCTGGTGACGGGCGCGACCGGAGGCGTGGGCCGGTACGCCGTGCAGCTCGCCCGGCGCGGCGGGGCCCGCGTCGTCGCGTCCACCGGCGACCCGGCCGCGCACGGCGACGCGCTGCGCGCGCTCGGCGCCCACGAGGTGGTCGCGCACCCCGAGCAGACGGACGGCCTCGTGGACGGGGTGGTCGACAACGTCGGGGGCTCGCAGCTCGTCGCGGCGTTCGGCAAGCTGGCACCGCACGGCAGCCTGATCGCCGTCGGCCACGGGACCGGCGAACCGGAGACCTTCCCGTTCGGCGCCCTCTTCGGAAACGACGGCCGGCACGACCGGTCCCTCGTCACCTTCTACCTGCTCGGCGGCAGCATCGACCTCGCCGCCGACCTGACGTGGCTGGCCGGGCAGGTCGCCGCCGGGCACCTCGACCCCGGGACCTCCTGGCGCGGCGGCTGGGAGCAGGCGGACGAGGCCGTCGCCGCCCTCCTCGACCGCCGCCTGCACGGCAAGGCGGTCCTGGAGATGCGCCGCTCCGGTCCGGGCTTGTAGAACTTTGTCCATGCCTGAGCTCGTCCGTCCCACGACCGACGTCCACGCCTCCTTCCTCGCGGCGATGGCGGAATTCCGCGAGGAGGGGCGCGGCGGCCCCGACGACCGCAGCCAGATCGGCCACGACCTGCGCGACCTCGGCATCGAAGGACTGGCCGCCCCGGACGCCTTCGCCGCCTACGTCGCCCGCCTCAACGCCGAGCCGCTGCCGGAGACGCCGCGCCCCGAGGGCTTCGTGCCGTCCACCACGTTCTGGCTGGTCGACGGACCGGAGTTCCTCGGCCGGATCCAGCTCCGCCACCGGCTCACCGAATGGCTGCGCGACGTCGGCGGGCACATCGGCTACGACGTCCGCAAATCCGCGCGCCGCCGCGGCCACGCGTCCCGCATGCTCCGCGAGACCCTCACGTACGCCCACGGCCTCGGCATCGACCCGGCCCTCGTCACCTGCGACGTCGACAACCTCGGCTCCCGGAGGGTCATCGAGGCCTGCGGCGGCGTCCTCGAAGACGTCCGCGCCGGCAAGCGCCGCTACTGGGTCCCGACCGCCTAGAGCGCGAGCTTGAACCCTTCGTGGCTGCGGGCGAACCCCATCGAGACGTAGAAGCGGTGCGCGTCCTCCCGCCGCTTGTTGCTCGTCAGCTGGACGAGCGCGCAGCCGCGTGCGCGCGCCCTCGCGATCGCGCCGTCCATCAGCGTCCGGCCGAGCCCGCCGCCGCGCCGGTCCGCGCGGACCCGCACCGCCTCGATCAACGCCCGCTCCGCACCGCCCTTCCCGAGCCCCGGAATGTAGGTCGCCTGCAAGCACCCCACCACCGTGCCGCCGTCGACCAGCACCAGCATCTCGTTGCGCGGATCATCGTCGATCGCCGCGAACGCCCGCTCGTAGGCGTCCGTCACCACGACCGACGCCGGATCGACGACCTTCTCCTCGTCCGCCAGCAACGCCAGAACCGCCGGCAGATCGTCACGCGTCGCCGCCCGCACAGAAACCATGGCCCGACCCTAACCGCGTGGCACCCGCCCGCCGGACGGGTGCCACGGGCACTCGTCAGCAGCCGTTGAGCATCGAGGTGAGCGCGCTCTTCTCCGCGCTGTCCACGGTGAGGTCGTAGGACCACTTCACCTGCACCCAGGCGCGCGCGTAGGTGCAGCGGAAGGCCGTGCGGGACGGCTGCCACTCGGCGGGGTCCTTGTCGCCCTTCGCCTGGTTGACGTTGTCGGTGACGGCCCACAGTTGCGGGCCGCCGAGGTCGTTGGCGTAGTCCTGCCGGTGCGCGGTCGTCCAGGCCCAGGCGCCCGACGCCCACGCCTCGGCGAGCGGCACCATGTGGTCGATGTCGACATCGGCCGGCGACGTCCAGGTGGCGCCGTCGTACGGCGAGTACCAGGAGCCGGACGTCGGGTAGCAGGAGGAGTCCGTGCTCACGTTCGTCCCGTCGCGCTTGAGCACCGTCTCACGGGTGTTGCAGGCGCCGGAAATGGTGATCCAGTGCGGGAACAGCGAGCGGTCGTAGGAACTGGCATGCGATTCGGCGGCCACGGTCAGCTCTGCGAGCCGGGTGCGGGCCGTACTGGCGGACGGGATGTTCGGCGGGGTCGCGGACGCCGGTGCCTGCACGGCGACGAGCAGTGCGCCCAGCAGCGCCGCCGGCAGCAGGAACAGGAGCAGACGTCGCATCGAGGATGCCCTTCTGCGGCCGCCCACCGGCGGGGACCGGACTCCCCGAACAGGGCACGGGGACGACAGCCCCGATACCGTGACATTTAGGGCAACTCAGTTAAACGTCACTGATTGCCCAGAACGACCCCCCACCTTGGTCGAAACCTGTCGACCGAACCCCGCCACCAGCAGCAACCCCGCGCCCCACCCGACCCCCCGCCACAAAAATTCACCCACCCCGCCCCCCGCATTAACGCACCATTCCCGAGCCCACCAGCGCTTACCAAAATGGTTGAAGGAGACGCAAAGCCCGCCTAGAACCCGCGCGTGCAAGCCGCCCGCTCGCCGTCCATGTGACCAGAAAGGCGAGCATCACAAGGCAAAGGCCAGGGCCGCCTACATCAGGAACGAGCTCGCGGATGAGCAAGTCCGTGATGGACCGCAGGTCGTGGACATCGGTCGCATCCAGGAAATCGCGCACCTCGCGGACGAGCGTGGCGGCGCCCACGATCGCCGACGCCCAGCCCACCTGCTGCGTGTCCCAGCTCGCCCAGCACCGCATGATGCAGCCGCGACCTACCCGGGGTGACCCCGAAGGCGGTCTCCTTGGCCCGGTCGCCCAGTCGGAGGGGCAGGAAGAGGATGAGATTCAGTCACAAGTCGATATGAAGGCCGTCGTGAGCGATCTGCCATTCGGTCAGGTCGCTGGCCAGTGCCGTCGGTGATAAATGAGTAAGGATCAGTCTCTTGCAGGTGAAGCGGTCACGGTGGCGGTGGAGGGTGTCCAGGTCAAGGTGCCAGCGAGTCGGAGCGGGGCTGTAGCCCTCGCACAAGAACACGTCGACTCCGTCGGCCGCCTCCAAGAGGGCTTCGACCCACTCGGTGTCGCCGGAGTAGGCGACTGCTCCGGCCGCTGTCTCCACGCGTACGGCGTAGGCGGGGGCGCCGGAGGCATGACTTACCTCGAATGGCGTGATGCGCAGTGGCCCCAGCTCGCTGGTGCGTCGATCGGCGTGTTCCCTGACGTGGACGGTGAAGCGGCGCCGAATGGTGCTGGAGCCGGGGAACATCGTCTCCATCGCCTGTGCGAGCCGGGCGTCGGTTCCGGGCGGGCCGAACACGGTCAAGTCGCGGGTTCTTCGGCGAAACTGCCCGTCCAGGATGAGGAAGGGCAGCCCCGCGAAGTGATCACCATGCAGGTGGGTGATCAGCACCGTGTCGATCTCATTGGGCTCGATCCGCTGCTGCCGCATGGCGACCATGCTGGTCGCACCGCAATCGATCAGGACGTGTGGCGGGGCGGAAGCCTCCGTCCCCAGGGCGATGCAGGTTTGGAACCTGCCCCCGGAACCGAATGCATCACCGCTGCCCACAACCGTGACTCGCACCTGCCCACCTGTCCTTCCCCGACCTCGGCCTTATACCTCCATGGTCGCAAGGGGGCTTGCCTTATGGTCCCCGTGGGTTCCACGAATTCTGAAGGGTCATCTGGCGCGAGCCCAAGAGGGTGCCCCTGCTGGGTGAGCTTAAAAAGCCCCGCCGCACACCTCGCGATACGCCTCCCGGAGCTCACCCGCCGCCGGAACGCCCAACCCGTCCACCGCCTCCACGACCTCCGCCGCGCGCCAGTAGTTGGACGGCACCAACCGCCCGCTCGTCACGGCCTCCAAGGCCCGGTGCGCCGCCTCTTCGGGCTGGTCCGCGGCGACCAACGCCAATGCCAGGTCGAGCCGCGCGGACGCCGCGCGCCGTGGGCGTGCCGGTCCGCTGACCGGCGCCTCCAGCCGGGCGAGGACGCCGCGCGCGTACGGCTCCGCCGCCGGATCCCCGAGCCATGACAGCGTGGTCGCGGTGTAGGCGTCGCTCTTCGCCGGGTCGTAGCGGAAGTGGTGCTCGGGCCGCTCGGGCATGGCCAGCGGCGAGACGAGCCGCTCCACACGACCGAGCGCATCCCGCGTCTCCCGCCCGGCGCCGAGCCGCGCCCACGCCCGTCCCTCCTGCGCCGTCGCCTGGATGAACGCCGACCCGTCCTGCGGCGCGACCTCCTGCGCGCCCCGCGACAGCCTGACGGCCTCCCGATAGTCAGCATCGGTGAGGGCCTGCCACGCGCGCGTCTCCAGCGTCCACGCGACGATCTCGGAGTGCCCGGCGTGCTCGGCGAGTTGCGCGGCCGTCCGCAGCCGCGCGGCGGCCGCCGCCCGAGGTCGATGTCGCACGTCGCGGCCAGCAGCGACAGCCACGCCCCGACCACCACCAGGCGCCGCCGCTCGGCCAGCGTCATACGCGCGTCCATGAGCCGCGCCACGTACCCGAGGTGCCGCCGCGTCCGCGTGAGCAACTCGTCCGGCGCCGACCGCGGGTAAGCGGAGGCCAGCTCGTCCACCGTCAACTCCAACGCGACGAGCGTCCCTTCGCCCACATCGCTGGCCGCCACCCGCCGCGCCAACTCCAGCGCATCCACCTCGTCATCGCGCAAGGACGGGAGGCGTTGCCGGACGCGGTCGGCGAGTCGGCGGCGGTTAGCCCGTGCGCCTTCCGGGTCGGCCGCAGGCGCATGCCGATGCGCTTCTTCTCGGACACCGCAGTGCTCCCGGGCCAGATCGTGGGCGGACGCCCTCGACCCGTCCAGGGGAACACGGCACAAGCCGGTCAGGCACTGTCTTCCGGGTGCGGTTTGACGAACATGCCGCGACCGGGCGAGGCGACGATCAGGTCCTCGCCCTTGAGGACGTCCAGGGCCTTGCGGATCGTCTTCGGATTCAGGCCGTACTCCTGCTCCAGATCGACCAGCGAAGGCAGCCGGCCACCAGCGGTGAACTCGCCGGAGGCGATCCGATCGCGCAGGATCGCGGCGAGTTGCAGGTAGGGGGCCGTCACGTCGTTGGGGTCGATGGACATGATCGGAACGGTACGGGCCAGGGTGTGCCGCTCCAAGGTAGGGCGAACCATGGTGCACCAGGGTTCACTGGACCTACATTGCGTGACATGACGGATACTTCACGGCCCTCCGCGTCGGTGTTCGCGTGCTTGGGCGCGCTGATGAACCGGCTGGATCTCTATGACCTGGACGTGCGGATCGGGCGGTGCGGGCTGCACGTCTCGAACCCGCGGGCCGACGGCTGTTGCGAGGGGGCGCCGGAGCCGGCGGACATGATCACCTGCCGGTCGCGTGCCGAAGACGGCGGGCGGCTGTGGTTCTTCACCTCGTGGGGCGAGCCGATCGCCGAGGCGGAGCGGGTCGTGGACGCTGCCGTGATCATTGCGGGGCGTTTTGCGGGCGCGCGGCGTCTAGAAGCCCGGAGGGCGCCGGGGCCGCGTGGGCGGGTTAGGTGAGGTGGTATTTCATGCCCATGTGGGAGGGGCGGAAGCCGATCTTCTGGTAGAAGCGGATCGCGTCGGGGCGCTGGCGGTCGGTGGTGAGCTGGACGACGCGGCAGCCGCGGGCGCGGGCCTGGTCGATGGCCCAGTTGATCATGGTCTGGCCGAGGCCGCGGCCGCGCTCGTCGGCGGCGATGCGGACGCCCTCGATCTGGGCGCGCTCGCCGCCGGTGTAGGTGAGGCCGGGGATGTAGGTGAGCTGGAGCGTGCCGGCGACCGTTCCGGAGACGTCCGCCACGACGAGGAGGTTGTTGGGGTCCTTGTCGATGGCGGCGAAGGCGGTGAGGTAGGCCTCGGGGACTTCCTCGGCGAGTGTTTCGCGGGCGGCGCCCAGGGGATCGTCGGCCAGTAGCCGGATGATCTGGGGCAGATCGTCCGCCGTCGCCTCGCGGAAGGTCACTTCTTGATCACGCTGCACGTCACCAGGTTATCCGGGCGCTAAGTTGCAATGCTCACAACGACTTGTAGTACTACGGCTCGTAGTACTACGTTGGGTGGAGACCACCCCAGAGCGAACCGCCGGTGGCCTCCTCACCCGTGCCCCGCAGGGAGAAAGCCATGCACAACGACGAGAACGAGGAACACTGGACCGACCACGCCATCTGCCGCGGCGCCGACCCCGACCTGTTCTTCCCGATCGGGTACTCCGCGGAGGTGCTGCAGGCCCAGATGGACGTGGCGAAGGCCGTCTGCGCGAACTGCCCGGTGAAGGCGGAGTGCCTCGCCTGGGCGCTGCGGGTGGGTGAGCCGGACGGCATCTGGGGCGGGACGACCCCGGAGGAGCGGCGCTACCTGCGCCGGACGGCCGAGGCCCCCGCGCGGCGGCGGCTGCCGGTCATCGTGGTCCGCGGCGACGCGTCCGAGTCCGAGCACGCCTCCGCCGCCTAGGGCAGCAGGGCGACCTTGCCGACCACGCGCCGGTTGAGCAGGTCGTCCAGGACCTGGGGCGCGGACGCGAGGGGCTCCGTGCGCGGGGCCACCGGGTCGAGCCGGCCGTCGGCGACCATGGCGAGCAGTTCGCCGAGGAGGGCGCGCTGCTCGGCGGGGTGCGCCATGGACCAGGCTCCCCAGTCGACGCCCACGACGGCGCGGTTGCGCAGCAGGACCTGGTTGAGCGGGAGGGACGGGATGTCCCCGGACGCGAAGCCGATCACGGCGTAGCGGCCGCGCTCGCGCAGGGCGCGCAGCGCCGGGTCCGCGAGGGCGCCGCCGACCGGGTCGTAGACGAGGTCGACGCCGCCGGCCGACCAGGCGCGGGCGGCGGACTTGACGTCGGTGGCGTCGACGGCCGACTCCGCGCCGGCGGCGAGGGCGGCCCGCCGCTTGTCCTCGGACGAGGCGACGGCGAGCACGCGGGCGCCGAGGGCGGTCGCCACCTGGACGGCCGCGAGGCCCACGCCGCCGCCGGCGCCGAGGACGAGGACGGTCTCGCCGGCGGCGAGGGCGGCGCGGTCGCGCAGCGCGAAGAGGGCGGTGCAGTAGCTCTGGGTGAAGGTCGCGGCCCGCGGGAAGTCCAGCTTGTCCGGGATCGGCACCACCGCGTCGGCGGGGACGGCCACCTGCGACGCGAAGCCGCCGAGGCCGCACATCGCCAGGACGCGCGTCCCGTCGGGGAGGGTGCCGGCGACCTCGCTGCCCGGGACGAACGGGATCGGCGGCTTGATCTGGTACCGGCCCTGGACGAACAGGGCGTCCACGTAGTTGACGCCCGCCGCCTCGACGGTGAGCAGCACCTGGCCGGGGCCGGGCTCGGCGGGGGAGGTGTCCTTGACGGCGACGGAGCCGAGCTCCTCGCAGATCGCAGCGCGCATCCGTCCACTATGCCGGAAACCGAATCACGTTCACCATCGGGCACTCTCGCGGCGGCGCGGGCGTTGACCCCGGTGACGGCAGGATCGATCGGTCATACGGTGGCGACATGAGCTACATCCCCGACAGGCAACGCTCCGACGGGCTCGTCAAGGCCGGCACGCGCGCGCTGTCGGCGGCGGTCCTGATCGGGTCGGTCACGGCCCTGATGTGGGTCCTGGAGGGCATCGACGTCCTCGACGACGGCGCGCTGGACCAGTTCGGCATCCAGCCGCACGACGTCAACGACCTCCCCGACATCTTCACGGCGCCGTTCATGCACGCCGGGTTCCCGCACCTGATGGCCAACACGATCCCGTTCGCGGTGCTCGGGTTCATCGCGGCGGCGCGGGGGATCGCGAAGTTCCTGGCGGCGAGCCTGATCATCATCGTGGTCGGCGGGCTCGGGGTGTGGTTCTTCAGCTCGGCGAACACGCTCGGGTCCAGCATCCTGATCTTCGGGTTCTTCGGGTACCTGCTCGGCCGCGGCATCTTCGAGCGGCGGGTGCTGGACATCGTGATCGCCGTGCTGGTCGTCGCCGTCTACGGGACGATGCTGGTCGGCGTGGTCCCGAACGACCCGACGATCTCCTGGCAGGGGCACCTGTTCGGGCTGCTCGGCGGCGTGCTCGGCGCGTGGTTCCTGCGCCGCGGCCGGGTCGAGCCGTCCGGCGTCACCCGGGGGACATGAGGTCGACCGCGGACGGCGCCGCGTCGTCGCGCGGCGGTCCCGGCCGGACGCGTTCGCGCGGCGGCCCGGCGGGGCGGGGCGCGGTCAGCGCGGCCAGGCCGAAGGCGACGGGGATCCACGCCACCACCGACAGCCGGTCGAGTTCGTCGGCGATCGGGTGCATGGAGGCCACCAGCGCCCCGGTCAGCCCGGCGACGGCGAGCGGCCAGGCCGCGTCCCGGTGGACGCGGGCGAACAGCCCCGCCGCCGCGAGCAGGAACGCCGCGGGGACCAGCGGGTGGTCGAGCAGCCGCGGGCCTATGTCGCCCGTCCACAGGGTCCGCACGGCGTCGGCGAGGCGTTGCCAGGGGTCGGTCACGTCGGGATGGCGGAAATGCCATGTGAAGGTGTCCTGGAGGGTCTCGCGGACGCCCGGCAGGTGAAGCGCGGAACTGATCCACAGGTTGGCCGCGACGACGGCCGTCGCGATGCCGGAGACCGCGAGGAACGGCCGCCGCGACCGGACGAACGGCAGCAGCAGTACCGCCCCGGCGGCGAGAGCGGCGCCCAGCGCGACCCCGTTGGCCGGCTTGACGACGCACAGCAACGCCAGGGCGCCCGCCAGCAGCCCCGACGCGGCCGACACGGCGCGCCCGCGCAGCAGCAGGACCGTCCCGATCAGCGCGGTCAGGACGCAGAGCATCATCGGCGCCTCGGCCAGCATCCTGCTGGCCCACAGGCCCGTCGGCAGCAGGTAGAACAGGGTCTCCGCCAACAGGGCCCGGACGGGACCGAGGCCGATGACCAGCGCGAGCACAAGGACGGCGACGCCGCACGCGACGCCCAGCGCGGCCGTCGCCGCGGCGAACCCGGTCACGCCCATCACCCGGACGAACGGCGCCGCGAGCAGCGGGTAGCCCGGACGCGACGTGAAGATCCGCTGGAAGCGGGCGGGCGCCTCGCCGGGCAGCCTCGTCCGGTAGCCCAGGCACTCGGTGTAGGTCAGCGGGGGGCGCGGACGTCCCCGCTCCATCGCGACGCAGGCGATCTTCGCCGCCGTGCGGTCGGCGTCCGGCTGCGAGCGCCCCGCGTACCGCAGGGCGTCGCGCGCGTACCAGAAGGTGTCGGGGGTGGCGGTAGAGGCGGCGCCCGACCAGCGCAGCAGCCACAGCCCCGACCCGAGCAGCACCGCGATCACCACGAGCGCCGCCGGCCCCGCCCAGGGCCGGTCGCGCAGGCGGGGGAGCGGCGGTGCTCCCGGGTGGTCGACGTCCTCGGCGTCCGGATACCTCTGCGTCACGGCGCTCGCCTGCCCGCCCCCGAGACGGGCAAGCCGCGCATGCGCATCGATAACGAACAATTAGGACGCGCTATAGGCGGGCGACGGCGAGATGAGGTCGCGGTGGGCCAGGAAGGCCTCCTCGCCGGCCGCCATCGGCGCGGGGGCTAGTTCGGGCGGACGGTGACGTCGGAGACGACCGCGTCGCGGGGCGTCTCCAGGGCGGAGACCAGGACGCGGGCCACCGTGCCGGGCGCGGCGAAATCGTCCTCGGCGTAGGGATGGCCCTCCTGCGCGCGCACCTTCCGCTGCATCTCCGTGGCCGTCCGCCCCGGGTAGACCGTCGTGACGCGCAGCGCCGGCTCCTCCGCCCGCAACGAGTCGGCCAGCGCGCGCAGCCCGAACTTGCTCGCCGCGTACGCCGACCACTCCGGGTTCGCGCGCAGCCCCGCGGTCGAGTTCACGAACACGACGTGGCCCTCGGCGGCGCGCAGCGCGGGCAGCAGCAGCCGGGTGACCTCGGCGGCGGACACCAGGTTCACCGACAGGTGGTCCATCCACTCGTCCGCCTCCAGCAGGGCGACCGGCGACAGGTGGACGACCCCGGCCGCGTGGATCACGCCGTCCAGCCGGGCCGGCAGCTCCGCGCCGGCGAGCACCGCCTCGATCCGGCGCGGCTCGGTGAGGTCCAGCGGGACCGTGGTGACGGACGCGCCCGACGCGGCGACCGGCGGCGAGCCGGGCGCGATCGCGATGGACTGGGTGGCGGCGTGCGCGGCGCCCGTGCGCAGCCGGCCCGCCAGCGCGTCCAGCCGTTCGGGGGACCGGCCGGTGACGATCAGGTCGTGGCCGCGCTCGCGCAGCAGTTCCGCGACGGCGGTGCCGATGCCGCCCGTCGCCCCCGTGATCAGATACGTGCCCATGAGGCCCCATTCTCCTCGATCTCCGCACCCCGACGGACGTGCGGGGCGGCCGGTCAGTTCGGGCGCAGCACCCGGGTGACGCCGGCGATGAGCGCGGTGGCGAGCACCCAGCCGGTCGCGATCAGCGCGTAGGCGACCCAGCGGGACCAGTTCTGCGGGTCGAACGCCTGCTGCTGCCCGAACGTGTCGATGGGGATCAGCAGGTCGAGGGCGTAGACGAGCGCGTGGAAGTGCGGCTGCTCGGCCGGCTGCTTGATCCCCTTCGGGGGGTCGGCGGAGAACACCGCGGTGCCGGCGGCGAGCAGGACCGCGAACCACGCGAACGCCAGCCAGGGCCGGTAGCCGTAGCCGACCGTCCAGTCGAGGACGTGGTTCCACGCGCGGCTGACCGGGTTCACCTTGCGGCGGCGGGCGCGCAGCTTCGCGAGCTGCACCTTGCGGGCCAGGTCGTCGTGGCCGATGCCGTGGTACCAGGCGGCGAGCTGCTCGTACGGCTGGAGGTGGAACTCGGGGTCGCGGGCCACCCAGCTCAGCCGGTCCTTGAACTCCCCGCCGCGCAGCGTCTGGTAGGTGGTGCCGTTGAGGTACAGCTCGTCCGGCCAGACCGCCGGATGGTCCATGATCAGGTCGATCTTCGAGTACGACAGCGACACCCGGCCCTTGATCTTCTCCGCGGGCCACAGCAGCAGCTCGTCGCAGACCATGTGGCTCGCGTGCAGCGCCATCCGCGCCGGGTCGCCGGAGTCGAGCAGGCCCTTGGAGAACGACAGGATCCCGTTGAAGCGGGCGCTGCGTAGCCGGACCGTCCCGATGGCGTGGAAGCCCTGGCTGAACTCGCAGGTGTTCTCGACCACCATGTTCTGCCCGTCCAGCGCGATCCGCCCCGGATTGGACAGCACGGTGCCCTCCATGAACAGCCCGCCGTTCATCTTCGCGCCGACGAACCGGACCCCGCCGGTGATGTCCGCCTCCCGGATGAACGCCCCGACCTCCACGACGAGCCCGCCGCTGAACAGCGCCCACTTGTCCGGCGCGGACGCGGTGATCCGCGTCCCGTTCATCCGGAACCCGCCGAGCAACTGCGCGCGCGGCAGCCGCACCTCGCCCTCGATCTCCGAGCCGGACAGGCTGAGGTACCCGTCGGCCTGGAGCCCGCCGCCGTCGAAGCCCGGCATCCGGCAGCCGCCGAACCGCAGCTGCCGGGTGCGGGCGTTGGAGAACCGCGGCTCCTCGACCAGCCGGCACCGCTCCAGCCGCAGCTCGTGCTCGACGGTGCCGCCCGACACGTCCAGCTGCCCGGTGACGTACGCGCCGCGCAGCCGGACCGCGGCGACGTGGCCGGTGCGGGCCTCGGCCGCGCCGAGCAGCAGCAGACTGATGATCTCGGCCCGGACGATCCGGTCGGGCAGCGGCCCGGCGGGACGGTCGTCGCCGAGGACGACGCGGGCCCCGGTCGGGAACGCGGCCCACAGCCGGCGCTCGGCCGCGCTGAGTCCGGGGGGTTCGCTGAGACCGGGGGATGGGGGCACGGGAACCCTTTCTACGGGGAGACCCCCTCCGCGATCAACACCGCGGAGGGGGCCGGTGTCGTTCCCCCAGGCCGGGCCTAGAAGAAGCCGCGGCGGCGGCCGGCCTCCTGGAGGAAGCCGCCCAGCTCGCGCTCCCAGTCGGTGTGGTCGACGGTCGCGTAGTCGACGGTGAACCGGCTGAACGCGTCGTGGCCCTCGGTGAAGACGCCGCCGCGCTTGTCCAGCTCCAGCACGACCTCCATCGACTGCGGGTACGACACGAACGTCACTTCGAGCTGCTTGATGCCGTGCCCGTACTGGTGCGGCGGGTGGAACTCGATCTCCTGGTAGAACGGCAGCTCCTGGTGCACGCCCCAGATGCGGCCCTTCTCGCAGTCGGCGTTGCGGAACTGGAAGCCGAGGTTGGAGAACGCGGCCAGGAGGCGCTCCTGCGCCGGCAGCGGGTGCACGGCGATCGGGTCGAGGTCGCCCGGGTCGAGCGCGCCCGCGACCTCCAGCTCGGTGGCGATGCCGACCGTGGTGCCGTGCAGCGGGCGCCCGTACATGTGGGTGAGCGGCGCCTCCCACGGGATCGGGAACCGGAACGGGACGCTGTGCCGCATCCCCTCCTCCAGCTTGAAGCCGCCCGCGACCGGCATCTTCGAGTACTCGATGTTGGAGGTGTACTCGCTGTCGCTCGTCTCGACCTCGACCCGGGTGCGCAGGGCCAGGTTCACCGACGAGATGTCGGAGTTGTACTGGCCGCCGATGATGACGACCTCCCCCGTGACGACGCCGCCCGGAGTGGTGTTCGGGTCGTGCAGGGTCGTCTCGATGGACGGGCCGCCGATGCCCATCGCCTGCCGCAGCTTCTTGAAGACCAAGGTCGCCCTCCTGTGTTCCCGAGCACCCCCGGTGCTCCCGTCGTCCGATAGACGCAACTACGGGAGCCTACGTTCCATTAGGGCAGGTCGTCCGCTGAATCAATGCTTCCCGAGGGGGGACGACCCCCCGCGCCCCCCGGCCGACTCTGTCGGGTTCAGTGACCCCCACCGGCCAGGTTCAGGCCGATCACGCCGACGATGATGCAGGCGAGCGCACCGATCTTCATTGCCGACACCTGGTCGCCCATCAGCACCATCCCGAGCGTCGCGGTGCCGACGGCGCCGATCCCGACCCAGACGGCGTACGCGGTGCCGACGTCCAGCGACCGCAGCGCGAAGCTGAGCAGGCCGAAACTGGTCACCGCGAACACGAGGAACCCGGCGGCGGGCGGCCACTCGGAGAAGTTCTTGCTGGCCTTCAGGCACAGCGCCATCGCGACCTCGAACAGGCCCGCGAGGACGACGAGGATCCACGCCATGATGACTCCCGGATGCGTGAGACGGCACGGTCACGCGTCGTCTTCGCCTGCCGGGTACGGCGCACCTCGTCCGGGAGGGCCCGCATCGGGGCCCTCACCCGCGACAACGGCCCCGCTGGGCGGGGTGTTCCCGCCGGTGGCCGATCTCACCGGCGGGAACCGTTGCGGGTGGCCTCAGGAACGGCCCAGCGCGCGGTACTCCCAGCCCGCGGAGCGCCACTTCGCGGCGTCCAGCGCGTGCCGGCCGTCCACGATCCGCTTGTGCCGGACGACCTGCGCGAGCGCGTCCGGCTCGATCTCCTTGAAGTCCGACCACTCGGTCAGCAGCACCACGACGTCGGCGTCCTGCGCCACGTCGAGCGCGCTGTCGCCGTAGCGCAGCTCGGGGAACGCGCGCCGCGCGTTGTCCAGCGCCGCCGGGTCGAACACCCGGACGTGCCCGCCGAGCCCGTGCATGGTGCGCGCCACGTCCAGCGCGGGCGCGTCGCGGATGTCGTCGGAGTTCGGTTTGAACGCCGCGCCCCACGCCGCGATCCGCTTGCCGGAGATGCCGCCGAGCATCTCCCGGACGAGGTCGACGGTGCGGGCCCGCCGCCGCCGGTTGATGTCGTCGACCTCGCGCAGGAACGACACGGCCTGCCCGACGCCGAGCTCCTCGGCGCGGTGCGCGAACGCCCGGATGTCCTTCGGCAGGCAGCCGCCGCCGAAGCCGAGGCCCGGCTTGAGGAACTTGCCGCCGATCCGGTCGTCCAGCGCGAGCGAGTCGGCGAGGTGCTTGATGTCGGCGCCGACCGCCTCGCAGACCTCCGCCATCGCGTTGATGTAGGAGATCTTGGTGGCGAGGAAGGAGTTCGCGGCGACCTTCACCAGCTCGGCGGTGGCGAGGTCGGTGCGCACCACCGGGGTGCCCTGCTGCTCCAGGATCGGCTTGAACGCCGCGCGCAGCCGCTCCTCCGCCCAGTCGGACTCGACGCCGAACACCAGCCGGTCCGGGCGCATCGTGTCGTCGACGGCGAACCCCTCGCGCAGGAACTCGGGGTTCCACGCCAGCTCGACCTCCTCGCCGGCGGGCGCGAGCTCGTGGATGAGGTCGGTCAGGTTCCTGGCGGTGCCGACCGGCACCGTCGACTTGCCGACGACCAGCGCGCGCCGGGTCAGCGTCGGCGCGAGCGCGCGTACCGCCGCGTCGACGTAGGTGAGGTCGGCGGCGTCCGAACCCGGCTGCTGCGGCGTTCCCACGCACAGGAAGTGCACGTCGCCGAACTCGCCGGCCTCCTCGAAGGAGGTGGTGAAGCGCAGCCGGCCGGACTCCAGGGCCTTGGACAGCAGCTCCGGCAGGCCCGGCTCGAAGAACGGCACCTCGCCGGAGGCGAGCCTTTCGACCTTGCGCCGGTCGACGTCGACGCCGAGGACGTCGAAGCCCAGCACGGCCATGCAGATGGCGTGCGTGGCGCCGAGGTACCCGGTGCCGATGACGGTGAGCCGCGGGGACTCCGTCGGGTTCATTCCACTTCTCCTTCTTCACTGCTGACGGAAGAGACGACTCCCGATGGCTCTAGGAGCACTTGCCCTTGTTGATCAGTTCGCCGCCGGTGACCCTGTTGTCGCAGGCGACCGTGTTGCCGTCCGAGCCGAGGAAGATCCCGACGCCCTTGGCCCCGCCCAGGTCGATGACGTTGCGGCGGAAGACGTTGCCGGTTCCCCAGCCCTTGTACTCCTCGTGCGTCTGGAAACCGTCCTTGAGCGTCCTGGCCCCGCGGTTCCCCTCGATGACGTAGCCGTTGCCCTTGGCGTCGACCCACGAGTCGTTCACGCCGCCCCCGGAGAGCTGCGCGCCGTCGAAGACGTTCCCGACGAGCCGTCCGCCGGACGTGCCCTCCTTGATGTCCACCGCCTCGGCGGTGGCGGTGATCCGGTTCCCGGCGACGAGGTTGGCGTCGCTGGCGTCCGGCTTGCCCTGGGTGAGCTGCCCCCAGTTGTTGTGCGACGAGCCGAGGTACACGCCCTCGCCGAAGCGCGGGTTGCCGCGGCCCGTGCGGGTGATGGTGTTGTACTGCACCGCGTTGCCGGTGCTGAACGAGCGCAGGTGGACGGCCTCGTCGCCCACGTCGTGGACGTTCAGCCCCTGCACGACCGTCCCGCTGGTGCCGTCGAGCATGACGCCCTTCTGGCTGCGCGTGACGCTGAAGCCGATCAGCCGCCAGTGGCTCGCGTTCTGCAGGTGGAAGCCGTAGCCCTTGGTCATGGCGCCGCCGTCCAGCACGGACTGCGGCGTCCCGCACACGAAGATCGGCTTGGCCTGGGTGCCGGACTTCTGGCTGGCGTACTGCCCGACGTACCTGCCCGGCGCGAGCCGGATGATGTCGCCCGGCGCCGCCGTGTTCAGCCTCTTCTGCAGCTCGACGGCGCCGTGCACGGTCACCGTCGCCTTCGGGCACGCGACCCGCCGGTACGAGGACGGCAGCGGCATCGCCGGCGCCGGCTGCCCGACCCCGTTACCGGAACCGGACCCCGAGCCCGCTCCGGCCCCTGTGCCCGCCCCGGCCCCGGCCCCGGCCCCCGTGCCGGCGGGCGGCGCCTGCCCCGTCCCGGGGAACGGGTCGGTCCCGGCGGTGTCCTTGGACTCGCCGCCGCCCTGGGTGGCCAGCACGACCACCGCGCTCGTCGCGACGGCCCCCACGACCAGCACGCCCGCGAACTTCACATCGATCTTCAAGGTTCACCCCCGTCCCCGTGCACGCGCCCCCGCGCGTCAGGAGCACTTGCCCTTCGCCGTCAGCTGCCCGCCGGACACCTTGTTGTTGCAGCCGATCGTGTTGCCGCCGACCGTGTCGTTGATCCCGACGCCCTTGCCGCCGCCGAGGTCGATCGTGTTGTTGCGGAAGGTGTTGCCGGTGCCCCAGCCCTTGATGATCTGGTGCACCTGGAAGCCGTCCAGCGGCGTCTTCGTGCCCTTGTTGCCCTCGATCAGGTAGCCGTTCCCCTTGACGTCCACCCACGAGTCGTTGTGCTTGTCGCCGCCGGTCTTCGACCCGTCGAACACGTTGTTCAGGATCTTGCCGCCCTTCGTGCCCTCCTTGATGTCGATCGCCTCGGCGGTCGCCCGGATGACGTTCCCGCGCACCACGTTGTTGTCGCTGTTGTCGACCTTGCCGTCGGAGACCGACTTGAAGTTGGACTGCGCGGTGCCGAGGTAGACGCCCTCGCCGAACTTCTCGCGCCGCAGCCCGGTGTTGAAGACCTTGTTGTACTGGATGGTGTTGCCGGTGGAGAAGTCCCGCACGTGGATGGCCTCGTCGCCGATGTCGTGCACGCTCAGGCCCTGGATGATCGACCCGTTGGTGGTGTCGCCGACGACGCCCTTCTGGCTGTTCTGGATCGTGAAGCCGACCAGCCGCCAGTAGTTCGCCTTGTCCAGGTGGAAGCCGTAGCCCTTCTTGACGCCGCCGCCGTCGATGACCGACCCCTGCTCGCCGCACAGGAAGATCGGCTGCTGCTGCGTGCCGGACGCCGTCGCGACGAACTTGCCGACGTACTTGCCGGGGTTCATCTTGATGACGTCGCCGGCCTGCGCGCCCTTCAGCGCCTGCTGGAGCGAGTTCGCGTCGCTGACGGTCTTGGTCGGGTTCGGGCAGTTCACCTTGCCGCCGCCGTCCGGGACGGGCAGCGTCAGCGGCGCGCCGGCCTGCGCGCCGCCGCCGGACCCGCCGTCCCCGTCCCCGGAGTCGCCGCCCTGGTCCCCGCCCTGGTCGCCGCCGCCCTGCGGGGCGGGGCTGATCCTGCCGTCGGCGGAGGTCTTCTTCGAGTCGTCGCCCCCGCCGCCGGTGGTGAAGATCAGCACCAGCCCCGCCGCGACCAGCGCGCCGACCAGCAGGCCGATGATGAACTTGACATCGATCTTGATCGTCATTGCCGAACTACTCCTTGGATGACCGCTCTGGTGCGTCGTGCCGCCGTCGGCGCCGGGCTACCGCCCGCCGCGCGCACCGACCCGCTGACCGTCCTCGGAGGGGACGGTATCGGCGCGGCGGAGCAGCCGCACGGGCCGCTCCTCGAGCTTGTCCTGCTCCGCGTACGGGTGGGAGCCGAGGCTGCCGATGCGCAGCCGGGTGCCGCGGGACCGGAACATCGAGATGGCCACCAGCAGGAACACGCCGCCCCAGATGACGTTCAGCGGCTTGAAGATCCGCTTGAGCCAGGTCGTGAAGCCCGCGGTCTTGTGCCACCCCTTGATGTTGTTGTTCGCGTTCTGGTACTTGCCGGTGGCCCCGTCGAGGTCCATGACGCTCGTCCCGGCGCCGCTCAGCGTGTTGCCGGTGATCACCGAGCCGTTGACGTTGCCGCGCAGCGTGATGCCGTGCCGGTGCGCCGACTGCACCGTGTTGCCGTTGAAGGTGCCGTTGGCGTTGCGGATGTACAGCGCCGTCTTGCCGCCGCTGACGACGTTGCCGGACACCGTCGCGGCCGCCATGCCGTCCCGCACGACGATCCCCTGCCGGGCGAAGCCCTTGATCTGGTTCCCGGCGATCTGGATCCGGGTGCCCTTCGCGCGCGCCACGATCCCCATGTCGCCGCCGGTGATCCGGCTGTTCTGCACGGCGACGGCGGTGCCGCCGAGCAGCTCGACCCCGTACCGCCGGTTGTTGCTGGCGACGCTGCTGCTCACCAGGTTGTTGCCGAAGCTGGTGATCGCCTCGCCGGACGCCGACGGGCCCTCGGCGAGCGGCTCCCCGTTCAGCGTGAACCCGTTGCCGCCGTTGTCGCTGGACGTGCAGTTGGTGACGTGGACGCCCTCGGTCCCGCGCGACAGCACGAAGCCGTCCCCGCGGCTGGCGGTGACCGTGGTGTTCTCCAGCGTCGCGTTCTTGGCGAACCGGTGCAGCAGCACCCCGTTCACCAGGCTGTTCCTGATGGCGGTGTTGGTGATCTGCACCTGGTTCGACGCCGTCACGAACACCCCGTAGGCGTCGCCGTCGAAGCTGGAGTTGTCGATCGTCCCGCTGACCAGGCTCGCCGCCGGCACCTCGAACGTGCCGCCCTTGCCCGCCGCGCCCGCCGGGGTGACCTCGACCCGCTGGCGGTCGCCCTGCGTGGTCTCGTTCTGGCCGTCCGGCAGGGTCACCCGGTGCGCCGGGCCGGGGTCGGCCAGCTCGGCGGACGAGTCGGGGCGGTCCGAGCCGGTCAGCGCGACGCCGCCGGTGCGGCCGCTCCAGAAGCCGAGGTCCGACACCTGCGTGTACTTCATGTCGAAGCTGCCGCCGATGGCGCGGATGTAGGAGCGCCCGTCGGCGACCTGGGTGTCGGGCTTGTTGGTGTCCTCGTTCCAGCTGGTGATCCGGACCGGGTTCTGCGCCGACCCGTTGATCTTGACGGTGCCGCCCGCGCTGACGATCGAGGTGAACGCGCCGGGCACGCTGCGCATCCGGATCGTCAGCGGCCCGGTCGAGCTCTGCAGGATCAGCTTGCCGCCCGCCGCGACCATGATGTTGACGCTGAGCAGGTACGACCCGTCGCTCTGCTTCTGGAAGTCCTGGCCCGCGATCTTGACCAGTTCGGAGACGTAGTAGGGCTGGCTGCGCTGCGGGAGCATCAGCGTGCGGCCGTTGGCGGAGGCCAGCACCTGCGGGTTGCGGGCCTGCTGCGCCGCCGCGCCGCCGCCCGCGATGTCGGACTCCTGCTTGGCGCGGATCTGCATGACCCGCAGGTCCTCCTGGTCGACCAGCGTCGACTGCTGCCGCGCCGCGCTCGGGGACACGTCGTCGACCGCGGGCAGCCCCGCGTCCCGCTGGGAGTAGACGCGGTAGGCGTACGTCCCGCCGCCCGCGAGACCGAGCACCACCAGCGTCGTGACGAGCTTGCCGGCGCCGCCCTTCTTCTTCGCCGCGGCGCCGTGCCGCGGCCCGGACGGCCCGGCCGCCGGATCGGGCCCGGCGGACGGGGTCGGCCGGGAGACCGGAGTCGGCCCGCTCATGTCAGACCCCCCTTCGTTGCGGCTGCGGGACGCCGCCGCGCGGCGTCGGGTGCGGCGGCGTCGCCGGCGGCGGCACCGGGCGCGGACCGGTCGTCTGCGAGGAGTGCGGCGCGACCGGCTGCGGGCCGCGCGGCGGCGCCGCCGGGCGGCGCACGTTGCCGGGGACCGTCGGCGGCGCGGACGGCCCGCCGGGCGGCGGCGCCACGTGCCGGCCGGCGACGGGCTGGCCGGGCACCGGTGCGGCCAGCGGGTTGCCGCCGCGGCCGCCGGCCCCGGCGCCCGCCATCGCCGGCGCACCCGGCATGGCGCCCGGCATCGGGCCCGGCATCGGGCCGGGCCGCGCCGGCATCGGGCGCGGCTGCGGCTGCGCCGAGCGGCGCGGCAGGCTCCACACCTGCCGCTTCTCCATCGGCTGCTGCAGCGTGTAGGGGTGCAGCCCGAGCCGGCCGATGCGCTGCCGGTCGTTGCGCGCCCGGATCATCGAGAAGATGACCACGGCGAACACGCACGTCCAGATGACGTTCAGCGGCGTCAGGTACCGCTGGACCTTCATCCACAGCGACGCGGTGTCGTGCCAGCCGTCGTCGTTGTTGTCCTCCTTGGTCACCTTCCCGTGCGACCGGGAGGTGCTGACCGCGCTGGTGCCGGACCCGCTGAGGGTGTTGTCGCGGATCTCCGAGCCGCCCGCCGACCCGAGCAGCGAGATGCCGTGCGCGGTCGCGCCCTTGATCGTGTTGCCGAGCAGGGTGGCGGACGAGCCGCGCAGGTAGATGCCGGTGCGGGCGCCGTCCACGGTGTTGCCGGCGAGGTTCGCGCCCTTCACCCCGTCGCGCAGCGAGATGCCCTGCCGGACCTGCCCGGTCAGCTGGTTCCCGGAGATCTGCACGTTGGTCGCGGCGTCCCGGACGACGATGCCCATGTCGCCGCCGATGACCTTGCTGTTCTGCACCGACAGCTTGTCGCCGCCGAGCAGCTCGATGCCGTAGTGGCCGTTGTCCCTGGCCAGGCTGTTGTTGATCGAGCTGTCGCCGAAGCTCTCCAGCGACTCGCCGGACGCGGACGGGCCCTCCGCGAGCGCCTTGCCGTTCAGGGTGAAGCCGTTGTGGCCGTTCTTCTCCGCCGTGCAGTTGGAGACGCGGATCTTCTCGGTCGCCCGCGACAGCACGAACCCGTCGCCCCTGCTGCCGCGCACCGTCGTGTTGGAGATGGTGGCGTTCTTCGCGAACCGGTGCATGACCAGCCCGTTCACCAGGCTGTTCTGGATCGCGTTGCCGATGATCTGGGTCTGGTTGGAGCCGGACACGAACAGCCCGAACGCGTCGCCGGCGATGGTGGAGTTGCTGATCGAGCCGGTGACCAGGTCGGCGGCCGGGACGTGCGTCGCGGTGCCGCCGGGCGCCTCGGTCTCGATGTCGCCGGGGCCGCCGCCGGTGTTGCCGCCGTTCTGCTGCTGCTGTTGGCGCTTCTTCTTCGCCGCGTGCCGCTGGTCCTTGTTCAGGTGCTTGGTGGCGCTGGACGGGCGGTCGGTGCCGGTCAGCGCGATGCCGCCCGTCCGGCCGCTCCAGAAGCCGAGGTCGTTGACCTTCGCGTAGTCCATTTTGAACTCGCCGCCGACGGCGCGGATGTAGGCGCGGCCGTCCGCGACCTGCCGGTCCGGGGCGTTGAGGCGCGGGTTCCAGCTGGTGATCTGCACCGGGGCGCGCTGGGTGCCCTTGACCTGGATGGTGCCGCCGAAGCTGACGATGGAGCTGAACGCCCCCGGCAGGCTGCCCATCCGCAGGACCAGCGGGCCCGGCCCGCTGGACAGCAGGAGCTTGGCGCCGTCGGCCACGAACACGTGGATGCCGAGCAGGTAGGAGCCGTCCCCCTGGCGCTTGAAGTACTGCCCGCCGAACTTGGCCAGGTCGGCGACCGTGTAGGCGCGTCCGGTGGTCGTCGCCGGCAGGACCAGCGTCTTGCCCTGCGCGGAGCCGAAGATCTGCGGGCGCTTCCACTGCGCGGTCGCCTGCCCGCCGATCATCAGGGTCGCCGCGAGCACGGACCGCGTCTGCATGATCCGCTGGTCCTCCCGGTCGACCAGCGCGGCCTGCCGGTTGGCGTCGGCGACGGGGTCGGCGTGCGCGCGCGGCGCCGGCGTCCCGGGCAGCAGGCCCAGCGGGACGAGCCCGAGGCCGAGCGCGGCCGCGGCCGTGGCGAGGCCCCGCCCCGAGGCGCCGGGAAGGCGCGGGCGGAGGTTCGGGTGCGTCACCTCAGCCCACTCCCTGGAGCGAGCTCGCGCTCTGCCCGGCGCCGCCGACCTGGTCGGAGGTGCGGGTCAGCCAGCCCTGCTTGTTCATCGTGATGAAGGCGTACAGCTTGATCGGCAGCGAGATGCCGATGACGACGAACACGGTCAGGGGCAGCAGCAGGATCTCTCCGGGGTGCCGCTTGAGGTGCGACCAGCCGCGGACGCCGCGGCCGAGCAGCACCCAGCCGAGCGCCAGCGAGATGCCGATCGGGTTGAGGTTGTCGGCGATCCGGCTGAAGATCAGGTAGCCGAGGGTGACCGCCATCGTGACCGGGGTCAGCAGGATCTGCAGCACGGTGACCTTGGTGACGAACGGCGTCTTCCACAGCCAGCCCTTCCACAGGGCGGTGAGGTAGCAGCGGTAGGAGTTGCGGCTCCACCGGATGCGCTGCTTGAAGAAGGCCCGGAACGAGTCGGGGAACATCGAGATCGCGCGCGCCGACGACTGGTGCACGGTCTTGTAGCCCTGCGACAGGGTGAGCCAGGTGAGCCGGCCGTCGTCGCCGGCGATGCAGCGGCGGCCGAGGAAGAACTCGTTCTCCAGGTTCTCCACCACCGGCAGGATCACCGACCGGCGGTAGGCGGCGGTGCGGCCGGACAGGCAGGCGACGCCGCCCTTGGAGCCCATCGCCGGGACGTAGTCGTAGTAGCGCAGGTTGACCAGCCAGTCGGCGACGCGGCGCCAGACGCTGGTGGTGCGCTGGTAGACGTTCTGCTGGGTGCCGACGCCGCCGACCTGCGGGTCCTCGAACGGCATCTGCACCGCGTCCAGCAGGCCGGGCTGCCACCAGGTGTCGGAGTCGGCGAACACGATGACCTCGCCGCGGGCGGCGCGGATGCCGACGCCGAGCGCGGAGCGCTTGCCGGAGTGCTCGTAGACGAGCACGTGCAGCCGCGGGTCGGTGACCTGGGCGAGCCGCCGGTGCCCCTCGGTGTCGGCGACGTCGATCACGATGATGACCTCGCTGGGGTTCTGGGCGAGCCAGCTCTCCAGGCAGCGGACGAGGATCTCGGGGTCCTCGCGGTAGGACGGGACCACGACCGAGACGGTCGTCCGGAAGTTGTTGACCACCGGCTTGTCCATGCGGGACAGGATCACCCGGTAGAGCCAGAGCCCCCAGACGAGCAGCCCGGCGAAGCCCAGCGGAACGAACTTCCGCCAGTCGCCCCCGGCCGTCGCCCCCGCGACCGAACTCCAGGCGTCACTCAGCCACCCCGTGACAGACGACAAAACAGGTCCTCTCTCTCCCGTGGCGACGGAGCTTGCCGACTCTTGCGACCCCGTGCCACCTCAAGTAAGAGTGAGCAGACCAGCAAATGGTTCACCTTTGCCAGATTCGGCCACGCGTGCCCCATTGGGGGCGCTCTTTATCGGTGCGCCCGGATGCCCGTCAAGGACCGGCCGGGAATCGTTCGCCAACCGATGTGCTCGTAAGGTCCCGGACGCACGGGCGCCGCGATTCGGAAACACCCGACTGGGAGTTAGTGGCCGTGTATAGGGCTAGTAGTCCGAAAGGTGGTTGTTTGTCCGTATTTCCCTACGTCTCGGTAACCGGCTTGTGATTCGCGTCACGTTGAGCGACCGGTCGAGGCGCGGATGTGGCCTGCGTCCCGTGACGCGTCCGGTTTTGGGTGGTTGCCACTGGTTACCAGCGGGTAGCATGATGTCGAGTTACTGACCAGTAGACGTGTGCGGGGCCGTCCTGGCGCCGCCGGACCAGACGGAGTCTCGAATGGGGCACTACAAGAGCAACCTCCGGGACCTGGAGTTCAACCTCTTCGAGGTGTTCAAGCGCCAGGACCTGCTCGGCAGCGGACCGTACGCCGACCTGGACGAGGACACCGTGCGCAGCATCCTCGACGAGGTGAACCGGCTCGCCGAGGGCCCGCTGGCCGACTCCTTCGAGGACGCGGACCGCAACCCGCCGAAGTTCGACCCCGCCACCGGCGACGTCGCCATGCCGGAGAGCTTCAAGAAGTCGTTCAAGGCGTGGATGGACGCCGAGTGGTACCGCCTGGACCTCGCCCCCGAGTTCGGCGGCAGCGGCGCCCCCCGCTCGCTGACCTGGGCCGTCGCCGAGCAGGTGCTGGGCGCCAACCCGGCGGTCTACATGTTCGCCTCGGGCCCCGGCTTCGCCCAGATCCTCTGGCACATCGGCACCCCCGAGCAGAAGAAGTTCGCCGAGCTCGCGCTCGAGCGGCAGTGGGGCGCCACGATGGTGCTGACCGAGCCGGACGCCGGCTCCGACGTCGGCGCGGGCCGCACCAAGGCCGTCCAGCAGCCCGACGGCACCTGGCACATCGAGGGCGTCAAGCGCTTCATCACCTCGGCCGAGCACGACATGGCCGAGAACATCTTCCACCTGGTGCTGGCCCGCCCCGAGGGCGCCGGCCCCGGCACCAAGGGCCTGTCGATGTTCCTCGTCCCCAAGTACCTGGTGGACGTCGAGACCGGCGAGCTCGGCGAGCGCAACGGCGCCTACGTCACCAACGTCGAGAAGAAGATGGGCCTCAAGGTCTCCACGACCTGCGAGCTCACCCTCGGCGAGAAGCAGCCCGCGGTCGGCTACCTCGTCGGCGACGTGCACCAGGGCATCAAGCAGATGTTCCTGGTCATCGAGTACGCCCGGATGATGGTCGGCACCAAGGCCATCGCCACCCTGTCCACCGGCTACCTGAACGCGCTGGAGTACGCCAAGGAGCGCGTCCAGGGCGCCGACATGACGCAGATGACCGACAAGGCCGCCCCGCGCGTCACGATCACCCACCACCCGGACGTCCGCCGCAGCCTGATGACCCAGAAGGCCTACGCCGAGGGCATGCGGGCGCTGGTGCTGCTCACCGCCTCCTACCAGGACGCCGTGCAGGTCGCCGAGCACGAGGGCCGCCGGGACGAGCAGGCCGAGAAGATCAACGACCTGCTGCTGCCGATCGTCAAGGGCTTCGGCTCCGAGCGGGCCTACGCGCTGCTCGGCGCCGAGTCGCTGCAGACCTTCGGCGGCTCGGGCTTCCTGCAGGAGTACCCGGTCGAGCAGTACATCCGCGACTCCAAGATCGACACCCTGTACGAGGGCACCACCGCGATCCAGGGCCAGGACCTGTTCTTCCGCAAGATCCTGCGGGACAACGGCGAGGCGCTGAAGGTGCTCGCCGGCGAGATCAAGGCGTTCGCCGAGTCCGAGGCCGGCAACGGCCGGCTGAAGAACGAGCGGGCGCTGCTCGGCCGGGCCCTCGACGACGTGCAGGGCATCCTGGACCCGATGATCGGGTGGGCGCTCGGCTCGATGGAGAACCCGAAGGAGCTGTACCGGGTCGGGCTCAACACCTCCCGGCTGCTGCTCGCCCTCGGCGACCTGATCGTCGCGTGGCTGCTGTGCCGGCAGGCCGAGGTCGCCCTCACCGCCCTCGGCGGCGGCGTCTCGGACTCCGACCAGGCGTTCTACACCGGCAAGGTCGCCGCCGCGCAGTTCTTCTGCCAGACCGTGCTGCCCCGCCTCGCGTCCGACCGCGCCGTCACCGAGGCCACCACCCTGGACGTGATGGAGCTGCCCGAAGAGGCGTTCTGATCCGGTCCTGAGCCCCACCCGCCTCCCGCGGACTGGGAACGAGCGGCCCCCGCCACCCTCGGTGCGGCGGGGGCCGCTGCCGTTCCCGCGCCCCGGTCACTACTCTGGGCGCGTCCCCCCGCCTCCCCCCACCGAACCGGAGAAGCCGATGCCGGACATCCGACACCGCGTCTCTATGCGTCTCCCCCTGGCCGTGTCCCTCGCCGGGGTGCTGGTCGCCGCAGGCTGCTCCGACTCCGGCAAGGCGGGCAAGAGCGACCCGCCGACGGCCAAGGCCGGCGGCTCCACCACGCCCACGGCGACCGCCGCGGCGGCCGGGTTCGCCAGGGAGGGCTGGTTCGGCGGCGCGGACGGCCTGCACGCCCGGCTGCAGATCACCGGCGTCGAGCGGCAGGGCGCCAAGTCCGTCCTGAAGTACAGCGTGACCTCGCTCGACCAGGCCCCGAAGTCGGTGCCGCTCGAGATCGCCCTGGTCGACCCCGTGGGCGGGAAGCTGTACAAGCCGACCGCGACCACCAGCGGCGAGCAGTTCGCGCCCGGCGCCACCCGGCAGATGCAGGCCGAGTACCCGGCCGTCCCGCAGACCGTCCAGAAGCTCACCGCGATCACGCCGGGGACGGCCGGCGAGTACACCGGCATCCCCGTGACGGGCACGGGCGACTCTCCCGCCGCCGGCTCCGGGACGTCCGGCGGGAACCCGGTCGAGCTGTACGACATCACCGAGGGCGAGATCAAGGACGTCACGTCCAGCGGCACCGACGTGACGATGAACCTGCGCACCGACGTGCTGTTCGCGTTCAACTCCGCCAAGCTCTCCGGCCGCGCCAAGGCCGTCCTCGACGAGGCGGCGCAGGAGATCAAGGCCAAGGCCGACCCGGACAAGCGGCCGCTGTCCTTCGACGGCCACACCGACAGCAAGGGCAGCGACTCCTACAACCTCAAGCTGTCCCGCCAGCGCGCCGAAGCCGTCATGGGCGAGATGAAGAAGCGGCTCGGCAACGCGTTCAAGTACTCCGCGCACGGCAAGGGCGAATCCGAACTGATCGCCAAGGAGGGCGGCAAGGACGACGCGCAGGCCCGCGCCCGCAACCGCCGCGTCGAGATCTCCTACGTCGTCCGGCAGCAGACCGACGGCACCACCGGCTCCTCCACCGCCGCCGCCGGTGGGCGCGGCGGCACCACGGCGCCCGCCGCCTTCCGCGCCCAGGACGGCAACACCGTCGCCAGCCGCTACGGCCGCTTCGGCGCCGACAAGCGCCGCCTCGACGTCAAGCCCTTCTACCGCGACGGCGCCTACCTCGTCTGCGTCTTCACCATCACCGACGAGGGCCCCGGAACCACCCCGCCCAACGCGAACTACGCGCACAAGGACTACCCGGGCGGCGCGTTCACTTCGTTCTCCGTCCTCGCGCAGGGCGGCAAGGACGTCTACCGGGCCGTCCGCGTCGGCCCCGGCGACCCCGGCAAGCCCGCCGCCTACGTCGACCCGGGCCGCGCCACCTTCGTCACCGCCGCGAACCAGCCGCAGCGCGGCTTCGTCTACGTCCCGGCCCCTCCCGGCGACATCACGTCGGTCGTCTTCGACGGCGGCCCCTTCGGCAAGGTCCTCAACGTCCCGGTCTCGTGATCTCGCCCGGCGTCACGGCTTGGTGCAGCCGACCACTGCCGGCCACCCGTTGGAGTCCATCGTCGCGAAGGACACGGCCACGTACGGGCTCGGCGGCCGGTCGTCCGGCGACTTGGCCATCCCGGACGCGACCGGCGGTGACCGGCGGGAGTTGAT
Organism: Actinomadura sp. NTSP31; assembly: GCF_041951385.1. Classification (NCBI taxonomy): domain Bacteria; kingdom Bacillati; phylum Actinomycetota; class Actinomycetes; order Streptosporangiales; family Thermomonosporaceae; genus Actinomadura; species Actinomadura sp. NTSP31. The sequence continues at coordinate 105,723 of NZ_JBGNUT010000016.1, read as the reverse complement.
GCGGGCGCATCTCACGGCCCCGGTGCCCGTGGAGACCGTTTCCGAGCCGCTGCGGCCGCTCGTCTTATGCCGGTGGCCGGTCTATTCCGGGTTCAATTCTCGTCCGCGAGGGCGTAGTGCCGCCTCACGGCGCCGAGGACTTCCCCTAGCCGGCCACGGGCCTGGGCGGAGCGCAGGTGATCCAGGTAGTCGCGGGATTCGATGATCTTCCCGTCCCGGACGCGAAGGACGAAGACCGCGGGAATGGTGAACGGCTCGCCGGTCTCCACCACGATTCCCTCGTACCGGAACTCGGCGACGATGACCTCGGGGTCCGCCGTCTCGTGGACGGCGATCCCGGTCGGTCGGCGGCGCAGGGTGTGCCCTGTAGGGGTGCCGGGCGGCGCGGTGAGCCCGAAGTGCGCGCGCAGTTCGTCGAGGGATCGCAGCGGGGGCGGCGCGAGCGGATGGAAAGGATGCTCGACATGGAGCCGTTCGGCGTAAAGGTCGATCACCTCCTCCCAGCGTTCCTCGCAGACGCCGTGCACAAGCTTCAGAAAGACCTCGCGGGGAGTCAGGGGTTCGGGCATGCGCCCAGGATAGTTCGTTGAGGAATTATTCGTCAACGAACTATCGGGTCGATCGCTCAGCGCGGAGCATTCGCTCAGGCGCTGGGCCACCAGGCCGGCCGGTAGGGCGCGGGCTCTAGGTCTGCCGAGCATGACGAGGGCGCGCGCCGGGGTGGCGCGCGCCCTTGTGTTGCTGGGGTTCTAGGGCTGGGACGGCAGGGTCTTGCAGGTGGAGGAGGACGGCTTGCCGGCCAGGCGGTCGGTCAGCCAGGTGACCGCGTCGCCCTGGTCGAGGAGGAGCGGCGCGAAGTGGTTCAGGAGCGTCTTGTCGCCGAGGTTCGGCAGGTCGACGGGGACGTAGCTGACGTTGCCGCCCTTGCGGCACCAGTCGGCGGCGAGCCGGCGTGCCTGCGCGTGGGGGACGATGTCGTCCTTGACGCCGGTCGTCAGCCGGACGGGCCCGGCGGGCTTGCGCGTGCCGATGCGCTGCTTGTCCAGGATGGCCTGCGCTTCGGGGAGGGCGGCGATGACGTCGCCGATGGACTTGCCGCCGACGCTCCACTTGGTGCTCGACGTGAAGCCGTACTTGAGGAGCACGTCGCCCACGCACATGGTGGACATGTCCTTGAGCGCGGCCTTGCCCGCCGCGTTGATGTTGGCGTCGACGATGCGGCGCAGGGCGGGGTCGGACTGGGCGAAGCCGTTGATCGACCAGCCGAGCGCCCCGACGAGCGCGCTGCCGTCGATGCCCTTCATGACGGCGGTCAGGTCGGCGGGCGGCGCGCCGGCGTAGGTGCCGGCCAGGTGGACGTCGGGCGCGTAGGCCGGCTGGAGTTCGGCCGCCGCGGCGCTGGCGCCGCCGCCCTGGCTGTAGCCGTAGAGCCCGACCTTGGAGTGCGCCGTGATGGACGCTCCCGGTACGGCGTGCGCGGCGCGGGCGGCGTCCAGCAGGGCGTGTCCCTCGTCGAGGCGGTTGACGTAGGTGTGGAGCCGGTCGGTGGCGCCGAGACCGACGTAGTCGGTGACGACGACGGCCGCGCCGGTGGCCAGCACCCGGTAGACGGCCAGGTCCTCGTACGAGACGGACATGGTGTCGCCGGTCAGCGTCAGCGGGTTCTGCAGGGAGTAGGACGGGGCGCACTGGTCGCCCTGGCCCATCGTCCCGGAGGCCAGCGCGACCAGGGGCCGGGGGCCCTGCCCCTTCCAGGCCGCCGTGGGTTCGATGTAGGCGCCGGTCACCGCGACGGGCTTGCCGTTGGAGTCGGTCGACTTGTACATCAGGCGCGTCGCCTTGCCGGGCAGCGGGCGGCCGTCCAGGCCCGGCAGGCTGAGCCCGAGCGGGAGCGGCTCGGTCCGGACGAGGGTGCCGTTGGACGGGGGCAGCGCGGCGGGCGGGGTGTAGAAGGCCGGGATCGTGACTCCCCGGGACACCACGGGCGCCGGGCCCGGGGTCGCCGCCAGGCTCGGTCCGGCCTGAACGGTCGCCGCGAGGGCGCCCGCCGCCGACACGGCCAGCGTCCTGCGCACCAGGGTTCCGCTTCTCCGCATGCTCGCTCCAGGTAAGGCTGATAAGAACCCACTTACTCTGTCATCTGTTGACGTTCAGTCCTATAAGCGGGGCGAGCATTCGGACCGCTCCAATCCACCTCCAGATGACATGCCGAAGGCGCGCGCCCCGGCCGGGACGCGCGCCTTCGGGTCGGAATCAGCCCCAGGCGAGCATGCGCAGGGGGTCCTCGAGCATGTCGCCGACGTCGCGCAGGACGCGGGAGCCGAGTTCGCCGTCGACGATCCGGTGGTCGAACGACAGCGCGAGCGTGGTGACCTTGCGGATCGCCAGCTCGCCCTCGTGCACCCACGGCATGTCGCGGATCTGGCCGAAGGCCAGGATCGCGGCCTCGCCGGGGGTGAGGATCGGGGTCCCGGTGTCCACGCCGAACACGCCGACGTTGGTGATGGTGATGGTCCCGTCGGACAGGTCGGCGGGCGACGCCTTGCCCGCCCGGGCCGTGTCGGCCAGCTCGGTCAGCGCGCGCGCCAGGCCGGGCAGGGAGAGGCCCTGCGCGCCCTTGATCTTCGGGACGATCAGGCCCCGGTCGGTGGCGGCGGCGATGCCGAGGTTGACGTACGGCTTGACGACGATCTCCGCGCCGGACGGGCCGTCCGCCCAGGTGGAGTTCACCATCGGGTGGCGCGCGACGGCGGTGAGCAGCGCGCGCGCGACGAGCAGGAGCGGGGAGACCTTGACGCCTGCGAAGTCGGGGAGTTCGCGGAGCCGGGTCACCGCCTCCATCGTGCGGGTCACGTCGACCTGGAGGAACTCGGTGACGTGCGGCGCCGTGAACGCCGAGGCCGACATCGCGGCGGCGGTCGCCTTGCGGACGCCCTTGACCGGGATCCGCTCCTCGCCCCCGGTCACGCGGGGCGCGGGCGCGGTTGATCCCGCCTGCGCGGCGCGGACGTCGTCGCGGGTGATCGAGCCGTTCGGGCCGGAGCCGGTGATCGTCGTCAGGTCGACGCCGAGGTCCCTGGCCAGCTTGCGGACGGGAGGCTTCGCCAGCGGCAGCCCGTTTTCCACAGGCTGTGGACGGGCGGGCGCCGGCGGCGCGGGCGCTTGCGGCGGCACCGGCGCGGCGCCGTTGGACGCCTTGCGCGCGCGTCGCTTGGTCGACCCCTCCCTGACCCCGTAACCGACCAGGACCGGCTGCCGTTTCGGCTGGTCAGGGGCGGTCATCCCGGGTTCGGCGGCGGACGGGACGCCCTCCTCGCGCATCGCCGCCGCCTGCGCCGGGGGCTCGGAGACGGGGGTGGCGACGCCGCCCTCGGCCCCGGTGTCCACCGAGATGATCGGCACGCCGACGTCCACGGTCTGGCCCTCGGTGACCAGCAGCTCGGCGACCACGCCCTCGAACGGGCAGGGCAGCTCGACGATCGCCTTCGCCGTCTCGATCTCCACGATCGTCTGGTTGATCTCGACGGTGTCGCCCGGCTGGACGTGCCACTTGACGATCTCCGCCTCGGTCAGCCCCTCGCCGACGTCCGGCAGCTTGAACAGTTTCGGGCTCACGGGCGTCACCACGCGAAGGTCCGGTCGACCGCGTCCAGGATGCGGTCCAGGTCGGGCAGGTAATGGTCCTCGAGGCGGGACGGCGGGTACGGGGTGGAGAACCCGCCGACCCGCAGCACCGGCGCCTCCAGCCGGTAGAAGCACGTCTCGGTGATGCGGGCGGCCAGCTCGGCGCCGAACCCGCTGAACACCGGGGCCTCGTGCACGACGACGCAGCGCCCGGTGCGGTTCACCGAGCCGACGACCGCCTCGATGTCGAGGGGGTTGAGCGAGCGCAGGTCGATGACCTCCAGCGACCGCCCCTCCTCGGCGGCGGCCGAAGCGGCCTCCAGGCACGTCTTCACCGACGGCCCGTAGGCCAGCACCGTGGCGTGCTCGCCCGGACGGACGACCTTCGCGTCATGCAGCGGCGCCCAGCCGGCGGCGGGGGAGTCGGTGTCGACCTCGGCCTTGTCCCAGTACCGGCGCTTCGGCTCGAAGAAGATCACCGGGTCGGGGGAGGTGATCGACTGCTGGATCATCGAGAACGCGTCGGCCGGGTTGGAGCAGGCGACGACGCGCAGGCCGGCGGTGTGGGTGAAGTACGCCTCCGGCGACTCGGAGTGGTGCTCGACGGCGCCGATGCCGCCGCCGCACGGGATGCGGATCACGATCGGCAGCGACAGCTTGCCGAGCGAGCGCATGCCCATCTTGGCGAGCTGGGTGATGATCTGGTCGGCCGCCGGGAACACGAACCCGTCGAACTGGATCTCGCAGACCGGGCGGTAGCCGCGCAGCGCGAGCCCGATCGCGGTGCCGACGATGCCGGACTCGGCCAGCGGGGTGTCGATCACCCGCTCCTCGCCGAAGTCCTTCTGCAGCCCGTCGGTGATCCGGAAGACGCCGCCGAGCTTGCCGACGTCCTCGCCCATGACCAGGACCTTCGGGTCGTCCTCCATGGCCTTGCGCAGGCCGGCGTTCAGCGCCTTGCCGAGCGTCAGGGTCTGCGCGGTCACGACGCGGCCTCTTCCTCGAACGACGCGAGGTAGGCGGCGAACCGCTCCTGCTCCTCGGTCATCAGCGGATGGTCCTCGGCGTAGACGTGCTCGAACATCGACAGCGGCGCCGGGTCCGGCATGGCCAGGCAGCCCTCGCGCAGCTCCTTGGCGACCTGCTTGGCCTCGGCCTCGACCTCGTCGAGGAACGCGGTGCCGGCGAGCTCGTTGCGGATCAGGTACGCCTTGACCCGCTCGATCGGGTCCTTGAGCTTCCACGCCTCCTCTTCGGCCTTCAGCCGGTAGCGCGTGGGGTCGTCGGTGGTGGTGTGGGCGCCCATCCGGTACGTGTACGCCTCGATCAGCGTGGGGCCCTGGCCCGTCCGCGCGTTCTCCAGCGCCTTCCTGGTGACGGCCAGGCACGCGAACACGTCGTTGCCGTCCACCCGCAGCCCGGGGAACCCGTAGCCCTGCGCGCGCTTGTACAGCGGGATGCGCGACTGCTTCTCCAGCGGCTCGGAGATGGCCCACTGGTTGTTCTGGCAGAAGAACACGATCGGCGCGTTGAACACCGACGCGAACACGAACGCCTCGTTCACGTCGCCCTGCGACGTCGCGCCGTCGCCGAAGTAGGCGATCGTCCCGCCGGCGGACGGCGTGCCGAGCACCCCGTCGCGCTGGACGCCCATCGCGTAGCCGGTCGCGTGCAGCGTCTGGCTGCCGATCACGACGGTGTAGAGGTGGAAGCCGTGCTCGGCGGGGTCCCAGCCGCCGTGGCTGACGCCGCGGAACAGCCCGAGCAGCCGCAGCGGCTCCACGTCGCGGCACCACGCCACGCCGTGCTCGCGGTAGGTCGGGAAGACCATGTCGTGCTCGGACAGCGCCCGTCCCGAGCCGACCTGCGCGGCCTCCTGGCCGAGCAGCGACGCCCAGAGGCCGAGCTCGCCCTGCCGGGTCAGCGCGACGGCCTCCCGGTCGATCCGGCGGACGATCACGAGGTCGCGGTACAGGCCGCGGATCTCCTCGGTGCTCAGGTCCAGCGGGTAGTCCGGGTGCTCGACGCGCTCCCCCTCGGGGGTGAGCAGCCTGACGAGCTCGGGTTCGGCGAGCTCGGGGGCGTCGGGCGCGCCGCGGACGGAGTCGATCGTCATTGATGGCACTCCTCGTTCGGGGCCGGTGCGCGGGATCGCCGCACGGCCGGCCGATGTCAGCGGCCTTGCCCCCGGTAAGGGACAAAAGCCACCAAAGACATCGTGGCAGACATCACACCCAGGGATGCAAGGGCCGCCGCCTATCCCTTACCCCGCTCCGCCGCGCCGATCCGCCGTGACGCGCGCCACCCCGCGCCGCGCCTCACTCGCGGGAGAGCGCGCGCGTCGCGCCGGCCGCGACGGTCAGCCCGAGGACCAGCCCGCCCGCCACGATGAAGTTCGCCACCCACTGGTAGACGCCGCTCGGCGCGAACTCGACCTCCTGGCCGAGGCTGCCGATCGGCAGCAGCAGGTCGAGCGTGTAGAAGAAGGCGTTGAAGTGCGGCTTGTGCCCGGTGTCCAGGACGTCCGGCCGGTGCACGGAGAAGACGATCGTCCCGAAGGCGAGCAGCCCGATCAGCCAGCTCGCGGCCCGGAACGGCCGGTAGCCGTAACCGACCAGGATGTCCTGGAACCAGCCGACCGCCTTCAGCGGGATGCCCTGCGTGCGGCGCCGGTCGCGGGCCTTCGCGAGCAGGACGGAGCGCCCGTCGGCGTCCAGGCCGAGGGAGCGGTAGGTGGCGGCGAGCCGCTCGTACGGCTGCGGGGCGTAGCCGTCGCTGTCGCGGCGCAGCCAGGCCAGGCGCTCGCGCGCGCCGAGCGGCGGTTCGAGCGTCTCGTACTGCAGGCCGTCGAGCTGGAGCCGGTCCGGCCAGGTCGCCGCCTCGTCCCGCAGCAGGTTGATCCGCGCGTACGACAGGTCCGTGGTCCCGGCCACCTTGTCCGCCGGGCGCAGCAGGACCTCCTCCGCCTGGACGCGCTGGAGGCTCAGCGCCGTCCCCTGCTCGTGCCGCAGGTGCGCGCCCCGCAGGCTGAGCTGGCCGGTGACGTGCGCGCCGGAGAAGCTGACCGCGCCGTGCGCGGAGAAGCCGTCGGAGCAGTAGACGTCGGTCTCGACGGTGAGGTCGTCGGCGTTCAGCGCGGTGCGCTCGGGCGCCGACAGCTGCGCGCCGACGAACGACAGGTAGCCGCCGACGCGGGCGCCGCGCAGCCGGACCTCGCCCTCCGCGACGAACCCGCCGTCGCAGAACACGTTCGCGGCCACGTCCAGCCGGCTCGCGTACAGCGCCGCGCCGGACGGGTTGTGCAGCCGCGCCTTCCGGAAGATCAGCTGGCCGCCGACGCGGGCGCCGGGCAGCCGCACCTCCCCGTTGGCGGCGAACCCCTGGTCGCAGTAGACGTTCGCCTCGACCGTCAGCCGGTCGGCGAGCAGCGCGTCCCCGCCCGGATTGGACAGCTGGACGCCCGACATGTTCAGGATGCCGGTGATGTTCGCCCCGTCCAGCCAGAGCCCGCCGGTGATCCGGCTGCCCTCCAGCCACAGATGGCCGTCCACCCGCGTGCCGGACGCGACCAGCCCCGGCAGCCGGCAGGCCATCAGGTGGACGCTGTTCATGCTGGCCCAGTACAGGTGCGGGGCCTCGTCGAACGAGCAGGACGTCAGCGCCAGCGGGACGCGCACCTCGGCGTGCCCGAGGTTCAGCGACCCGGTGATGCGGGCGCCGCTGAGCCGTACGGCGGCGACCCGGCCCGGCTCCGGCTCCACCGCCCCGACCAGCAGCGCGACCAGGACCTCCGCCCTGACCATCCGGTCATGTCCCCAGTGCGCGGCGTACCCGGGATCGTCGCGGGCCGGATCCCCGGACGACAGGTCCACGGATTCGCCGCTCGGGAACGCCTCCCACAGGCGGCGCTCCGTTGGGGTCAGGTCGTCGATGTTCATCGGACGGCTCCGGGGGATGCGGGCGGGGTGCGGACGGGGGTGCGAGTGGGTCGCGTGGGCCAATGGTGCCGTACGCTTCAGGATCGTAAGGAAAAGCGCAGATCAGTGAGGGGGCGACCGTGGCGCGTGTCGTCGTCGACGTCATGCTCAAGCCGGAGATCCTCGACCCGCAGGGCCAGGCGATCGCCCGGAAGCTGCCGCAGATGGGGTTCGACGGCGTCGTGGCCGTCCGGCAGGGCAAGCGGTTCGAGGTCGAGCTCGAAGGGCCGGCCGACGAGGCGGCGCTCGAGCGGGTGCACCGGATCGCCGGAACGCTGCTCGCCAACCCGGTGATCGAGAACTTCGAGGTCCGGGTGCTCTCGTCCGAGGAGCTCCCGCCCGACGACCTCCAGCAGGGCCTCCAGGGGGAGTCTCCGCAGGTCGAAGGGGGTCACGCGGACGCGCCGCAGGGCGGGGCGACGCAGGACGAAGGGCCCGGCCTGCCGTCCGAGGGCCTGCCCGGCGAAATGAAAGACCGGACAGTATAGCGGTTACGGAAGATTCCGGCGGGGAAGTCTTAGCTGCGTCGAGTCGTCGAGCACGCTCCGGGTCCGGGGGCCCTGCCGGGAGGCCCGGGGCATGACACGAGGTGTCCGGGGTGGATATGGAGTTCGCGCTCGCGCTGCCACGGGAGGCTCCGAGCATCCCGGTCGTACGGCGGGTGGTGGGGGACGCGCTGCGGGGGCTGGGCGTCGCCGAGGACTGCGTCGCCGACATCCTCGTCGCCGCCTCCGAGGCGTGCACCAACGTCGTCCAGCACGCCCGCGCCACCGGTGACTACCGCGTCGCCGGCCGCGTCGACGAGGGCACCTGCCTGCTGGAGATCGAGGACGGCGGCCACGGGCCCCGTCCCGTCCCACGAGACCCGGGCGTTTTGAGCGAATCCGGGCGCGGGATTAAAATCATGCGGGCGCTGGTGGACGATCTGGACATCGACCGCACGCCCGACCGGGGCACCATCGTTCACCTGCGGAAGCGCCTGACCTGGCGGGACGGGGCACTGGTGGACCGCCTCGACCACCGGCTCATGCACAGCGCCGGGTAGATTGGTACACGCGCGGGGGGATTGTGCGACGCGCGCAGCGGTGATCGGCGGATGAGACCCGACCGTCCCGGCCGCACCTCATTTCGGAGGAACAGAACAGATGGACGCTGCCCGGGTGGGGGTCATCACCTTCCCTGGTTCCCTGGACGACAAGGACGCCGCGCGTGCCGTGCGGCTGGCCGGCGCCGAGCCGGTCGCGCTCTGGCACGCCGACCACGACCTGCAGGGAGTCGACGCCGTCGTGCTGCCCGGCGGGTTCTCCTATGGGGACTACCTGCGGGCGGGCGCGATCGCCAGGTTCGCACCGCTGATGTCCGAGCTGGTCGGCGCCGCCAAGGCGGGGCTGCCGGTGCTCGGCATCTGCAACGGCTTCCAGGTGCTCTGCGAGTCGCACCTGCTCCCGGGCGCGCTGCTGCCCAACGCCGGGCTGCACTTCGTCTGCCGCGACCAGCGGCTGCGCGTCGAGAACGCCGGCACCGCCTGGACCTCGGAGTACACCGAGGGCCAGGAGCTGGTGATCCCGGTCAAGAACCGGGACGGCCGCTACACCGCCGACCGCGAGACGCTGGCCGAACTGGCCGACTCCGGCCGGATCGTGGCCCGCTACCTCGACCTGAACCCCAACGGCTCCCTCGACGACATCGCCGGGATCTGCAACGAGGCCGGCAACGTGGTCGGGCTCATGCCGCACCCCGAGCACGCCGCGGAGTCGCTGACCGGCCCGTCCACCGACGGGCTCGGCTTCTTCACCTCGATCGTCAAGAGACTGGTCAACGCATGAGCGAGCAACGGCCCAACGCCTCCGGCCGCGCGGCGCGCGACGCCGCGCACGACGAGCCGTCGCTGGACTGGCTGGACGAGCTGAAGTCCGACGCCGACGACCCCGAGCTGGCGCCGGTCGACCCGGCGGTCACCCAGGCCTTCGAGAAGATCCTGGAGGAGAACCGCCCGGCCGGTTCCGGCCCCGAGCCCGCCGCGCCCGCGCCTGCCGCGCCTGCCGCGCCTGCTCCGCCCGCGCCGCCCGCGCCGCCCGCGCCGCAGGGCCCGTTCACGGGGCCGCTGCCGGTGCTGAACGACGAGCCGGCCGCCCCCGGTCCCGCCGTCGGCCCCGCGTCCGACGCCGGCGTCACCTCCGAGGACTTCGCACGCGCGCTCGCCGAGGAGGGGAGCGCCGCTCCCGCCTCGCCGTACGCCGACCCCACGCACACCGCCCCCGACCTGGGGGAGTACGCCGCGTTCCCGCCGCCGCCCGAGTCGGGCAGCGGCCCGCAGCGCGTCGCCGGCCCCGGGACCGGTCCCCAGCCCGCCATCGGCTCCGGCCCCGGCCCGCAGGGCCCGCCGCCCGGCGCCTGGACGGGCCCCGGCACGGGCCCGCAGCCCGCCGTGAACCCGAACACCGGCCCGTTCCCGCCTGTCGGCACGGGCCCGCTGCCCGCGATCGGCTCGGGGACGGGTCCGCAGCCCGCGGTCAACCCGAACACGGGCCCGCTCCCGCCTGTCGGCACCGGCCCGCTGCCCGCGATCGGCTCCAGCACCGGCCCGCAGCCTCCCGTCGGCCCCGGCACCGGCCCGCTCCCGCGCGTCGGCACCGGCTCGTTCCCCGCGATCGGCTCCGGCACCGGCCCGCAGCCCCCCGTCGGCTCCAGCACCGGGCCGCAGCCCCCCATCGGCCCCGGCACGGGCCCGCAGCCCGCCGTCGGACGTGGCACGGGTCCCCAGCCGGCGATCGGCTCGGGCACCGGCCCGCAGCCCGCCGTCGGGCCCGGCACCGGGCCGCAGCCCGCGGTCGGCGGGCCGAACACCGGCCCGCAGCACGCCATCGGGTCCGGGACGGGCCCGCAGCCCGCCGTCGGCGGCGGCGCCCGGCTCGCGATCGAGTCGTCCGCCAACGCCGCCGCGGGCACCGACACCGTGGCCATCGCCGCCGCCTCGCCCGACCGCCCGCAGCCGTACGTCGAGCTGGGCATGAACGACGAGGAGTACCAGCGCGTCCGGCACATCCTCGGCCGCCGCCCCACCTCCGCCGAGCTGGCGATCTACTCGGTGATGTGGAGCGAGCACTGCTCCTACAAGAGCTCCAAGGTGCACCTGCGGCAGTTCGGCGACAAGGCCCCCAAGACCGACAAGCTGCTGGTCGGGATGGGGGAGAACGCCGGCGTCGTCGACATCGGCCAGGGCTGGGCGGTCACCTTCAAGGTCGAGTCGCACAACCACCCGTCCTACGTGGAGCCGTACCAGGGCGCCGCGACCGGCGTCGGCGGGATCGTCCGCGACATCATGTCGATGGGCGCCCGGCCGATCGCCGTCATGGACTCCCTCCGGTTCGGCCCGGCCGACGCCCCCGACACCCAGCGCGTCCTGCCCGGCGTCGTCGCCGGCGTGGGCGGCTACGGCAACTCCCTCGGCCTGCCGAACATCGGCGGCGAGACCGTCTTCGACGCCTGCTACGAGGGAAACCCGCTGGTCAACGCCCTGTGCGTGGGCGTGATGAAGCACGAGGACATCCAGCGCGCCGTGGCCCCCGGCCCCGGCAACAAGGTGATCCTCTTCGGCGCCCTCACCGGCCCGGACGGCATCGGCGGCGCGTCCGTCCTGGCGTCCGCGACCTTCGACGAGGAGTCGCACACCAAGCGCCCGTCGGTCCAGGTCGGCGACCCGTTCATGGAGAAGCTGCTCATCGAGTGCTGCCTGGAGCTGTTCCGCGAGGACCTCGTGGTCGGCATCCAGGACCTCGGCGCCGCCGGCGTCTCGTGCGCGACGACGGAGCTGGCCGCCGCCGGCACCGGCGGCATGCACGTCGACCTCGACGCCGTCCCGCTGCGCGACGCGACGCTGCGCCCTGAGGAGATCCTCATGAGCGAGTCGCAGGAGCGCATGATGGCGGTCGTGTCGCCCGACAAGGTCGACCGCTTCATGGAGATCTGCCGCCGCTGGGAGATCCCCGCCACCGTCATCGGCCAGGTCACCGACACCCGCCGGCTCGTCATGACCTGGCGCGGCGAGACGATCGTCGACATCCCGCCGGTCACCGCCGCCGACGAGGGCCCGGTCTACGAGCGGCCCCTCGCGCCCCCCGCGGACCTCGGCTCCCTGCAGTCCGACACCCCGGGCCGGCTGACCCGCCCGTCCAACGGCGACGAGCTGCGCCGCACCGTCCTGTGGCTCGCCGGCTCGCCGAACCTGGCGAGCAAGACGTGGGTGACCTCGCAGTACGACCGGTACGTGCTGGGCAACACCGTCCTCGCGATGCCGGAGAACGCGGGTGTCGTCCGGATCGACGACGAGTCGGGCCTCGGCATCTCCCTCTCGCTGGACGGCAACGGCCGCTACACCCGGCTCGACCCGTACGCGGGCGCCCAGCTGGCCCTCTCCGAGGCGTACCGCAACGTGTCCGCCACCGGCGCCCGGCCCCTCGCCGTGACGAACTGCCTGAACTTCGGCTCCCCGGAGGACCCGGGCGTCATGTGGCAGTTCTCCCGCGCCGTCGAGGGCCTCGCCGACGCCTGCCAGTACCTCGGCATCCCGGTGACCGGCGGAAACGTCAGCTTCTACAACCAGACCGGCACCACGCCGATCAACCCGACCCCGGTCATCGGCGTCCTCGGCGTCCACGACGACGTCCGCCGCCGCGTGAACATGGCGCTCACCTCCGACGGCGCCACGATCGCGCTGCTCGGCGAGACCCGCGAGGAGTTCGGCGGCTCGGAATGGGCGCACGTCGTCTACAACCACCTGGGCGGCCTGCCGCCGCTGGTCGACCTCAAGGCGGAGGCGGCCCTGGCCTCGGTCATGGTCACCGCGATCCGCGAGGGCCTGCTGACGGCCGTCCACGACCTGTCGGACGGCGGCCTGTCGCAGACCCTGGTGGAGTCCTGCCTGCGCGGCGGCCTCGGCGCCCGGATCACCCTGCCCGGCGACCCGTTCGTCACGCTGTTCAGCGAGTCGGTGGCCCGCGCCGTGGTCGCGATCCGTCCCGGCGGCGAGGCCCGCGTGGCGGCCCTGTGCGAGTCGGCGGGCGTCCCGGTCACCCAGATCGGCGTCGCCGGCGGCGACTCGCTCAACGTCACCGGCCGCGGCCCCGAGGGCGACCAGCAGGAACTCTTCACCATCCCGCTGGCCGAACTCCGCGAGGCCAACGAGCGCATGCTCCCCAGCTACGCCAGCTGAGCCACAGAAGGGGCGTCCCCGTTCGCGGGGACGCCCTCTCTAATGGACGCATGCCCCATGCGATCCGAACCGCCACCAGGGCCGACGCTCCCGCAATAGCCCACCTGCACCTGTCCTCCTACCGAGCCGCCTATCGCGGCCTCCTCCCAGACGACTTCCTCGCCGCCTACAACCTCGCCGAACGCGAGCGCCGCTGGAGCGAAAGCCTCCGCGACCCGACCCGCACCACCTTCGTCACAGCACCCGCCATTGTCGCTTTCGCCGAGATCGGCCCATCCCGGGACGCCCCCGACATGGGCGAACTGATGGCCCTGCACGTGGCCGAGCCGTACTGGCGCCACGGAGTCGGCGCCGCACTCCACGCTCACGCCGTCAACGCCCTCAAAGCCGCCGGCTTCCCAACCGCCGTGCTCTGGGTCCTCAACGGCAACCAGCGAGCCTGCGCCTTCTACGAGAAGACCGGCTGGACCTCCACCGGCGAAACGCGCCACCGCGCCCTCCGCGGCACCGAAGTCACCGAACTCCGCTACCGCCTCCAATGATCGTAACCTGGATGCGTGCAGGAGACCGTGACCCATGTGGAAATGACCGATCGTGACCAGCTGAACGCGGCCACCCCGGTGCAGGGCCTGGCTCTCGAGCCCCTCGACCGGACCTCGCCGCTGGTCCCCGACATCCTGGCCAGGGTCGGCACCCCCTACGGCTGGAAAAGCTCCCGCCGCACCCCCGAAGAATGGCAATCCTGGCTCACCGAGAACCCCCGCCGGACATTCACACTGGTGACCTTCGAAAGCGAACCGGCCGGCATAGTCGCCTACGACCCCCAGGACCACGAGGTCGAGATCAAGAGCTTCGGCCTGCTCCCCGACTTCGTCGGCAAGGGCCTCGGTGGCTACGCGCTGACGCTCGGAATCCAGCACGCCTGGGAACTGTCGCCCACGGCCCGAAGGGTGTGGCTGCACACCTCCTCGCTCGACCACCCCAACGCCCTGCCGAACTACCACCGCCGCGGTTTCCGCACCTACAAAACCGAAACCCTCCACCCCTGACCAAGCCCGCCCTTCCCACCCACGGTCAGGACTTGGGATACTCCCGGCCCATGGTGCTCCTGCTGTCCAACTCCATCGCGCAAACAAGAACCGTCCGCCTCCGCGACCTCGAAAACGCCCCGAACGTCCTCGACGGCTACCCGCACAAATACGTGGTCATCACGCACAAAGCACGGTGGAGGCGTGCCCGCAAGATCCCGCAGTTCTGCTCAGCGGTCGAGCACCTGGAGCCAAAAGGCTGGGAGCCAGTGTCCTGGAACCTCGGCACCCGCCGCTCCACCGTCATCCTCCGCCGCCGCGCCCCATCCCCGGACACGGAATAAGCCCGTCCTTTACCCGGAACCGAAGACGGTTAGAAGACGGAGATGTGGACGTGGTCGAAGTGGTTGGCGGTTACGCCGCCGCGGTTCTCCATCATGCGCCAGCCGGGGCTGCGGAGGTCGTAGATGCGCTGGCGCCAGATGATGTACTTGATGCCGAGGGCGCTCGCGTGCGCGATGGCGTAGGCGGCGGTGGCGTCGCCGTGGGCCTTGGCGGAGCCGGTGGCCATGACGCCGCCGGTGGTGACCATGAAGTCGCAGGCGTGGCCGGTGCCGTGGTCCTGCGGGTCGCCGGTGGTGCGGACGCAGCCGATCGTGGGGAAGGGGCCCTCTTCCTGGTCGATGACGGTCTTGACGTTCATCATGCGCGGGGTGACGCCGCCCATGCCGACGCTCGGTGACTGCGGCTTGTACTTCTTGACCAGGGTCTCGATGCGCTTCTTCTGCGCGGAGAGGTCCTTGATCTCCTTCTGCAGCTCGCTGATCTTCTGCTGGGCCTGCGTGCGGGCCTTGGCCTGCTCGTCGACGAGCTTGCCGATCTGCGCGACCTTCGCGGACTTGTTCTGCGAGAGGTGCTCGATCAGCGTGTAGCCGCTCAGCATGTCGGACGGATCGCCGCTGGCCAGCATGGAGATGGTGGGGCCCTGGCCGTCCGTCATGTACTGGGTGGCGGCCATCTGCGCGACGAGGGAGCGGGCGTCGTTGAGGTCGCCCTGCAGGCTCGAGGACTTCTGCAGCGCCTTCTTGGCGGCGTACTGGGCGTCCCGCAGCTTGGCGAGGTCGCCGCCGTAGGCCTTGTCGAGCTTGCTGATCTGGGCGTTGAGCTTGGCGAACTTGCCGCTGTCGCCGGGGTCGGACGGCAGGGCGGGAAGGGCGGGCGCGGCGGGCTGTGCGGCGGCGGAGTGGGCGGTGGCGCCGGCCAGCGGCAGGGCGACGGCCAGGACCGCCACGGCGGCGCGCCGGGTTCGTCTCCGGAGGGTGGAGGTGGGGGACTCCACGTCTGCTCCTCTCCGGCCGGACCCGGGGGCGCCCGGCCGAAACGCCAACGGACGGCAAAGCGCCGTCCTTGTCCTCGCCAAGGGTAAACGGCTGTGACCCCTGGGACGGTTCAACATCCGAGAAAGCCCGGCCCCCCCTTCGGGGAGCCGGGCCATCCTACGGGAGGTTCACAGGTTGCTCTTGTAGAGCAGCCGGTTGGCCTGGCTGCGCATGCGGCCGAGGACGTTCTTGGTGGACGTGTTGTTCAGCCACGTCTGCACCGTCGGGAACGAGGCCTTGGGGTGCGTCTGCAGGTAGAGGGCGGCGGTGCCAGCGACGAACGGGGACGCCATGGACGTCCCGCTCTCGAGGCCGGTCGTGTTGCCGGGCAGCGTCGAGCGGATGTCGTAGCCGGGGGCGTTGATGTCCACGCACTTGCCCCAGTTGGAGAAGGTGGCGCGGTTGTCGTAGGACGTGGTGGCGCCGACGGTCATGACCCAGCTCGCCGAGGACGGCGAGAAGTTGCAGGCGTCCTTGTTGTCGTTGCCCGCGGCGACGGAGACGAAGACGCCGGACTTGGACAGGTTCATGACGGCGGTGTTGAGCGCCGCGGACTTCGGGCCGCCGATCGACAGGTTCGCGACGGACGGCTTGGCGGCGTTGGTGCGCAGCCAGTTCACGGCGGCGACGATGTCGGACACGTAGCCCGAGCCGTCGCAGTCGAGGACGCGCAGGGCCCGCAGCTTGACGCCCTTGGCGACGCCGTAGGTCTTGGAGCCGATGATGCCGGCGACGTGCGTGCCGTGGCCGTTGCAGTCGGCGCCGCTGCCGTTGTAGCGGGGCGCGACCCACGAGACGGCGGCGCGGCCGCCGAACTCGGTGTTGCCGACGGCGAGGCCGGTGTCGATCACGTAGGCGGTGACGCCGTTGGCGAGCGCGTTGTAGCTGTAGGTCTTCGACAGCGGGCGCTTGCGCTGGTCGATGCGGTCCAGGCCCCAGGGCGCCGACTTCTCGGTGCCCTGGGCCTTGACGATCTGGTCCTGCTCGATGGCGGCGACGCGGCTGTCGTGGCGCAGCTTGTTGAGCTGGTCGCCGGTGAGCCGCGCGGCGAAGCCGTTGAGCGCGCCGTCGAAGCGCTGGGCGCCGGCGGCCTTGACCTTCTCGGCGGCCGCGGCGGCGGACGCGCCGTTCTTCATGGTGACGATGTACTGGCCGGGCACGGGGGTGCCCTCGGCCGCGGTCACCTTGACGAGGGAGGGGGAAGAGGAGTCCGCGAGGACGGGGAAGGCGGCGGCGCCGCCGATGCTCGCCGCGACGACGCCTGCCAGCAACAGCCTCCGGTGGACAGCCCGCAAGGCTTGGCTCCTTTTTGCCGGGGGGCCGCGGTCACGGCGGCCCGTCAGAAGATCGAGGAATTCGATCGAGGGCAAACCATAGCGGAACTATGCCGATATTTGCCGTCAAAGCGGACGTGTCAGTCGTGCCGACAAACGGCCGGAGTCGGCCGTCAACCGGAAGCGGCCGTCAGGAGACGGTTCCGATCCCGTCGCGGACCCGGCTCAGCCGCGCGACAGCTTCCCCGAGTAGGCGAGGGCGGTGCCCGGCCTGCTCCAGGAGTACCGGAGCGTCCCGTCCGGCTGCCGCTCGATCTTCACCGTCCCCGACGTGCAGGGCGCCGGGATGGCCAGGTCCATGGTCAGGGCGCTCTGCGTGCTCTCCTTCTTGAGCGTCAGCGTCCCGGTGCAGTTCTCCCGCGGGTACACCGCGCGGGCGGTGGTGGCGCCGGTCTGGAACGTGACCTCGATGGGGAAGGACGCGTGCTGCGCGCTGTTCACCGCCGTGCCCTTCCACGTGCCCGCGAACGGCCCCGGGACCGTGCTCACCGGCTGGTTGGCGGCCGTGTTGTTCTGGTTCGCGGGCGGGCCGCCGTCGTCGTCCTTCAACTGCGGCCACAGCACCAGCACGATGATGGCGATGCCGACGCCGACGCCGATGACCAGGGACAGCGCGACGCCCAGCACGTGGTTGCTGGGACGGCGCATCCTGCCGAAGGCCGGGAGCGCCGTCCCCTTCCGCGCGCCGCCGCCCTGGTCCGCCCGGAGCCCGGGGATGAAGTGCGACGCCGTGGTCTCGTCCGGCCGCTGCGGCATGTCGAGGGCGTCGAACGTGGCGGTCGGCGCGGGCTCGGGGTGGTCGGCGTGGTCGGGGACGGCGCTCAAGGTGGCGGTCGCGTCCGCCGACGGCGCGACCACGTTGAAAGTGGTGGTCGCCTCGAAGGCGGACGGGTCGAGCTCCGGCGCGGACGGTGCCGGGGCGTCCGGCTCGGGGCTCTGCTTCTCCTTGCCCAGGGGAGAGGAGGGCAGGAACCGTGAGAGCTTCCGGAAAGGACGCGACGGCGGCGGACTGAACGCGTGCCGCGCCGGCCCGGGGGAGAGCGGCATGTTGCCAGGAGGCGGCGGCCCGAATGGCGGCTGCTGCTGCGGTGCATGCGGAGGCCCACCAACATGCCCACCCAGAGGCACGCTCACAGGCGGTCCCATAGGCGGTCCCATGGGGGGTCCCATAGGCGGCCCCATGGGAGGAGGCGCCGATGGCGGCGGTCCTGTCGGGACACCGAGGGGCGGCCCTTGCACTGGTGGCGGCGCAGGCTGCCCCATGGGCGGGGAAGCGGGCCGAGGCGGCGCGGTGGGAGACACGGCGCCGGTGGCCAGTGCACGGCCTTCGACCACCATGGACGCGGGCATACGACTCGCGAGCGGGTTGGCCTCGTCCAGGAGCCGTCCGAGCACCTGCTTGGCGGTGGGCCGTGCGGCGGGGTCCTTGGCGAACGCGTCCCGCATCACGTCGTGTAGAGCTGCGGGCATTTCAGACAGGTCCGGGTCCTCGTAGATGATGCGCTGCATCACCTCTGAAGGAGAGCCGTCGCCGAAGGGTGCTTTGCCCGTTGCCGCGAACACCATGGTGGCGGCCCACGCGAACACGTCGGCGGCAGGCCCGATGCCGCTGCCGCCGAGTTGCTCCGGCGCCTTGTAGGCGGGGTCTTCGGTGATGCGTCCGGTGGGTGCGGCGTTAACGGCTTCCAAGGCGCGCGCTATGCCGAAGTCCGCCATCCGGGGCCCGTCCCTGCCCAGCAGGACGTTCCCGGGCTTCAGCCCATGGTGGACGGCGCCCGCCCGGTGCACGGCGGCGAGCGCGATGGCCGTACCGACGGCGAGACGCTCCACCACGGCGCCGCCCCGCTTGCCCTCCTCGTCCACGAGCTGCTGCAGGGACGGGCCGTCCACCCATTCGCTCACCACGTACGGGCGGTCGCCCTCCACATCGGCGCTCACGATCCCGGCCGTGCAGAAGCCGGACACCTTCTGCGCGGACGCGAAGGCGTTGGCGAACCGGGAACGGGCCACGGGCTCGCCGCTCAGCCGGACGTGCAGCAGCTTCACCGCGACGAGGCCGCCGGCCGGGTCCCTGCCGAGGAAGACGGCGCCCTGCTCGCCGACGCCCAGCCGGCCCGTGACCTCGTACGAGCCGAGCCGTCGCGGGTCACCGGGCTGCAGGGGCAGCGCCTCGGGCATCTGACGAACCTCCGTGTCCTCCGGGGACCGCGTCCCCGGCCTCCCCGTTCCCTTCACTCCCCCATGCCTGCACCGGGGTCCATTTTTACCGCCTGTGCGGCGTTCGAGCGTCATCGGCGGCCGAGCGCCCCCGCCGGACCGTGGCCCGGCGGGCGTCCGCGCTCCCACCGGCCGCGACCCGGTAGCGTCTGGAACGATGCCGCGAACACCGCTTTCCACCGCCGTGCTGGACGAGCAGCGCGCCGCCGTGGGCCTGCCGCCCTACACCGGCCCGGACGAGCCCGCCGCGCTGCGCCGGGCGGCCCTGCAGACCGTGCTGGCGGCCCTGGACGCGGGCCGGGCCGCGGACGGGGCCGGCGGCGCGTCCCGGCCGGTCGTCCGGGGCGCCGTCCGGTTCCTGCTGGACCGGCTCGCGGAGCTGGCGCCCGGCCGGTCGGTGGAGGTGCGCGTCCCTCCGCACGCCGCCGTGCAGTGCATCGACGGCCCGCACCATACCCGGGGAACACCGCCGAATGTGGTGGAGATGGACGCCGAGACCTGGATCGAGCTGGCGACCGGGCGGCTGAGCTGGGCGGACGCCCTGGCCGGCGGGCGGGTCCGGGCCAGCGGGTCCCGTGCGGATATTTCCGGCCATCTCCCGATCCCGCTTGATTGATCCGGCTTCCTGGCGCTGACCTGCGGTATTGGACGCAGAGTCCCATTCGAGGCCGATCTGTGCCGGCCGGGGTCTTGCCTGGGGCGCCGGGCGCTGCGAGCGTGGAGGCCGGCCATCGGGGCACCGCATGGGCGTGACGCCGTGCAGGAGGGTGGACCCGTGCTCGTTGCGCATTGGACGTTCGACGTCGAGACCGTGGACGGCCGCCGGGTGGCGGACGCCGCCGGAGGCGGGCCCGTCGCCGAACTCAACGAAACCGCCCAGATCGTCCCGGGACGGGACGGGGAGGCGCTGAGCCTGGACGGGCGCGGCCGGGCGCTGATCCCCGCGATGCCGCAGCTCGTCCTGAGCCAGGTGTTCGGGTTCAGCGTGGCGTTCTTCGTCCAGGTGGTGGAGGACCCGACCGGGGAGTGGCGCAGCCTGCTCTACAAGCCGGTGGCCGAGCACGACGCGCGCGCGCTCGGCATGTGGCTCTACCCGGACGAGATGCGCATGCGCGTGCAGCTGTTCACCGTCAAGGGCCCGGAGTACGTGGACAGTCACGCCAGACTGACCCCTGGGGAGTGGACCCACGTCGCCTTCGTCGTGGATCCCGAGGGGATGTTCCTCTACATCAACGGCCGTCTCGACGTCGGCTTGTCACTGGAGCACCCCGTCGTGACGCCCGCCGGCCCCATCTACCTGGGGAGCGAACCCACCAAGCCCGGCTTCGGCGGGCTGATGGACGATTTCCGCGTGTACGCATCCGCGCTCAACGCCGAGGCCGTGGTCGCACTGGCCGGCCAAGAGGAACCGGGCTAGAAGCCCGTTGAGGCGCCCGAAGTCTCCCGGACGAACGGGAACTCGTGCTCCACGCACCCCTGGCGCGCCGCGTCGTTCGGGTAGCGGGACGTGTCCCCACACGTGGCGGCTTTACTCAGCAGCCAGAACAGGGCCAGGGCGCCCAGTACGACGGCGACGCTGCAGCAGATGATTCCCGCCACAGCGGGCCGGCGCTCGGAGTGGCCCCGGACGAGCGCCACCGTCCCCAGGACGAGCCCCACGAGCGCCGGTATGAGCCCGAGAAGGCACAGGGCCAGCCCCGGCAGCCCGACGATGCCGAGCACCAGGGAGGCCCGTGCCAGCCCGCTCCGCCGGGGCGGAGCCGGAGGCGAATAGGTCTGGTACCCAGGCAGCGTCATACGTTCCTCCACGTGTCGGTCACCAGATTTGCGCGCGGACCCTGAAGCCCGTGCTCGCGGGGAGTAAAGGTCGGTTAAGGAGATCCACCGATCCGAGCAGGTGAAGGGGGCATCTAGACTGACGGGTGTGCCTCTCCGTGATGGACGTCTGAGCCACGAAATCGATCCCTCCGACCGCCCCCCGCAGGACGCCTGCGGTGTTTTCGGCGTCTGGGTCCCCGCGGACCAGGCGCCGAAGGCGGAAGTGAGCAAGCTCACCTACTACGGCCTGTACGCGCTCCAGCACCGCGGGCAGGAGTCGGCGGGCATCGCCGTGAGCGACGGCTCCCGGATCGTCGTCTACAAGGACATGGGGCTGGTCGCCCAGGTCTTCGACGAGTCGGTGCTGAACACCCTGCGGGGCCATATCGCCGTGGGCCACTGCCGCTACTCCACGACCGGCTCGCCGACGTGGGAGAACGCGCAGCCCACGTTCCGCTCGACCGACCACGGCGGGCTGGCCCTGGTGCACAACGGCAACCTGATCAACACCCCGGACCTGGCCGCGCGGCTGGAACCGGGCGTGCTGACCGCCACGACCGACACCGAGGTCCTGACCGCGCTGCTGGCCACCCGCGAGGGCGGCCCGCTCGCGGCGGCGCGTGAGGTGCTCCCGGTGACGCGCGGCGCGTACTGCCTCGTCTTCATGGACGAGGGGGTCCTGTACGCGGCCCGCGACCCCGAGGGCATCCACCCGCTGGTGCTCGGCTCGCTGGAGGACGGCGGCTGGGTGGTCGCGTCCGAGTCCGCCGGCCTCGACATCGTCGGCGCCCGGTTCGTCCGGGAGATCGAGCCCGGCGAGCTGGTCGCGATCGACGGCGACGGCGTCCGCTCCGAGCGGTTCGCCGAGAGCCGGCCGAAGGGCTGCCTGTTCGAGTACGTGTACCTGGCCAGGCCCGACACCGCGATCGCCGGGCGCAGCGTCCAGGCGACCCGGGTGGAGGTCGGCCGCCGGCTGGCCCGCGAGCACCCCGTCGAGGCCGACATGGTCATCCCGACGCCGGAGTCGGGAACGCCGGCCGCGATCGGCTACGCCGAGGCGTCCGGCATCCCCTACGGCCAGGGCCTGGTGAAGAACTCCTACGTCGGCCGGACGTTCATCCAGCCGTCGCAGACGATCCGCCAGCTCGGCATCCGGCTGAAGCTGAACCCCCTCCGCGAGGCGATCGAGGGCAAGCGCCTGGTGGTGGTGGACGACTCGATCGTGCGCGGCAACACCCAGCGGGCGATCGTGGCGATGCTGCGGGACGCGGGAGCCAAGGAGATCCATGTCCGCATCTCCAGCCCGCCCGTGTCGTGGCCGTGCTTCTACGGCATCGACTTCGCCACCCGGGCCGAGCTGATCGCCGGCAACCTCGCGGTGGAGGAGATCCGCGACTCCATCGGCGCCGACTCCCTCGGCTACATCTCGCTGGACGAGCTGATCTCCGCGTCGCGGGTCCCCAAGGACAACCTGTGCCGGGCGTGCTTCGACGGCGTCTACCCCATCCCGGTGGAGGACGCCGCCCGCGGCAAGCACCTCCTGGAGGTCATCCGATGACCTCCTACGAGGCCGCCGGTGTGGACATCGCGGCGGGCGAGCGCGCCGTCGAGCTGATGAAGTCGCGCGTGGCGCGCGCGCGGCGTCCCGAGGTCGTGGACGACGCCAGCGGCTTCGCGGGCCTCTTCGACGCCTCGGCCCTGCTGCGCTACAAGCGGCCCCTGCTGGCGACGTCCACGGACGGCGTCGGTACCAAGGTCGACCTGGCGCGGCGCCTCGGCGTCTACGACACGGTGGGGCACGACCTCGTCGGCATGGTCATCGACGACCTCGCCGTATGCGGCGCCGAACCGCTGTTCATGACGGACTACATCGCCTGCGGCAAGGTCGTGCCGGAACGCATCGCCGACATCGTCGGCGGCATCGCGGACGGCTGCGCGCTGGCCGGCTGCGCCCTGGTGGGCGGCGAGACCGCCGAGCACCCGGGACTGCTGGAGGCCGACGAGTTCGACATCGCCGGTGCCGGGACGGGCGTGGTGGAGGCCGGCGAGCTGCTGGGGCCCGAGCGCGTCCGGCCCGGGGACGCGGTCATCGCCATGGCGTCGTCCGGTATCCACTCCAACGGGTACTCGCTCGTGCGCCACATCCTGGCCACGTCCGATCTCACGCTGGAGTCGCAGCCGGCGGAGCTGGACCGGCCGCTCGGTGAGGAACTCCTCACACCGACCCGCATCTACGCGCAGGACTGCCTGGCCCTGACGCGGACCGGGGACGTCCGCGCGTTCGCCCACATCACCGGCGGCGGGCTCGCGGCGAACCTGGCGCGGTCCCTGCCGCCGTCCGTGGACGCCGTGCTGCGCCGCTCGTCGTGGGAGGTCCCGGCGGTGTTCCGGGTCCTGCAAGGCCACGGGGACGTGCCGCAGGCGGAGATGGACAAGACGTTCAACCTGGGCGTGGGCATGGCCGCCATCGTCGCCCCGGAGGCCGCCGACGAGGCGCTGCGGCTGCTGGCGTCGCGCGGCGTGCCCGCCTGGAACCTCGGCGAGATCACCGAGGGCACCGGCCAGGCCGTGCTCGCCTGAACCGATGCTCACCTGATCGGGTGCTCGCCCGCCCCGATGTTCGCCTGATCGCCTGATCGCCGCGCCCGCCGGACGTCCCTGGAGACGGCCGGTCGGCGCGCGGCGCGAAACGCTGAGCGCGGCACCGGCGCGCCCCGGGGACCGGTGGGTCCCCTGATGCGGCCGGGACGCCGAACGAGGCCTCAGGGCGCCCTGAGGGGCGCCGAAAGGCGGAGATCCGATGGCGAACGGGTGCCTACCGAACGAACGCCACCGCCCGCGCGAGCGGGCAGTGGCGTCTCGTCAGCCGGTCAACCGGAGGTGCCGTCCTTGCGCTCCTCGGTCCCGTAGTCATCGGCGTAGTCGGCGTACTTCTCGGCGAGCTCATCGTAGGAGTCGTCACCGGAGTCGTTGACCCCGAGTTCGTGCTTCAGGCGGTCGAGGTCTGTACCGCCGCTGTTGTACTTGAGCTGGCGGGCAACCTTTACCTGCTTGGCCTTGGCTCGGCCGCGACCCATTGGCTCGACCCCCTCGATGGTCAGGGCTTTCGTGGGCCCATCAACGCGCGCGTGTACCACACGAACCGGTGCCTGATGAGCCATGCGTCAGTCACGGATACAACCGTACCCGTTTTGCGCCCGGCTCGGTACATCGACGGTACGTGGCGGCGCTCCTGTTCGGAGAACCACAGTGTATCGGGTGGTCAGGAGTGCGTCGCAGGGTCATGCCGGTAGCCGTTCCGCGCGTTTCGGCGACGCTGAGCGACGGTCCGGTCACGCCGGAGCCGCGGCGGGCGGGTGGGGGGCCCCGCGGCGGCCGGGGTGAGCGTTCGCTCAGAGGAGGATGCCGCGCAGCCGGCCGATCTCCGACATCCGCCGCTCGGCGAGCCGGTCGGCCGCCACCGCCGGCGGGACGCCCTCGTCGGCGGCGAGCGCGAAGATCTTCCGGGTCGTGTCGTAGATCCCCGCGGCGCGCGCCTTGGCGCGGTCGAAGTTGAAGCCCTCGATCTCGTCCGCGACCTGGATCACGCCGCCGGAGTTGACCACGTAGTCCGGCGCGTACAGCACGTCGCGGTCGGCGAGGCGCTTCTCTATGCCGGAGTGGGCGAGCTGGTTGTTGGCCGCACCGCAGACGATCTTGGCCGTCAGCACCGGCACCGTGTCGTCGTTCAGGGAGCCGCCGAGCGCACACGGCGCGTACACGTCCAGCTCGGTGCGGACCATCTCGTCCTTGTCCGCGACGACGCCGACCTCCGGGTGCAGTGCCTGGACGCGTTCGACGGCCGCCTCGCTGACGTCGCAGACGACCACGTCCGCGCCGTCCTCCCGCAGGTGCTCCACCAGCCTGTGGCCCACCTTGCCGACGCCCTCCACACCGACCCTCTTGCCGCGCAGCGAAGGCGTGCCCCACAAGGTCTCCGCGGCGGCGCGCATGCCCTGGAAGACGCCGAACGCGGTCAGGATGGACGAGTCGCCCGCGCCGCCGTGCGCGACGGTCCGTCCGGTGACGAACCGGCACTCCCGTGCCACCACGTCCATGTCCTCACTGAACGTACCGACGTCGCACGCCGTGTAGTAGCGGCCGTTCAGCGACTGGACGAACCGTCCGTACGCGCGCAGGAGAGCCTCGGACTTGTCCTGGGCGGGGTCGCCGATGATGACGGCCTTGCCGCCGCCGAGGTCCAGCCCCGCCATGGCGTTCTTGTACGCCATGCCGCGGGACAGGTTCAGCACGTCGGTGAGCGCCTCCTCCTCCGACCCGTAGGGGTAGAAGCGGGTGCCGCCGAGCGAGGGGCCGAGCGCGGTGGAGTAGATCGCGATGATCGCGCGCAGGCCGCTCGCCTCGTCCTGGCAGAAGACGACCTGCTCGTGTCGGGGCTCTGTGCCCTTGTGGGGCGACCCGAAGACATTAGGCACGGTAGTGCCCTCCTCTCTGTCTGCAGATCAGACTAAGGGTCGCCGGTATGGCGTGTTCGCGGCATCTTTCCGTCCGGTCTCGTGTCACGATGCGGTGGTGTTTCCGTACGCGGCGTACCTACGGGTATATGAACCGGTGACCGCCTTCCCGGAGCCCGCGCGGACCCTGTGGACGGCCTACGCCGACTCCAGGCGGCGGCCCCGGCGGATCCACGCGCTCGGCGCCGAGCACCGCGACGCGGCCCGCCGCCTCGTCGGCGCGCCGCCGGAGGTCGCGCCGGACCGGGAAAGCCGGGACGCCTACGTCCGGCGCGTCGACGACAGGATCTACGTCTGCCCGTGGGAGACGCGGCTGCGGTCCTGGCTGGCGTTCGAGCGGTTCCGCGGCGAGCACGCGGCGGGGATCGCGGCCGCGTTCGTCCCGCCGCCGCTGGCCGAGCGCGTCGTCCGCGAGTTCGAGCAGTGGAAGCGGGCCGGCCGCGCGCTGCGGCCGCACATCCTGACCAGTACGTGGCACGTCCCGCTGGACTGGTTCGTGCCGTTCGCGCGCGGGGAGCGCTGCCTGATGCTGGGCGCGCCGGGCACCGGATACGGCGCGCCGGAGGACCCGTCCCGGGACGCGTCGCAGGAACATGCAGGTCATGGCCCTGCTACGGCGGCTCCGGCGCGTACCCTCATCTACGTCACCTCGATGGGGGAGGCGCGCCGCCGGGTCGCCGCCGCGGCACCGGTGGTGCGCGAGCACCTCGGCGACGGGTCGGGCGAGGTGTACCTGCTGTCGGCGGGCCGGCTGGAGACGCTCGCCCGGTGGCTCGGGGAGTTCCATCCCCGGGCGCTGGTGGAGCTGGACTACGGCGGCCTCGTCCACCTGCTGGACGACCGGACGCTGCAGGCGGACGAGTCGGTGGCGGAGATGGCGGTCGCCCTCACCGGGATGGAGCGCGGTGAGGTGGAGCTGACCGTCGCGATGTACAAGCGTCTCCTGGCGCGCTGGAGGCCCGTGCGGGCCCTCGAATCGGCGAACTAAAACAAATTTCCCGAATCCGCGCGCGATACGACTATACGTGTCGCTAGAATCACGCAGCGTGACCCAGGCATCACCGGACACGCGCAGCTCCCAGCCCCGGCGGGGATGTTTGCACGCAACTACCGCCAGGAACTTGCTTGTTGCGCTGAGTGGTGGCAAGGTTACACGTTGTGATGTCATAGTGGCTCTTTCGGGCCATAGGGGACATCAGTGACCGCGCGAGGATCAATCGCAGGATCGCTGTCATCGGTCCACGGAGGAGAGGCCGCAAACATGTCAGCACGTACGCCAGAGGCCGAGCCCCTGCTGACGCCGGCGGAGGTGGCGACGATGTTCCGCGTCGACCCAAAGACCGTCACGCGGTGGGCGAAGGCGGGAAAGCTCACGTCCATCCGCACGCTCGGCGGGCACCGGCGCTACCGCGAGGCGGAGGTGCGCGCGCTGCTGGCGGGCATCCCGCAGCAGCGGTCGGAGTAGCCGCTCCGGCCGGCCGGGCTCGAGCCGAGCCCTGCCGCAAGCACCCGGCCGAACAACTGGGGGGGCGGCCAGGAGGCCTCTGGACGACCTCGCGCGTGGGATTTTCGCGCGAGGACGGTGCGGCGGCCTCCTGGACGAACGGGCCGGGACCACGGTCATCCGAGAATCGCGGTCCCGGGCCGATCACCGTCCGGTCCGGATGTCCCGCTCGCGCACGCGGGCGGGACATCCTGTCTGTACGCGGGCGCCCCTGTCCGTACGCGGGTGCCCCGGGGGCCGCGGTGGTCCCGGATGACGGCGTGACGCGTGTGACCGGATGAGGTCACCGGTTCTTCCCGATGCGGAAGGACCGTCCAGCGGTCAGGCGCTCATCTCTTCCTGGGCGAGGCGGTCGAACAGCGCACCCGTCGACGGGTCGTGCCGGCCCGCCACGTTCAGCATCACCACGAGCTGGTCGACCACGAGCCGCTCCAGCTCGGGGCGGGACACGTCGCGGTTGTCCAGCCAGTCCAGGCCCGCCGTCTCGACGGCCGCCATCCACGAGCGCAGCGTGATGCGCAGGATCGGCGGCGGCGTCTCCATCTCCAGCGAGTGCAGGATCCGGTCCAGCAGGAGCTGCCGGATGCCGTCGACGATCTCCCCGACCTCCCCCGACCGGTCCGCCGGCCCGCCGCGCAGCAGCGCCGTGTAGCCGGCCGCGTGGCTCTCCACGAAGTCGAAGTAGCGTTCCAGCGAGAGCCGCAGCCGCTCCAGCGGCTTGCCCTCGGTGGGCGGCTCCAGCAGCACCGACAGCTGCTTGGCGGCGCTGCCGAGCGCCGCGAGGTACAGCTCGTACTTGCCGCCGAAGTAGTGGTAGACCAGCGCGCGCGAGGCGCCCGCGGCGGCCGCGACGTCGTCGATCGAGATGTCCTCGGGCGAGCGGGTGCTGAACAGCTGCAGCGCCGCCTGGATCAGTTCCTCTCGCCGTTCGTCCACGCTGAGCCTGCGGCGGCCTTGCCCGCCGCCCTGCCGGCTCCGCGCCTTACCGCCGGCCACCGCACGTTCTGCCACCTGCGCAGCGTATCCGAGCGCGGCGGGGGCGAACCGCCGCCGCACGCGCCCGGACGGCCTTTTCACCGGGTCGTGATCGCCCGCCGACGCCGCTGTGATCCGGAACACCACAGGCCGCAACTGGCATTGTCGTATGCCCGTTACTCACTGTTGCGACGATTCGGGGCGAAGGAGGGGCATCATGGCATCTCCTCCGCGGCGCAGGAGGCGCGCCGGCCCCCCGCGGCGCGCCGCCGCGGCAGGTCCCGCGAAGACCCTTTGAGGCATGCCTAGGCCCCCCTGGACGGAGTGCCATGTCAGCTGGTGAAGCAAGCCCCCCGCACGAGACGCCGGTGGCGGGAGAGGACGCGGTGCCCCCGCCGCGCGCCCCCGTTCCCGCGGCGCGCAGCGACGAGGGGAGGCCGGTGCCCGCGCCGAAACCGACCATCCGCAACGTCGCCGAGCGTGCCGGCGTCTCCAAGTCGCTCGTCTCGCTGGTGATGCGGGGGTCACCGCACGTGAGCGAACGGCGCCGGCAGGCGGTGCTGCAGGCGGCCCGCGAACTCGGCTACCGGCCGAACGCGGTGGCCCGCAGCCTGGTCGAGGGCCGCACCCGGCTGATCGGCGCGATCGTCGCCGACCTGCACAACCCGTTCTTCGCCGAGTTCCTGGACGGCCTGCAGGAGAGCCTGCACGGCGCCGGGCTGCGGATGCTGGTCGGCAGCGGCCGCTGGGACCCGCTGTTCGAGGCGGAGGCCGTCGAGGCGTTCCTGGAGATGCGGGTGGACGGGCTGGTGCTGCTCAGCGTCGTCCCGGAGTCGCTGAAGGAGGCCGCGGCGAGCGTCCCGGTGGTGGTCGTCGGCGAGCGCGACGTCGTCGGGGTCGACATCGTGGTGGACGACGACGAGCTGGGCGCGAGCCTCGCCGTCGACCACCTGGTCGGCCTGGGGCACCGGCGGATCGCGCACATCGAGGGGGCGCGCTCGACGACCGCGCGGTACCGGCGGGCCGGCTACGAGAAGGCCATGCACCGGCACGGGCTGAGCGAGGAGATCGTGGTCGAGCCCGGCGACTTCACCGAGGACGGCGGCTACCGCGCGGCCCGCGAGCTGCTGCGCCGCGGGCACCGACCCACCGCGATCTTCGCGCCGAACGACCTGGTCGCGACCGGCGCGCTGTCGGCGGCCGACGAGCTGGACATGTCGGTGCCCGGGCAGCTGTCGATCGTCGGCTACGACAACACGCATCTCGCCGCGATCCGGCACATCTCCCTGACCAGCGTCGACCAGCCGCGCCGGGACATGGGGAGGGTCGCCGCGGAACTGCTGACCGCGCGGATCGGCGACCCGTCCCGCGCCGCCAAGCAGAACCTCGTCGTCCCGCACCTGGTGATCCGTTCGACAACCGGCCCCGCTCCCGCCGTCTAGAGCGGCCCCTCGCGCCGCTCCAGCTCCCCTCGTGCCCGCCGCCTCCGGAGGGCCGCGCGTTCCTAGAAGTGGTGTTGCGCGGGTAAGGGGCCGGCCAAGCCTGCCGCATTCGCGGGCCCGCGCTCCCCTCGCGGCGCGTTAATGGACTCACGCCCGGCGTGGCGGGCGGGCGGCTCCGGTAGGGGGCCGCCCGGCCCGCCGCCCGTCCCGCCGGGCGGACAGGGGGTAAGGGTCGTGTCCACCCAAGGGGGTTCAGCTCGTGCGTGATCCGGAACTGGTGTCGTGCGCGCAGCGCGCGGCGAGCGAACTGGAGCAGGCGTGGTCGCAGTGGCGGCACGCGCGCGGCCTGGCCGAGCAGGTCTCGGAGTCGGTCGCCAGTTACGTCGCCCATTCGATCGACCATCCCTGGGGGCGCCCCCGCGTGGTCCTCGGCCTGGACGCCGACGAGGCGCGCGCCCTCGCGGCGCTGCTGGGCAAGGAGGACCCGCTCCTCTGACGCCCTCCTCCGACCCGCTTCACCGGCCTTCCCGGACCGGCCCGGTACGGTCGTCCCCGTTGCCCGGGTACGGCCGGAACTCGCCGCACCCGTTTCGCCGACTTCGTTTGACGAACTCCCCTCGGTGTGCAGACTGTCAGGGTCGGTAACGAAGTCATCACGGAGGACGGTCTGTGCGCATCCAACGAGGCGGCCCCGCGGTCGCCGGTCTCGCGCTGTGCTTCGGCGCCCTGGTCGCGTGCGGCGGGTCGTCCGGGGGCAAGGCGTCGCCGGCCGGTGACACCGCGGCACCGCCGACCGCGGGCGCGACGACGGGCACGTCGGCGGGCGGTCCCGCCTCGCCCAAGGGGTCCGGGGGGCGTCCGCTGGCCGGCAAGGTCATCGTGATCGACCCGGGCCACAACGGCGGCAACGCCTCCCATCCGCGCGAGATCGGCAAGCAGGTCTACGTCGGCAACGGCACCAAGGAGTGCGACACCACCGGCACCGACACCGCCGCCGGCTACTCCGAGCACGCCTTCACCTGGGACGTGTCGAACCGGCTGGCGAAGGTGCTGCGGTCCGCGGGCGCCAAGGTGACGCTGACCCGCAAGAACGACACGGGCGTCGGCCCGTGCGTGACCCAGCGCGCGGCGACCGGCAACGACGCGCACGCCGACGCGGCCATCTCCATCCACGGCGACGGCGCGGCCGCGTCCGGGCACGGGTTCCACATCATCGAGCCGCTGGCGGTCGGGAAGAACACCAGGATCGTCGCGCCGTCCGCCGAGCTCGGCACGGCGCTGCGCGACGCCTACCATTCGGGCACCGGCATCTCGTACTCCACGTACCTGGGCAACAAGGCCATCGACAGGCGCAGCGACCTCGGCGGGCTGAACATGTCGACCGTCCCGAAGGTCTTCATCGAGTGCGGCAACATGCGCAACAAGGGCGACGCCGCCAAGATGTCCAGCGCCTCCTTCCGCCAGCGCATGGCCGAGTCGTTGGCGAAGGGCTTCGAGAACTACCTGAAGTGACGGCGGCGCCGTCACGGGTCGAGGTGGCGGCGGGCGGTGACGACGACGAGGCCGCCGGCCACGGCGAGGGTGGCGAGGGCCGCGGCGAAGAGGGTGGCGCCGGTCGTCAGGCCGACGGCGTCGCTGAGGTAGCCGGCGGTGACCGGCAGCAGGCCGGCGGGGACGTAGCCGCCGATGTTGAAGGCGGCGTTGGCCTCGGCGAGGCGGCGCGGCGGGACGGCCGCGTTCAGCAGCGACAGGCCGCCGAGCTGCCCCATCCCCTGGCCGGCGCCCGCGAGGACGGCGGCCGCGGCGAGCGCCGCGACCGACGCGCCGTGGACGGCGACGACCAGCGCGGCCATCGCGGCGGTCGTGCTCACCGCGCCGGCCACCAGGATCACGCGCCGCCGCAGCCCCTGGACGGCGAACTGCACGCCGGTGGCGGCGGCGAACATGACGAACGCCATGCCTCCGGCGACGATCCGGTTCCCGGTGCCCAGCAGCCCCGACAGCAGTGACGGGCCGAGCGACAGGACGAACGACGTCGCGGTGATGCCGGGCGCGAACACGGCGATCCCCAGCACGAGCCGCATGGCGCTCTCGCGCGGCACGCCCGGCACCCGGATCCAGGTCCGCGACGCGGGCCCGGACGGGCGCGGCAGCGGCATCCGCAGCACGGCGAGGGCGGCCGTGACCAGCAGGACGGCCTCGACGGCGAACACGGTGACGGTCGGCGCGGGCAGCGTCTCGGACAGCAGGCCGGCGAGGAACGGGCCGAGCCCGGCGCCGAAGACCATCGCGGACGAGGCGAGCAGGGCCGCCAGCCGGCGGCGGTGCGGGCCGGCGACGTCGGTGACGGCGGCCATGCCCGCGGACACGACGGCGCCGACCGCGATGCCGGTCAGCAGCCGCGCGACGATGAGCGCGGCGACCGTGGCGGCGGTCGCGAAGACGCCGCAGGCGACGAGGGCGAGGGCGAGCGCGGGCAGCAGCACGGGGCGGCGGCCGAGCCGGTCGGACAGCACGCCGGACACCAGCAGCGAGCCGAGCAGCCCGACGATGTAGAACGCGAAGACCACCGTGAGCGTGCCCTTGGAGAAGCCGATGTCGCGCTGCCAGAGCACGTAGAGCGGCGTGGCCGCGTTCGACAGCACGAAGACGGCGGTGACGGGCCAGGCGGCGAGCCAGACCCAGCGGGCACCGGCCGCCGTCTGCGAGGCACCGGCGTCCGCGGGTGAGGTGTCGTGCGGGGCGCGGCGGCCGTCCCGCCTGCGGATCGTTCGGGCGTGCGGCATGGGGATCCCTTCGCCGGAGCAGTACGACTTTTTTCGAACTTAGCATGCAGTACGATGAAACTCGTACAAGCGGGAGAGGGGACGTGACCATGGCATCGACCACGCGGCCGGCGATCCGGGTGCTGCCGGAACCGCCCGGGCTGCCCGCGCCGCTGCCGGAGCCGGCCGTCGAGGACCTCCGGCTCGAGACGGTGCTGGGCGCGCTGAGCGGGCCGCTGCGGCTGAGCATCGTCCGCAAGCTGCTGCTGGAGCGCGAGGAGTTCGACCATCCCTGCGGCTGGTTCGGCTTCGACCGGCCGAAGTCGTCGCTCACCCACCACTTCAAGGCGCTGCGCGAGGCCGGCGTGCTGCGGCAGCGCCAGTACGGCCTGGAGCGCCGCAGCGAGGTGCGCGTGGACGACCTCGACGCCCGGTTCCCCGGCCTGCTCGACCTCGTCGCGGTCTGGGAGGAGCGTCCGGCCTGATCCGGCGGGACTCGCCGCCGCGAGTGGGACGCGGCGGGCGGACCCAGCGGGCAGGATGGGCGGATGCGTGATCTTCGGGAGGCCCTCCGCCGCGTCCGGGCCCGGTTCGACGAGGCGGGCTACACCGTCGACGGGGTGCGGGGGCTGCTCGGGCCGGTCGCCGGGGGCGCGCTGGCGCGGGACGAGATCGTCCCGGCGGTGCGCGCGACCCGGGGCGGGTCGCCGCTGGAGGTCCTGACCCGGCTGTTCTGGTTGCAGGTGCCGGTGGACGCGGACGCCGTCGACGCGCGCGACCTGCTCGCGGCGGGCCTCGCCGAGCGGTCCGGCGGGGAGGTCCGGGCGCTGCTGCACGTCGAGCCGCTGGAGTCGGTGAGCGGCGGCGGGCACGCCGGGTACGCGGTGTCGGATCTGAAGGTGCGTCCCGGCTCCGGCGCGGTCCCGGCGGACGATCACGTCGTGGGTGCGGGCGGCGCGTCGGGGAATCTCGCCCGGCTGGTTGTCCACAAGGCTGTGGACAACGTTCTCGACCTCGGCACCGGATGCGGGGTCCAGGCCGTGCATCTGCACGACCGGTTGCGCCCCGGCCGCATCACGGCGACGGACGTGAACCGCCGGGCGCTGGAGCTGGCCGCGATGAGTTTCGAGCTGTCCGGAATGGACGGCGTCGAGCTGCTGGAGGGCTCGCTCCTGGAGCCGGTGCGGGGGCGGCGCTTCGACCTCGTCGTGTCGAATCCGCCGTTCGTGGTGGCGCCGTCCGGTGACCGCCGGTTCACCTACCGGGAGTCCGGGATGCCGGGCGACGACTTCTGCCGGCGGCTGGTCGGCGCGGCGCCGGAGATGCTCGAAGACGGCGGATACTGCCAGCTCCTGGCCAATTGGCTGCATGTCGACGGCGTCCCGTGGGAGGAGCGCGTCGGCGCGTGGGTGGACGGCTGCGACGCGTGGATCGTCCAGCGGGACGTCCAGGATCCCGCCGAGTACGCCGAGTTGTGGCTCCGCGATTCCTGCGAGGCGGGCACGCCCGAATACCGGGCCCGCTACGACGCGTGGCTCGATCACTTCGAGCGGCAGGGCGTCACCGGCATCGGATTCGGGTGGATCACGTTGCGGCGCGCCGAGCGTCCGGCCGTCCGGATCGAGGAGCTGCGGCAGCCCGTCGAGCAGCCCGTCGGCGCCTATGTGGAAAGCGTCCTGGACGGGTTCCGGAATGCCGAAAAGTTGTCCACAGGCTGTGGACAGGTGCTGCGGGCCGCGTCCGGTCTCGTCCAGGAACAGGTCGGCGCGCCGGGCGCCGAGGACCCCGAACGCATCGTGCTCCGGCAGACCGAAAAGCTGGGCCGCGCCGCCGGCGTCGGGACGGTCGAGGCCGCGCTCGCCGGCGTCTGCGACGGCAGCCTCCCGCTCGACCGGCTCCTGGACGCGATCGCCCAGCTCACCGGCATGGACGCCGGTCAGGTCCGGGAGCACGCCGGCACCGTCCTGCCCGAGCTGGTCGCCGACGGCTTCTTCGAGGTGCCCTAGCGGTCTCCTGGCGGGCCCCTAACGCCGGACGACGGCCTCCATCGCACGGCCGAGGTCGCGATACCGGTTGATCAGCACGGTGAAGCCGATCGCCAGGTAGATGCCCGACAGCACCAGCCGCGCCTGCTCGGCCGGCAGCGCGAACTGGACCGCGAACAGCGCGAACAGCAGCGCCGCCTCCCAGCGCTTCAGGATCAGGTCGATCAGCAGGCCGAGGCCGAGGACGGTCTGCGCGGCGGTCAGCAGCACCTCCTCCAGCTGCCGCGAGTCCAGCGGCAGCGACCAGCCGCCGCCGCCCGCCCGGTAGGCCAGCGGCAGGCTGGCGATCAGCAGCGTCCACTGGTTGATCTTGCTGGACAGCAGCGCGCCGATCGCGTCGGCGTCCCGCAGCCGCCACGCGAACATCACCGCGACGATCAGCTCGGGCGCCTCGGACGCGAGCGGCGCGAGCCACTGCACCAGCAGGAACTCGTCGATGCCGAGCGCGGACCCGGCGTCCACCAGCGAGTTCGCGAACGGTTCGGCGGAGACGAACACCAGGACCGCGCCGATCGCGAACCCGGCCGAGCCGGCGGTCCGGCGCAGCCGGCGCGGCAGCGTGACGAGCCGGGCGGGGACCCCGACGAGGTCCGCCACGTCCTCGCCGCCGCTCCGGGCGATCCGGGCGAGGTAGATCGCGTACACGGCGATCAGGACGATCGCGATGTACCACCCGATCTCGGCGGTCAGCGCCGGGATGAAGCCGAGCACGGTCGCGAGCGCGAGGAAGCCCAGCTCGGTCCGGTGGTGCGGGGCCAGCCGCACGTCCCGCCGTTCCCCGCCTGCCGGCCGTGCCCGCCGCCGCCGGCCGTGGCGTCCGCCGCGCCGCGCGACCCGCCGGGCACCGAGCGCGAACGCCAGCACGACCAGCGCCCAGCCGACTCCGACCAGGAGCCGGTTCGCGCCCGTCATGTTGGCCGCGGCGTAGCCGGCGTAGTGCGGCTTCGAGCCCGCCGCGTACGCGTAGTACACGTCCACCGCGTACTCGGGCAGCACCGCGATCAGGGCGAGCAGCGCCAGCGCGAGCGCCCCGGAAATGTCGGCGCGCGCCGTCTCGGACGCCCACATCAGCAGGACGGCCGCCGCGAGCACCCCGGCACCGTAGATCACCGCGGCGGCCGCCGCGGGCGGGTGCAGCCCGGCGGCCCGCGTCACCACCGCCGGCAGCGCGATGACCAGCGCGGTCCCGACGCGGGCGAGCAGCGTCTCGCGGGACACCAGGTCGCCGGGCATACCTGCACCGTGCCCGGCGTCCTACCGCCGATGCCCACCGTTCGGCAAAGCGCCGATCTTCGTTGACTCGCCGCGGGCGGGCGTGGTCAGCGGCGGGCGGCCGTGATGGTGGGGAACGTGCTCGACTTCAGGCGGCGGGACAGGCCGCGCTGGACGCGGCGTGCCCACAGCGGCCCGCCGTAGATCATCCCGGTGTAGCCCTGGACGAGGGTGGCGCCGGCCCGGACGCGCTCCCACACGTCGCCCGCGTCCTCGACGCCGCCGACGGAGACCAGGACGAGCCGGTCGCCGGCGCGGGCGCGCAGCCGGCGCAGCACGTCCAGGGACCGGTCCTTCAGCGGCGCGCCGGACAGCCCGCCGGTCTCCTTGGCCGCCGCGGCGTCGCTGCGCAGGCCGGACCGCTCGATGGTGGTGTTGGTCGCGATGATGCCGTCCAGGCCGAGGTCGATCGCGAGGTCGGCGACCGCGTCGACGTCGTCGTCGGCGAGGTCGGGCGCGATCTTGACCAGCAGCGGGACGCGGCGCGGCGCGGACCGATCGGCGGCCTCCCGGACGGCGGCGAGCAGCGGCCGCAGGTGCTCCACGGCCTGGAGGTTCCGCAGGCCCGGGGTGTTCGGCGAGCTGACGTTCACCACGAGGTAGTCGGCGTAGGGGGCGAGCCGCTCGGTGCTCGCGACGTAGTCGGCGGCGGCCTCGGCCTCCGGGACGACCTTGGTCTTGCCGATGTTGACCCCGACGATCGTGCCGGGACGGCGGTTGCGGAGCCGCGCCGCCGCGGCCTCCGAGCCGGCGTTGTTGAACCCCATCCGGTTGATGACCGCCCGGTCGCGGGGGAGCCGGAACATCCGGGGCCGCGGGTTGCCGGGCTGGGGCCGTCCGGTGACGGTGCCGATCTCGACATGGCCGAACCCGAACGCGCCGAGCGCCGCGTAGGCGACGGCGTCCTTGTCGAACCCGGCGGCGAGCCCGAGCGGGCTCGGGAAGTCCAGGCCGAACGCGCGCACGGCGAGCGCCGGGTCGCGCGGCGCGAGGAGCCGCCGCAGCAGCGGCGCCGCGCCGGGCACCGCCTGGATCGCGCGCAGCGCCCGCATCGTCAGGTGGTGCGCGGTCTCCGCGGGGATCCGGGAGATGACCAGTGAGAACAGGAGTCGATACATCGCCCGCCAGTATCTCAGCCCGGCCGGGCGCGCCGCGCGGCGGCCGGTGGCGGCCGGCAGCCGGGCGGCGGTCAGCGGCCGAGGAAGGTGCGGCGGAGCGTCCGGCGGACTTCGCGGCTCGCCTCGCTCATCGTCCGGCGGACGGCGCGCAGCGGGTCGCGGACGATGACGCGCCAGGTCGCGCCGATGCCGCGCCCGATGGGGGCGAGGACGTTCGTCCCGAACCAGCGGAGCGGTATGACGACCAGCACGCGGACGGGCGCGACGATCAGGGTGCGCCACAGCCAGGACAGGACGCGGGCGGCGAGCCGCCACGTCCCGGCGATGCCCGCGCCGATCGGCGCCAGGACGTACCGCCACAGGGCGCGGGCCGGGACGACGACGAAGACGCGCAGGAGCCAGCCGAAGAACCGCCCGGTCTGCCGCCACGACCACGCGACGCCCGCCGCGAACACCCGCCACGCCGCGGCGATGCAGCGTCCGATCGCCCGGACGAGCCAGGCGAGGCCGAGCAGCGGCGGCAGCAGGACGTACCGCCAGAGCAGGACGAGGGGCAGCACGAAAATGACGGCCAGAACCCGCCCGATGCCCCGGAACAGCCACGCGAACCCGCGCCCGATCCACGTCCCCAGCCAGGCGAGACCCCGTCCGAGGGCGCGCAGCGGCCGGAGCAGGACGAGATCGAGGAACCGCCCGACCGGCGTCAGCACGTACCGGTAGAGCCAACGGGCGGTGATCGCGATGCCGAGGCCGAGCATCCGCAGCGGCCACCACAGGGCGAGGCCGAGCGGCCGCAGCACCCACCGGTACAGCGCGACGGCCACCGCCGCCGGGATCCGGACGAGCACGCGCCAGCACGCCGCGACGCCCCGCCCGATCAGCCTGAGCAGGTCGTACAGGAGCCGGAACGGCACCACGACGATCAGCGCGATCACCCGCGCCGGGACGACCAGCCACGCGGGACCGGCCGGCGCCGGGCGCTCGGGCTCGGGCGGCGGCAGCTTGGCGAAGAGGCCGGGGGAGCCGGGAGTTGCGGGGCCGGGCGGGCCGGGACGGTCGGGGATCGTCACTCCGTACCTCGTTCGTGGTGTTCGCGGGCTTTTGCTGGGACGCGCCCGGGGTTGAACCCGTTCCGTGCCGTTCACCGTACTGCTCCTCGATCAGGACACTCTGGAGGACACGAGATGCGTTTCCCACGTTGGGCGATCCCTTCCGCGGCCGCCCTCATCGCGTCCGGGATGGTGCTGTCGGCGTGCGGCCAGGAGAACGGGAACAAGCGGGGGAGCGCGGCCTCGGGGAGCAAGATCGCCGCGGATCCCGCCAAACCCGCTTCGCCGTCGCCGTCCGCCGCGCCGACGACCCTCGAGGTCGCCAGCGTCACCAGACTCGGCAAGGTCGTCACCGACGGCCAGGGCAGGACGCTCTACCGCTTCGACAACGACACCGCGAAGCCGTCCGCGTCG
This sequence comes from Actinomadura sp. NTSP31, assembly GCF_041951385.1. Taxonomy (NCBI): domain Bacteria; kingdom Bacillati; phylum Actinomycetota; class Actinomycetes; order Streptosporangiales; family Thermomonosporaceae; genus Actinomadura; species Actinomadura sp. NTSP31. The sequence continues at coordinate 68,036 of NZ_JBGNUT010000016.1, read as the reverse complement.
AGGTGCGCGGGCGCGTGCGCGAAGGCGTGGCCGCCGGTGTGGGCCACGACGTCCGCCACCCGGGTCAACGGGGTCGAGCAGTCGCTGGTCGGCAAGGTGCAGCGGCCGGACGGCAAGTGGCAGGTCACGCTGAACGGCTGGCCGCTGTACCGCTACGCCAAGGACCAGAGCCCCGGCGACGTCACCGGGCAGGGCGTCGGCAAGAAATGGTACGCGGCGGCGCCGACCGGCAAGAAGGCGCTGGCGCTCGCCCCGGCGAAGAAGAAGACGGGCAAGTGGAAGGGCTGGACGGTCGTCAAGGCCAAGAACGACCCGAAGTTCGGCATGATCCTCACCGACGGGGACGGCCGCACGCTCTACCGCTACGACAAGGACACCAGCAAGCCGCCGAACTCCACGTGCTTCGGCGCCTGCAAGAAGGCGTGGCCGCCGGCGGTGTTCAACGGCTGGAAGCACCTCAAGCTCGAGGGCGTCAGCAAGAAGGTCGTCAACTTCATCGAGCGCAAGGACGACGGCAAGTGCCAGCTCACGATCAACGGCTGGCCCATGTACTACTACGAGAAGGACACCCGGCCCGGTGACACCAAGGGCCAGGGCGTCGGCGGGATCTGGTGGCTGACCAGGCCGAGCGGCGCGAAGGTCATGACCGGCGCGGGCACCGGTTCCGGTGGCGGCACCGGCTCCGGCGGCGGTTCGGGTTACGGGACGGGCGGCGGCTACTGAGCCGCGGGGCGTCCCCCTCAGGCGAAGGCGCGGAAGGAACGCGGATCGGTCGGGGTCCGCGAGCCTTCCGCGCCTTCCTCATGCGCCCTGTGGCCCTGTGCCTTTATGCCCCCTGCTCCTGGTGCGCCTGCATCCCGAGCGCCCCGTTGCCGGTGAGCTTGGTAAGCGGGTTCGCGTGGCCGTTGACGCCGTGCTCGTAGGCCGTCTCGGCGTGCAGCGCCAGGTCGACGCCGCCGGTCTCGTCCTCGGCGGACACCCGGAAGCCCATCAGCTTGTCGATCACCTTGCCGACCGCGAACGTGACGGTGAAGGCGAACAGCCCGACGACCGGCACCGCGATGGCCTGCTTGCCGAGCTGGACGGCGCCGCCGCCGGTGAGCAGCCCGGACGCGCCGCCGGTCATCGAGCGGACCGCGAGCAGCCCGATGAGCAGCGTCCCGATGATCCCGCCGACGAGGTGGACGCCGACGACGTCGAGCGAGTCGTCATAGCCGAGCCGGTGCTTCCAGCCGACCGCGTAGGAGCAGACGACGCCCGCGACGAGCCCGACGGCGAGCGCGCCGAGCACGTTCACCGACCCGCAGGACGGGGTGATCGCGACGAGCCCGGCGACCACGCCGGACGCGGCGCCGAACGTGGTGGGCCGGCCGTCGCGGCGCTGCTCGACCAGCAGCCAGCCGAGCAGCCCGGTGCAGCCGGCGGCGAGGGTGTTGAGGAAGACGGCGGCGGCGGTCCCGTTCGCGGCGAGCGCGGAGCCGGCGTTGAAGCCGAACCAGCCGAACCAGAGCAGGCCGACGCCGAGCAGGACCATCGGCAGGTTGTGCGGCCGCATCGCCTCCTTGCGGAACCCGATGCGGGGGCCGAGGACGAGCGCCATCGCGAGCCCGGACGCGCCGGAGGCGATCTCGACGACGAGGCCGCCCGCGTAGTCCAGCGCGCCGAGGTCGGAGATCCAGCCGCCGCCCCACACCCAGTGCGCGATCGGCGCGTAGACGACCAGGGCCCAGACCGGGACGAACACCATCCAGGCCGAGAACTTGGCGCGGTCGGCGATGGCGCCGCTGATGAGCGCGGTGGTGAGGATCGCGAAGGTCAGCTGGAAGGTGACGAACAGCAGTGCCGGGACGTGACCATGGGGTGTCTCCGGGGTGATGCCTTTAAGGCCCGCGTGCTCGAATCCGCCGAGCAGGCCGAGCCCGCCGAGATCGTGGCCGAAGGCGAGGCTGTAGCCGGCCGCGAGCCAGGCGACGGTGACCAGCGCGACCGAGACCAGGCTCATCATGATCATGTTGAGGGTGCTCTTGGCGCGCACCATCCCGCCGTAGAACAGCGCGAGTCCGGGCGTCATCAGCAGGACGAGCGCGGTGCTGGCGAGCAGCCACGCGGTGTCGCCCGTGTCGATCCCCTTGGGCACGGCGTCTCCCCCTTCGCGGGTCCGGTGTCCGCCATCGAGAATCACCCGTGTCCGTTTCGTGTCTTATGCCGCTTTGTTTCGGCTGTGTTTCATGTTGCGGTTGCGTTGCCTTCTGCTCACCGCTCACTCTTCGCGTCTCGACAGTTACGCAATCCGGTGTTCTCATGAAATCGGACCCGCCATGGATGCGTTCCGGCGAAGCGCCCGCGCATGGTGGGTGGCTTCGGGAGGCCTGATGGTCGAGGGAGTCGGACGAGCGGAACGAACCGAACGGAACGGTCCACGGGGGCACCGCGGGACCGGACCCGCAGCACGCAGGACGGCGGCACCGCGCAGGACGGCGGCACTGCGCGCGGCGGTCGCGCTGGGGCTGGCGGCAAGCGGCCTCGCGGCCTGCGGGAGCGGCGGGACCCCCACCCTGAACTGGTACATCAACCCCGACAACGGCGGGCAGGTCAAGCTCGCCGACGCGTGCTCGAAGGCGTCCGGCGGCAAGTACCGGATCAAGACCTCGCTGATGCCGGACGACGCCACGCAGCAGCGCGAGCAGCTCGTCCGGCGCCTCGCCGCCAAGGACGACGGGCTCGACCTGATGAGCCTCGACCCGGTGTTCGTCGCGGAGGCCGCCAACGCCGGGTTCCTCCGCGCGTTCCCGGCGGCCGAGGCGGCGCGGTTCACGCAGGGCGTGTTCCCGGCGGCGGTGCAGAGCTCCACCTGGGACGGGAGGCTGTACGCCGCGCCGTTCTGGGCGAACACGCAGCTGCTCTGGTACCGCAAGTCCGCCGTGCAGAAGGCCGGCGTCGATCCGAACGCGCCCGACTTCACCTGGGACAAGATGATCGACACGGCGCTGCGCACCGGCGGCACCATCGGCGTGCAGGGCAACAAGTACGAGGGCTACATGGTGTGGATCAACGCCCTCGTCGCGTCCGCCGGCGGCCGGATCCTCAGCGACGCCGGCAGGGGCGACGACGCGAGGATCGACATCGACTCGCCGGCCGGCCGCGCCGCGGCGGCGATCGTGCACCGGCTGGCGAGCTCCCGGGCGGCGAGCCCGACGCTGTCCACCGACATCGAGGAGCAGGCCCGCGCCCTGTTCAACGGGGCGCGCGGCGAGTTCATGGTCAACTGGCCCTACATCTGGGCCGCCGACGAGAGCGACGCCAAGGCCGGCGTGATCAACAAGGCGATCCCGTCGGACATCGGCTGGGCGAGGTACCCGCGGGTCGCGCCCGGGCAGGACAGCAAGCCCCCGTTCGGCGGCATCGAGGTCGCGATCGGCGCGTACGGCAAGTACAAGGACACCTTCGCGGTGGACGCGGTCACCTGCATCACCTCGACCCCGCACCAGAAGGAGTACATGCTCGCCGAGGGCAACCCGGCGGCGCGTCCCGCGGTCTACGACGACCCGGAGATCAAGAAGCAGTTCCCGATGGCGGGGCTGATCCGCGACTCGGTCAACGCGGCGGCGCCGCGCCCGATCACGCCGTACTACACCGACGTGTCCGGCGCGATCCAGAGCCGCTGGCACCCGCCGGCGTCGGTGAACCCGAACTCGACGCCGCGCGAGTCCGCGACGTTCGTCCACCAGGTCCTGCGCGACCAGCGCCTGCTCTGAAGGGACCGACGATGACCGCGATACAGACCGCCCCGGCGGCCGGCGGCAGGTCCGCGGCCCGGCGGGCGGAGATCTCCGACCGCGGCCGCGCCGAACGCCGGCTCGGCCTGCTGCTGTCCGCCCCGGCCGTGATCGTCATGCTGGTGGTGACCGCGTACCCGCTGGTCAACGCGGTGTACCTGTCGCTGTTCAGCTACCGGATCACCGCCCCGGAGGACCGCCGCTTCGTCGGCCTCGCCAACTACGGGACGGCGCTGTCCGACCCGCTGTTCTGGCAGGACGTCCTCACCACGTTCGTCATCACGTTCATCACCGTCGCCGTGGAGCTGGTCATCGGGTTCGCGCTCGCGATGGTGATGCACCGGGCGGTCTTCGCGCGGCGCACCGTCCGCACCGCGATCCTGCTGCCCTACGGGATCGTCACGGTGATCTCGGCGTTCGCCTGGAAGTACGCCTTCGACCTGCAGTCGGGGTTCGTCAACTCCTGGTTCGGGCTCGGCGACCACGCCTGGTTCTCCGGCCGCTGGTCCTCGCTGTTCGTGATCATCCTCTCCGAGATCTGGAAGACGACCCCGTTCGTGTCGCTGCTGCTGCTCGCCGGCCTGGCGCAGGTGCCGGGCGACCTCGGCGAGGCGGCGACCGTGGACGGCGCGACGGCGTGGCAGCGGCTGCGCCGCGTGACGATCCCCAACATGAAGGCCGCGATCCTCGTCGCGGTGCTGTTCCGCAGCCTCGACGCGTGGCGGATCTTCGACAACGTCTTCGTCATGACGTCCGGCCAGCAGAAGACCGAGACGCTCTCGTTCCTCACCTACCGGCAGACGATCACCCGGACCGCGATCGGGCTCGGCGACGCCGTCGGGGTGCTGCTGTTCCTGTCGGTGGTGCTCATCGCGGTCGTGTTCATCAAGGGGTTCCGGGTCGATCTGGCGCAGGCGCGCGGCGAGCGCGGGGGAGGCGGCAAGTGATGGTGACCGCCCGTTCGAAATGGCTGTGGGCGCTGGCGTCCCTGCTGATCCTCGTCTGGACGGTGTTCCCGATCCTGTGGATCGTGATGCTGTCGTTCAAGCGGCCCGGCGAGATCGGCAACCAGAAGGGCTTCCTGCCGCACCACTGGACCTGGGAGAACTACCGGACGGTCTTCGAGACCGACCTGTTCACCTCCGCGCTGATCAACTCGATCGGCATCTCGGTGATCGCCACCGTCGTCGGCGTCGTGTTCGCGACGCTCGTCGCGTACGCGATCGCCCGGCTGGAGTTCCCCGGCAAGAAGGCGATCCTGTCGTTCGCGCTGGCCATCGCCATGTTCCCGGTGGTGTCGCTGGTCGGGCCGCTGTTCGACCTGTGGCGCGACGTCGGGCTGTACGACACCTGGCCCGGCCTGATCATCCCGTACATCTCGTTCGCGCTGCCGCTGGCGATCTGGACGCTGTCGGCGTTCTTCCGCGAGATCCCGTGGGAGATGGAGCAGGCGGCGCAGGTGGACGGCGCGACGACCTGGCAGGCGTTCCGCAAGGTGATCGTCCCGCTGGCGGCGCCCGGCGTGTTCACCGCCGCGATCCTCACCTTCTTCTTCTGCTGGAACGACTTCGTGTTCGGCATCTCGCTGACCTCGTCGGACCGCGCCCGGGTCGTCCCGGCCGCGCTGGCGTTCTTCACCGGCGCGTCGGAGTTCCAGCAGCCGACGACAGCCATCTGCGCGGCGGCGGTCGTGGTGACCGTCCCGATCGTCGTCATCGTCCTGGCGTTCCAGCGCCGCATCGTGGCCGGGCTGACGTCCGGCGCAGTCAAGGGCTGAGGGCCCGAGGGGGTTGAAGCATGGCCGCCATCACCATGAAGAACATCGTCAAGCGGTACGGCGACGGGTTCCCGGCCGTGAACGAGGTGTCCCTGGACGTGCGGGACGGCGAGTTCATGATCCTGGTCGGGCCGTCCGGCTGCGGCAAGTCCACCCTGCTGCGGATGATCGTCGGGCTCGAGGACATCACCGCGGGGGAGATGCGGATCGGCGAGGAGGTCGTCAACAAGATCGCGCCGCGGCAGCGGAACCTGTCGATGGTGTTCCAGAACTACGCGCTCTACCCGCACCTCACGGTGTACGAGAACATCGCGTTCCCGCTGCGCCTGGCGAAGGTGTCCGGTGCCGAGATCGACCGGCGCGTCCGCGAGACGGCCGAGCTCCTGGAACTGACCGAGCACCTGCAGCGCAAGCCCGCCAACCTGTCCGGCGGGCAGCGGCAGCGCGTCGCGATGGGCCGCGCGATCATCCGGCAGGCGAACGCGTTCCTGTTCGACGAGCCGCTGTCCAACCTGGACGCCAAGCTGCGCGGCCAGATGCGCACCGAGATCTCCCGGCTCCAGCGCCGGCTCGGCGTCACGACCGTGTACGTCACCCACGACCAGACGGAGGCAATGACCCTCGGCGACCGCGTCGCAGTGCTGCGCAAGGGCGTCCTGCAGCAGGTCGGCAGCCCGCGCGAGCTGTACGAGGAGCCGGTCAACCTGTTCGTCGCCGGGTTCATCGGCTCCCCGTCGATGAACTTCCTGCCCGCGTCCGTCGACGGCACGTCCCTCGACACCCCGCTCGGCCGCTTCGAGATCGGCGACGCCCGCAAGGCCGCCGCGATCGGCGGCCGGGAGATCGTGCTCGTCGGGATCCGTCCCGAGCACTTCGAGGACGCGGCGCTGGTCGGCCCGGACAAGAGGGCGCACGGCAGCGTGGTGCGGGCGCGCGTCGACGTGACCGAGTGGCTCGGCAACGAGCTGTACGCCTACGTCCCCTACGAGGCGCCGGCCGACCTCGCCGCGCAGCTGCGCGACCTGTCCCGCGAGCTGGACAGCGACCAGCTGCGCACGCAGGCCGTCGTGGCGCTGGACGCGGCGAGCCGGATCACGGCGGGCGAGGGCGCGGAGCTGTGGATCGACACCGCGAAGATCCACATCTTCGATCCGGCGAGCGGCGAGAACCTCACCCGCGACGAGGAGCGGGTCGCCGAGCTCTCCCGGGTCGCCGAGCACGCCCGCGAGGCGCAGCGCCGCGCGCAGCGCCCGGGTGCGGGCGCGGGCGCGGCGGCCGACCCGGCGGGCGGTGAGGGAGCACCGGTCACGAGCTGAACCTGTTTGGGACGATCGGAGCATGTACGAGCGCTTCGCCCACGAGTACGCCGCGCACGCCGAGGCGAGCCCCTACAACGCCCTCTACGACCGCCCGGCCGTGCTGGGCCTCGCCGGGGACGTGCGCGGCAGGACCGTGTTCGACGCCGCGTGCGGCCCCGGCCTGTACGCCGCCGAACTGCAGGAACGCGGCGCCCGCGTGATCGGCTGCGACGCGAGCCCGACGCTGGTCGCGCTGGCCCGCGAGCGCACCGGCGGGCGCGCGGACCTGCGCGTCCACGACCTGTCCGAGCCGCTCGGCTGGGTGCCGGACGGGTCCGTCGACCTGGTCGTGCTCGCGCTCGCGATCCATTACCTGGACGACCGCGTCGCCCTGCTGGAGGAACTGCGCCGGATCCTCGCGCCGGGCGGGGCGCTGGTGCTGTCGACCGAGCATCCGATGGCGAAATGGGTGCGGCTCGGCGGCTCGTATTTTACCACCGAGCCCGTCGAGGAGTCGCTCAGCGAGAGACGCGACTGGCCGGTGCGTTCCTGGCGCATGCCGCTGACGGCGATCTGCGCCGAATTCCGCCGCGCCGGCTTCCTCATCGACGAACTGCTCGAACCGCTTCCCGTTCCGGAGATGGAGGCCCTGTACCCCGACGACCACGAATGGCTGAACCAGGTGCCCGCCTTCGTGGCCTTCCGCCTGGTCCCGCGTCCCGCCTGACCGGTTCCCCGCCGCCTATGCTGGCGCGGTGCCGCCGATCTCCGCGCCCGTCGAACCGGTCACGCCCGATCCGCCGGGCTCGATCGACCGCCCGCTGCTCACCCAGTCCTGGCTGGACGTGGCGATGGTGCACTGGGCCGCCGACCCCGCTGACGTGGCGGAACTGCTTCCGGCGGGCGCCCGCCCGGACACCCTCGACGGCGTCACCTACGTCGGCCTCATCGCGTTCCGGATGCACGGCGTCGGCTGGCTCGGGCTGCCGGGCGTCCCGTATCTCGGGAATTTCGCGGAGACGAACGTCCGCCTGTATTCGGTGGACGGCCACGGGAGGCGCGGCGTCGTCTTCCGCTCCATGGACGCGTCCCGCCTCGTTCCCGTCCTCCTGGGGCGGGCCGGTTTCGGGCTTCCCTACCTGTGGTCGCGCATGTCGGTCCGCCGCGCCGGCGACATCGTCGCCTACGCCGGTTCGAGGCGCTGGCCCGGCCCGCGCGGCGCCCATTACCGAATGGTGGTGCGCACGGGCGAGCCGATCGACGAGCCGACTCCCCTCGAGCATTTCCTGACGGCCCGCTGGGGCCTGCACAACACTTTCCTGGGGCGCTCGCTGTATCTGCGGAACGCGCATCCGCGCTGGCCGCTGCACCGCGCCGAACTGCTCGAATGCAAGGAAGACCTGGTGGCCGCCGCCGGCCTGCCCGCCCCGCTCGGAGACCCGGTGAGCGTCCTGTTCTCCCCCGGCGTCCAAGCCCACTTCGCCCTCCCCACAGGCCCGGTGCGGACCTCGTAGAGCCCGGTCAGGCGCTCCCGATCTTGATGCGGATGCCTTGGCTGTTCTTGGAGGCGTGGAGTTCGAGGGCGCGTGGGGTGAACCCGCGCGGGACGTCGAAGAGCAGATTGGTGGTCGAGGACGACCCGGCGGGCAGTGTCCGGGACGCGGACGTCCCGTACTTCTTCGACCGGGAGGACCGGACGAGGAACGACCCGGGGTGCGCGCCGCCGTTGCCGTGGAGGTGTTGGGACGCGGCGTCCAGGCGGAGGGGGGTGGAGCCGGCGTTGGCGGTGGTCAGGCGGATGCGGCAGAGAGTGCCGTGGGGGGTGATGCCCTTGATCTTCAGGCCGCAGTGGGGCGCGGACGCGGTGAAGGTCAGGTCGCCGTCCTGGACCGGGGTGCCGAGGGCGCCCGGGACGGGGGCGGTGGCGTGCCGGTGGGCGGCGTAGCCGCCGGCGGCGAGGCCCGCGATCAGGAGGGCGACGAGTGCGGTGAGGATCCGGCGCGGGCCGGCGGTGCGGCCGCCGGCGAGCCGGATGTCGCGGATCGCGAGCCAGCCGATCTGCACGGTGGCCGCGAGGTCGGCGACCGCGATGAGCGGCAGCAGCCATCCGGCGGCGCCCCGCCGGTAGCTGTTGAGGATGAGCAGGACGGCGAACGCGGCGAGCGCCTGGACGCCGAGGACGGCGCCGAACGCCTGGAACACCCGGCGGACGGCCCGCACCGGTTCGGTGTGCCCGGGCCGGCGGGGATCGGGGGACGGCCAGCCGACGGGGCCGGGCGGGTCCGGGCGGGTGGGGGCGGTGACGAAGCCGGGCGGGTCCGGGTGGGTGGACTGCGTGTCGGGCACCGGCACCACCGTACGGGACCGCCGAATCCATGATCGTCTTTGGCCCGAAGCGGCCAGGTGACGCGGCGCGGGACCCCGCGCAATGGACCCGTGAGGCGGGAGGTAAGTTCTGCGACATGGGGGACTTGTGGGGGCGGTCTGTCCGTGTCGTCGCGGGGGCCGGGGTCCTGGCACTGCTGCTCGCCGGCTGCCAGAGATCGGCCGCGGAGAAGCCGGTGAAAGAGAAGCCGCAGGTCGCCGCGCCCGCCGTCCGGCAGCAGGAACCGGACGCGTCGGCGGTCTGGCGGAAATGGGGGCTGGAGCCGATGGCGCCGGCCCCGGCGCCGCCCGCCGACAAACCGCTGAAACTCTCCAAGAAGGGCCCGGCGAAGGTCTTCCAGAACGTGCCGACCAAGGACAAGGTCGTGTTCGTGACGCTCGACGACGGGCAGGAGAAGGACCCGAAGTTCATCGAGATGATGAACGACCTGAAAGTGCCCGTCACGATGTTCCTCACCAAGGACGACATCCAGGACGACTACGGGTACTTCAAGCCGCTGCAGGCGCTCGGCAACCGGATCCAGGACCATACGATCACCCATCCGGTGCTTCCCGGCCTCGGTCTGGAAGGGCAGAAGCAGGAGATCTGCGGTGACCGCGACGCCCTGGTCCAGCAGTACGGAACGGCGCCGACGCTGCTCAGGCCGCCGTTCGGGCGATGGAACTCGCTGACCCAGGAGGCGGCGCGCGAGTGCGGGATCAGCGGCATCGTGATGTGGGTGGCCTCGATGCAGATCCACGATTTCCAGTACGACGACCCGAACAGGGAACTGCATCCGGGTGACATCCTGCTCGCCCATTTCCGAGGGCGGGAGCAGCTCAAGGGCGAGACGATGACGCAGATGTTCGCGCACCTGCTCAAGCAGATCGAGAAGCGCGGATTCGCCGTCGGGCGGCTCGAGGACTACATCAGCGTTCAATGAACACGCGGACGCTCTTCACCGCGGAGTCGGCGGCGTCGGGAATGACCATTCCGGCGTCGACGCCCGTCCGCAGGTAGTCCATGACCGGGGCGTTGATCCGCTCGCCGGGCAGGACGGCCGGGATGCCGGGCGGGTAGGGTGTGATCATCTCGGCGGAGACGCGGCCGACGGCCTCGTCCGCCGGAACCTGCTCGGCGGGGCCGAAGAACGCGTCGCGCGGCAGCACGACCAGCTCCAGCCGCAGGTCGGACGGCGACGGCACCCGCACCTCGGGGACGCCCCGCAGCGAGTCGACGTTCTCGCGCAGGTCGCGGAGGGCGGTGAGGAGCTGCCCGACGGTGTCCTTGTCGTCGGCGAAGGTCAGCTGGGCGCTGATGCGGCGGTGGTCGGCCAGGTGCATGTTCACGTGGTGGTGCTCGCGCAGCCAGTCGGCGGCGCGGTAGCCGCTGGCGCCGAGGTCCGCGAGGTCGATGACGATCGGCAGCGGGTCGAGGTCCTGCGCGCGCCCCGGGCCGGTGAACGCGTCGCGGCCCTGCACGTCGAAGCCCATGTCCGCCAGCTCGGACCGGGCCCGGGCGGCGAGGTCCAGCGCGTTGCCGAGCAGCTCGTGGCCGTGCTCGACCATCTGGCGGCGCCATGCGTCCAGGCCCGCGTACAGCAGGACGGACGGGCTGGTCGTGCCGAGCAGGTCCTCGCGCGCACTGAGCACGTCCGGGTCGACCAGCGAGCCCTGGAGATGGAAGACCGAGCCCTGTTCGAGGCCGGCGCCCATCTTGTGGACGCTGGTCACGCACACGTCGGCGCCGGAGTCCATCGCCCAGGTCGGCAGGTCGGGGTGGAACGGCAGGTGCGCGCCCCACGCCTCGTCCACGATCAGCGGCTTGCCCCGCTTGTGGCATTCCTCCGCGATCGCCGAGAGGTGCGCGCACGTCCCGTACGGGGTGGGGCTGGTGACGAGGGCGCCGCGCGCGTCGGGATGCTCGTCCAGCCGGGCGGCGAAGGCCCCGGCGGACGGCGGGTGGGCCAGATGGCGGTCGGCGTCCCACTGCGGCTCCACCCAGATCGGGCGGATGCCGGCCAGGATCAGCCCGGACACCACGGACTTGTGCGCGTCCCGCCCGACCAGCAGCTTCTCGTGCGGGCCGGCGACCGAGAGCATCGCGCTCTTGACCGAGAGCGAGCTTCCGCAGGTGGAGAAGAACGTCTGCTCGGCGTGCACCGCGTCCGCCATCAGCTCCTGCGCCCGCTCCAGCACCCCGTGGCTCGACGTCCGGTCGTCCAGCCCGGAGATCGCGAGCAGGTCCGACCGGTACACCGCGTCGCCGAGCACCTCGCGGGCCCGCGGGTCGGCGCCGCGGCCCTGCTTGTGGCCCGGCGGGGTGAACGGGACCTGGCCCTCCCGGTGGTAGGCGGCCAGGGCTTCCAGGACGGGGGCGTGGGAGTGGTCCATGGGCTGCGTGTTCCCCGCCGCGGTCCGCTTTAACGGACGAATGGGCCGCCCGACACCGGGTAGGGCGACCGGCATGAACGATCGCATACCGGCGGAGGCGGAGCTGGCCTGGGAGGACTTCCACCGGCTCGTCAACATGACGTCCGACGAGCTGCGCACCTGGCTGCTGACGGACGCCTCGGGCGAGGAGGCGTTCCCGGCCGGCCCGGGAACCGGCGTCTCCGAGCTCGGCGCCCGCGTGGTGGACCTGCTGCGCAAGCGCAAGGTCGACCTCACCGACGGCGACGCCGACGTGATGCGGCAGGTCGTGGACTACGTCGAGGAGCATCTGGACGCCCCGCCGCCGGACGGCGCGAGCAACGAGCGCTGGCGGCACGAGCTGATGACGGTGGGCCACGACCCGCTGCGACCCGAGCCGTCCAGCGCATAGGAGGGGAGGATCATGCCGAACCCGCAGCAGCCCGAGATGAGGCGGTCCGGGCGGACCGCCGTGACCGAGGAGCCGGCGCCGGAGGCCACCGACCCGAAGTCGACGCGGGCCAAGGGCCGCGCGCACGGCACCGACAAGGGGAACAAGGGCGGCGGCAAGGGCGGCGGGACACCGCCGGACCAGCAGCCGGACCACCCCGAGTAGACCGGCGGGACGAGGCCGCCCCGGACATGATCGTCCGGGGCGGCCTCGGCGCGCGGCATTCCGGCCGGGACGGGAGGGCAGGGACCGAAGGTGTTGGAGGTTTCCCCAGGTCAGGGCCTCGTGCAGATCGGCGAGCTGCTGCTCGCCCTGGTGCTGTCGGCCTGCATCGGCCTGGAGCGGGGGCTGCGCAACAAGAGCGCGGGCCTGCGCACGCACACCCTCGTCGGTGTCGGCGCGGCGCTGTTCATGCTGGTCAGCAAGTACGGGTTCCAGCACGCGCCGGGGCCCGTGTCGTTCGATCCGTCCCGGGTGGCGGCGCAGATCGTCTCCGGCATCGGCTTCATCGGCGGCGGGCTGATCTTCGTCCGGCGGGACGCGGTGCGCGGGCTGACGACCGCGGCGGTGGTGTGGGTGACGGCGGCGGTCGGGATGGCGGCGGGCGGCGGGCTGTGGCTGCTGGCGCTCGCGGTGACCGGCGGGCATTTCGTCGTGGTGTACGGGCTGAGCGCGCTGACGCGGCGGCTGCCGCTGGAGCGGTTCCGGCCCGCCGGCCTGGCCCGGCTGCGGCTCGTCTACCGGGACGGGCGGGGCGCGCTGCGGCGGGTGCTGGTGGAGTGCACGCAGCGCGGGTTCGCCGTGCTGGAGGTGAACGTCGAGCGCGAGCGCCTGCCGGACGACTCCGACCGCGGCCGCGACGAGCGCCGCGACCGCGACGAGGGGTCCGGGCGGCGCGGCGAATGGAACGCGGTGGTGACGCTCGTGCTGGAGGGACCGGGCTCGGTCCCCGACCTCACCGCGGTCCTCAGCGAGATGCCCGACGTCGCCGGCGTCACCGTGGGGTCGGACCACGGTGACGACAGCGAATGATCGGCTAGGGGGCCTGGGTCTGCGGGCGGTAGCCCTCGTCCTCGCCGCCGGGCGCCTCCGCCTCGGCGTTCGGGGGGTCGGTCTTGCTGGGGGCGTGCTCGTCGGCGAAGTCGTCGTCGGTCTCCTGCGGCGCTCCCGCCTCGGCGCGGCGGTCGGCGAGCGGCTTGTCCTCGTCCCGTTTCTCGGTCATGCGCTTCCCCTACTCCGGGGCGCCGCGAATAAACGCCTAGGGTGAAGGCATGTTGTACGGGCGGGACGAGGAACTGGCCGCGATCGACCGGCTTCTCGGCCAGGTCCGCGGAGGGCACGGCAGGACGCTGGTACTGCGCGGTGAAGCCGGCATAGGCAAGACCGCCCTGCTCGACCACGCCGTTGCGGAAGCATCCGACATGCGGGTGCTGCGCGGTACGGGCGTCGAGTACGAGAGCGGGATGCCGTACGCCGGTCTCCACATGCTCGTGGGCGGACATCTCGACCGCGTCGACGCGCTACCCGAGGCGCAGGCCGGTGCATTGCGCGCCGCGTTCAACATGGGCGCCCGCCAGGAAACCGGCGGCGGCGACCGGTTCCTCGTGGGCCTCGCCGTCCTCACCCTCTTGGCGGACCTCGCCGAAGAGAAGCCGCTGCTGTGCGCGGTGGACGACGCGCAGTGGCTGGACGGCCCGTCCGTCGAAGCGCTGCTGTTCGCCGCGCGCCGATTGGAGGCCGAACCCATCGGCGTGCTCTTCGCCGCCCGCGACATGGACGCGCCGGAGTTCCCCGCGCCGGGCCTGCCCGAGCTGCGGGTGCGCGGGCTCGGCAAGGCCGCGGCCACCGAACTGCTCGCCCGGCACGCCGCCGAGCTGCCCCGGCACGTCCACCACGAGGTCCTCGCCGCGGCGATGGGCAACCCGCTCGCGCTCCTCGAACTGCCCGGGCTCCGGACGCAGGCGCACGACGCGTCCTCGGCCTACGAGCGGATCCACCGGTCGTTCGCCGAGAAGATCGCCGCGCTGCCGGAGCCGTCGCGGACGCTGGTCCTGCTGGTCGCGGCGGACGATCTCGGCGCGACCGGCGTCGTCGTGGACGCGGCGGGCCGGCTCGGCGCGTCCGTCGGCGACCTGGAGCCCGCCGAACGCCGCGGCCTGCTGCGCTCCACCGCGGACGGACGGCTGGAGGTGCGGCACCCGCTGGTCCGCAGCGCCGCCTACGGCGAGGCGCCGTTGGGCCTGCGCCTCGCCGCGCACCGCGCGCTCGCCGACGCCTACCGGGAGCGCGGCGACGGCTGCCACCACGCCTGGCACCTGGCGCGGTCGGCGGTCGGCCCGGACGAGGACGTCGCCGCCGTCCTGGAGTCGACCGCCGACGCCGAGCGCGACACCGGCGGCGACGCGTCCGCCGCCGCGATGTACGAGACCGCCGCCGCGCTCAGCCCCGCCCCGGCCGCGCGCGGCCGCCGGCTGGAGGCCGCCGCCCGCGCCTACGCGTTCGCCGGGCTCGCCGACAAGGCCGTCGAGCTGGCCGCCCGCGCCGAACCGGACCTGCCGGACCCGGTCGCCCGCGCCGGCCTGACGCTGATCCGGGCGTCCCTCGCCGACGAGCAGGACCGGACGAAGGAGGCGTACCGGATGTTCGCCGAGACGGCCGCCTCCGTCGCCGACCTCGAGCCCCACACGTCCGGGTACCTGTTCTTCCAGGCGGCGGGCGCCGCCGCCAACGCCGGCGACTTCGCCTCCGTGGCGGCCATCGCCGCGCGCGGCGCCGAGCTGGACCTGCCGAACGCCTCCCATCTGCACGCCCTGACCCGGGTGTTCGCCGGGCAGAATCCGCTCGCCGCGTCCGGTGACGTGACCGCGGGAGTCGCCGCGCTGCGCGAGCTGACGGACGGCATGAACGCCTGCTACAGCCCGCGCGACCGGATCCGCCTCGGGATGTGGCACATCCTGCTCGGCGACCTGGAGGGCGCCGCGGAGACCGCCGCCGAGCTGGAGCGCCGGTACCGCGCGCAGGGCGCGATCGGGCTGCTGGCGCAGGTGCTGATGATCCGCTCGCGGGCGCTGCTGATGCTCGGCCACCACCGGGACGCGCGCACCGCCGCCGCCGAGGGCATGCGGATCGCGGCCGACACCGGGCAGCACCGCATCCGCGTCTACCTCGCCACCGTCCTCGCGCTGCTCGCCGCCATCGAGGGGGACGAGGAGCGCTGCGCCGAGCTGACCGAGGAGGCGCTGGCCCGCGGCGTCCCGCCGAGCAGCGTCCACGCGGCGGCGGCGCGCAGCCTGCTCGACCTCGGCCTCGGCCGCCACGAGGCCGCGCTGTCGCGGCTGTCGGACGTGGTCGCCGGGCCGTCCCGGCAGGGCGCGATCGCGAGCCTGCCCGACCTGGTCGAGGCCGCGGTCCGCGCGGGCCGCCCGGAGCTCGGCCGGGAGGCCGCCGACTGGTACGCGGGCTGGGCCCGGCAGATCGGGCGGCCGTGGGCGGAGGCGATCGCGCTGCGCTGCACCGCCCTCCTCGCCGCCGCCGCCGACGACGCCGCCGACGACGCGGCGGACGCGGCGTTCGCGCGGGCCGTCGAGCTGCACCGGGAGGGCGGCACCCCGTTCGAGCGGGCCCGCACCGAGCTGCTCTACGGGGAGTGGCTGCGCAGGTCGAGGCGGCGCAACGACGCCCGCGCCCAGTTCCACTCGGCGCTGGAGGCGTTCGAGCGGCTCGGCGCGGCGCCGTGGGCGGACCGCGTCCGCACCGAGCTGCGCGCCGCGGGCGAGAGCCTGGCCGGCGGCGCGGACGCGGGCCGCGACGACCTCGCCGCCCTGCTCACCCCGCAGGAACTCCAGGTCGTCCGGCTCGCCGCCGCCGGCCTCAGCAACCGGGAGATCGGCGCGCAGCTGTTCCTCAGCCCCCGCACCGTCGGCTACCACCTCTACAAGGCGTATCCGAAGCTCGGCGTGGCCGCGCGGGGCGAGCTGGCCCGGCTCGACCTCACCTGAGCATGCGGGCGGGCGTGACCTCCTGCGAGTGGAGGACGACGTCGAGCAGGGCGCCGGGGGAGGACCCGGGCATTCTGTGGTCGGCGTCGTCCTCCGGCCGGTAGCCGGGGCCGATCACCCGGATGGGCGCCGGGGCCGCCAGCCAGTCCGCTATCTCCGCCGGGTGCGGTCCGCGCAGGTCGAGCAGGTAGTGCGGCGGCCCGGCCTGGCCGAGGACGGCGTCGCCGAACGCGGCGGGCGGCGGCGGGACACGGACGCCGCCGTGCACCGCGCCGTGATCGAACGTCAGGCCGACCGCCAGGTAGCCGTCGCCGAGCTGCTTGCGCAGGTGGCCGCCGGTGTTCGTACGCACGGACGGCCCGCTGGTCACGCCCTCGCCGCTCGCGGCGTGCGCGATGCCGCCCCAGTAGACGACCTTGGACCGCGTCCGGTCGTGCCACCAGAGCAGGTTCGCGGACATCCGCCGCTCGCTGAACGGGATGATCTCCTCGGGCGGGAGGGCGTGGAACCGGTGGAAGTCCAGGATCGCCTGCGCCGCATGGAGCGCCTCGCCCGCGCCGTCAAGCTCGCCGTCGAGCTCGCGGACCAGCGCATGCGCCTGCCGGGCGCGGTCGATGGACGGCTGCTTGTCGGGCTCGCGCCGGACCCGTCCGACGTGCTCGTCGATGTCGCCGTCCGGCCGCAGCGGCGCGTAGAGCCGCTCGATCTCCGCGGCCTTTCCGGGCGCCGCCCGCCGGACGTGATCGATGACCGCGTCGTAGGCGGCCGCCCGCACCGTGGTGAAGTTCAGGCCGAACACCCGGACCGGATCGTCCGGATGGCGCTCGTTGAACGCCCGGATCCAGACCAGCGCGTCCAGGACCTCCTCGGTCCGCCAGGGCAGCCACGCGTCGGACAGCAGGGCGCGCGGGTCGCCCGCGCCCGTCCGGACGTAGGCGTCGAAGCGCAGGCCGTTCGTCCAGTCCTCCTCCAGGGCGAGCGTCCTGAACCCGAGCTCCTCGACCAGGAACCGCAGGACGCGGTGCTGCAGCACGAACATCTCGTGAGCGCCCCGCGTCGCGGCCCCCAGGCCCGCCACCCGCGCGCCGCCCGCCGCGTCCCGCAGCGGCTCCAGATCGCCGAGCGGCCCGTCCGCCGAAGCGGCGGCGACCGGCCGCGCGGCCTGCGCGATCCAGCTCGTGACCGCGTCTTCCCTGTTCATGGGGTCCCCTCTCGTCGCCTTCGACGCTAGGAGACCGGTCACCGGCCGGGCATCCGTCACCCGACCGGTCCCTGCGGCCGATGCCCGCGTCAGGCGCGCAGCGAGCCCGCGATCTGGCGGGTCGTGACGTTGATGCGGTTCCAGGAGTTGATCGCGCCGATGGCGATGACGAGGTACGCCAGGGCCTGCTCGTCGTAGTGGTCGGCGGCGTCGTCCCAGACCTCGTCGGGGACGCCCGCCGGGTTGTCGGCGATGCGGGTGGCGGCCTCGGTGAGGGCGAGCGCGGCGCGTTCCTCGTCGGTGAAGTACGGGGCCTCCCGCCAGGTGGCGACCGACCAGAGGCGCTCGTCGGTCTCGCCGGCCTTCTTGGCGTCGTAGGCGTGCATGTCGGCGCAGAAGCCGCAGCCGTTGATCTGGCTGGCGCGGAGTTTGACCAGTTCGAGCGTGGTCTGCGGGACGCCGCTGCGGTGCAGGACGGCCTCCAGGTTAAGCAGCGCCTTGTAGGCGTCGGCGGCGACCGTGCTGAGGTTCTCGATGCGTGCCTTCATGACTTCTCCCTTTTCGAGATGGGGGATATCCAGTTTTTGGACGGGCCGACACCGGGACCGGGGCCCGGGGCCGGATGATCAGTTGCGCGCGTACCAGGCGCGGATGGTCTCGCCCACGCGCGGCGCGCTGCGCTCGGCCGCCGCCCGCACGTCGGCGAGCGTCTGGGCCGCCAGCTCCCGGCGCCAGGCCAGTTCCGCCTTGCGCATGGCGGTGCTGACGGCGCACGGGCGCCGCAGCGCGGACTCGGGCGTGTCGGCGCCCGCGCCCCGGCGGCGGATCTCGGTGCACTGGAAGGCGTCCTCCGGGCCCTCGATCGCCGCCACGACCTCCATCATCGTGATCTTCTCCAGCGGGCGGGCGAGCCGGAAGCCGCCGCGCGCGCCGGGCGTCGAGGTCGCGAGGCCCGCCTTGACCAGCGCCTGGAGCTGCTTGTTCAGGTAGGGCGGGGGAAGTTCGAAGCCGGCCGCGAGCCGTGCCGTCGGCACGGGCCGGTCCTCGCCCATCCAGTCGAGCAGCAGCAGGCAGTGCGCCGCCCACTCGACCCCCTCGCTGATCCGCATAACCTGGATATTACACGTCTAGATTAGATCCGTCCAGCGCCTGCACCAGCCGCGCCGGGTCGTCGCCGTCCAGGACGATCCCGAACACCTCGGCCAGCGTGCCCGGCACCTGCTCGGGCGCGAGCGCCCGCTCGCTCGACTCGCCGGACGGACGCCTCGTGGTCAGCGTCGTCCCGTCCAGCACGTGCAGCGCCTCCGGGGAGAACCGCTGGACATAGGGACGGGCCGTGAACGGCGAGCGCGGGCTGGTGGAGACGTAGTGGTTCAGCACGTCGAAGTCGATGCGGAACGCCTCGTCCAGGGCGAAGGTGTGCCGCTGGATCCAGCCGTCCGGGCCGCGCTGGTGCATCTCCCACAGGTGCGTGTTCGGCTGCCACGCGGTGGTGACGCGCCCGGGGCGGAGCCGGAAACCCCAGCCGTCCTGGTCGGCCTCCTGATCGCCGGGGATCTCCAGCGGCTCCAGCGGCCCGGCGCCGAACCCGACGTCGCACAGCAGCGCGGGCTCCTCCGCAGGCTGCCCGGGCGTGCGGACGTGCAGCAGCGCGTGCGTGGCCGGGAGCAGCTTCGCCGCGCCCATGGACACCCGGCCGGTCAGCGCGACGACCTCGAAGCCGATCTTCTCCAGCACCGCCGCGAACAGCCGGTTGTGCTCGAAGCAGTACCCGCCGCGCGGCCGGTCGACGAGCTTGCCCTGCACGGTCGCCAGGTCCAGCGTGATCGGCCGGCCGAGGATGATCTCCAGGTTCTCGAACGGGATGGCCGTGACGTGCGCCCGGTGCAGCGCCCGCAAGGTCGCGGCGTCCGGCCGCGGTTCGCCGTCGTAGCCGATCCGCTTCAGGTAGGCGGGCAGGTCGAGCAACTCGCTCTGCCAGCCGAACCCGAGGTCCTCGCTCATGGTGTCCCCTCCGTACGCCCGGCCCGCCGGCCGTGCTCGAATTCGCTCTCGAACAGGGCAACGCCGATCGCCGCCGTGATCCTCCCGGCGGCGCGGTCCACGTCGCCGCGCTCGGCGGCCGGCAGCGGCGCCCCGGCCGCCGCGCGGAGCGCAGCCGCCTCGCCGAGCAGCCGGGCCGCCGCCGCGTGCTCGCCCGCGAGCGCCTGCGCCCCCGCCAGCCCTTCGAGCGCGAGCGCGACGGCGCGCCGGTCGCCGGTGGCGCGCGCGCCGGCGAGACCGTCGAGGTGCAGGGCGCGCGCGGCCTCGGCGTCCCCGCGCAGTTCCGCGATGTAGCCGAGCTGGACGTGCAGGAACGCGATCCCGGCCGTCCCGCCGATCCCGTGCAGCCAGCCGAGGGAGGCGCGCAGGTGCCGTTCGGCGGCGCCGAGGTCGCCGCGCGCCCGGGCCACCAGGCCGAGGCCGGCCTCGGCGAATTCCTCGGCGGACCGCGCGGCCTGCCGGGTGGCGGTCCGCAGCGCCCGCTCGTGCAGGTCCCGGGCCTCGTCGAGGGCGCCGGTCAGCAGCGCGAGGCGGCCGAGCCCGGCGGTGCGGAACGCCACCTCGGGCCACATCCCGAGGTCCTCGGCGAGCCGGAGGCCGGCGCGGTGGTGGCCGGCGGCCGTCGCGTAGTCGCCGGTGACCTCGGCGTGGCGGCTGAGCGCGTCGGTCGCCTCGAGCCGTCCCCACGCGTCGCCCAGCGCGGTGAAGAGGTCCATGCTCTCGGCGCCGTCGCGCCTCATGGATTCCAGGCCGCCGTGCACGACGGCGAACTTGGCGCGGGTCGCCAGCGCGGCTGCCGTGTACCAGGAATCGGCGCGCGCGCGGAACACGGTGAGGGCGTGCTCCACACGGGCCTGGTTCGCGGCGATGTCGCCATAGGCCCAGTGGACGTGGCTGAGGAACCACTCGGCTCGCGCATAGGCGAAGGTGTCCTGATCCTCGTAGCGTTCAAGGGCGCTAACGCGCAGGCGCTCGGAATCGGTGGTCTCGCCGGACAGCATGGTGAAACCCGCGAGCCACGTCTCGGCCTCTACGCGTCCGGGCGCCGCGGGATCGGAATCCGCCAGCGCTTCCTTGAAAGCGGACCGCGCCTCACCGAACCGCCCGCGCAGGTACCAGTACCAGCCCAGCGCGTTCACCAGCGGCAGGCCACCGCCCTCGCCGAGAGCGGCGGTCAAGTTGGCGCCCTCCTGGTCGAGCCGCTCCAGCCATTCGTGCTGCTCGGGCCCGCGCAACCGGCCGGCCGCCTCCCGCGCCAAGCCGGTGTAGTACCGGACGTGGAGCCGCCGCAGGCCGGCCTCCTCGCCGGCCTCGCGCAGCCGGTCCAGCCCGTACGCGGCGACCGACTCCAGCAGGCGGTAGCGGCCGTCCCGCGTCCGCACGACGAGGGAGCGGTCGACGAGCCGCGCCAGGACACCGGCATCGGCGCCGCACACCTCCTCGGCGGCTGCGAGCGTGCAGCCGCCCGCGTGGACGGCGAGGCGCCGCAGCACGGCCCGCTCGTCCTCGCCGAGCAGCTCCCAGCTCCAGTCGATCACCGCGCGCAGCGTCCGCTGCCGCGCCGGGCCGCCGCGCCGGCCGCCCGCCAGCACGCCGAACCGGTCGTCCAGCCGCGCCGCCAGCTCCCGCACCCCGAACGCCCGCACGCGCGTCGCCGCCAGCTCCAGCGCGAGCGGGACGCCGTCCAGCCGCCGGCAGATCGACGCGACCCACGGCGCGGACGCCTCGTCCAGCGCGAACCCCGGGTCCGCCGCCGCGGCGCGCGCCGCGAACAGCCGGACCGCGCCGGACTCCGCCGGCGCGTCCGAGGCCGTGGACGGTCCGGGCAGGTCCAGCGGCGGGACGACCATCAGCCGCTCGCCGGGCAGGCCCAGCGGCTCGCGCGAGGTCGCGAGGATCCGCAGGCCCGGGGCCGCGGCGAGCAGCCGCCCGGCCAGCTCGGCGACCTGCTCGACCACGTGCTCGCAGTTGTCGGCGACCAGCAGCGCCCGCCGGCCGCGCAGCGCCTCGCCGACCCGCTCCACCGGGTCCGCCGCCTGCCGCCCGGCCGCGGCGGCGGCGTCCGGCGCGGCCTCGTCGCGCAGGCCGAGGACGTGCCCGACCTGCCGGGCCGCCTCGGCCGCCGTCGCCGGCCGTCCCGCCGCCAGCTCGACGAACCAGACGCCGTCGGGATGGACGGCGGCCGAACGGGCTGCCGCCTCCAGCGCCAGCCGCGTCTTCCCGACGCCTCCGGTCCCGGTGAGGGTCACCAGGCGGTGCGCGGCCAGCAGCGCGCGGGCCCGCTCGACCTCCCGCTCGCGCCCGATCAGCTCGCCGAGCGCGGCGGGCAGCCGGGGAGCCGTGCGCGGACGCTCGGCCTCGGACGGGTCCTGTTCGAGCATCGACAGGTACAGCTCGGTCAGCTCCGGGCCGGGATCGACGCCGAGCTCGTCGGCCAGGCGTTCGCGCAGGTCGTGGTAGCCGGCCAGCGCCTCGCCCTGCCGCCCGGACCGGTACAGGGCGCGCAGGTGCACCGCGCGCAGCCGCTCCCTGAGCGGGTGCAGCGCGACCGGCGCGGCCAGATCCGCCGCGACCGCCGCGTGCTCGCCGAGGTCGAGGCGCGTCTCTGCGTGCTCCTCGAGCGCGTTCAACCGGCGCTCCTCCAGGCCCGCGGCCACTGCCTCGGCGAACGGGGCGTCGGTAAACCCGGCGAACGCCGGGCCCCGCCACAGCGCCAGCGCGGAGCCGAGGAGGTGCGCCTTGGCGACCGGGTCGGCGGCCTGCCCCGCCCGGACGAGCAGGGCCGCGAACTCGCCCGCGTCCACGGCGCCTCCGGGCACGTCGAGCGTGTAGCCGGGCGGACGGGAGACGACCAGGCCCCGGCCGCCGGGTTCGGCCCCCTCCAGCACCCTCCGCAATTGCGAGACACGGGCCTGGAGCGTTCCCACCGGGTTGCGGGGCGGCCGGTCGCCCCACAGCGCGTCGACCAGCCGGTCCACCGGAACGGCCCGCCCCGGCTCCGTGAGCAACGCCGCCAGCAGCGTCCTCACCTTGACCTCGGGCACCCGCACCGGCGTCCCGCCGGACGTCCATACCGCGAGAGGACCCAACACCCCGAAGCGCACGCCGCCAGCGTAACCACCGCTACGGACGGACCCGCAGCCGTTCCGTAGCGCGCGAAGCCACCGTGAAGGCCGTACAACACGCTTTCTAGGAGGAGCACATGAAATCCCCGGTCACCGTCATCGGCCTAGGCCCCATGGGTGCGACCATGGCGCGGACGTTCCTCGCCAATGGGCACCCGACCACGGTGTGGAACCGCACGCCGTCCAAGGCGGCCGCATTGGTCGAGCAGGGCGCGGTGCTCGCCGCCACGGTCTCCGACGCGCTCGCCGCAGCGGAACTGGTCGTCATCAGCCAGACCGACTACCCCGCCATGTACGACTCCATCGGCGACGCGGACGTCAAGGGCCGCGTCCTGGTGAACCTCAGCTCCGGCAGCCCGGACGAACTGCGCCGCGCCGCCGGATGGGCCGGCGAGCGAGGGGCCGACCTGTTGACGGGCGGTGTGATGGTGCCCCCGCCCGGCATCGGGCAGCCCGGCGCGTACGTCTTCTACAGCGGCCCGGAGGCCGTGCTGGACCGCCACCGCGCGACCCTCGCCGGACTGGGCGACGTCGCGTTCGTCGGTACGGACCCGGGCCTGGCGATGCTCTACTACCAGGCGCAGCTGTACCTGTTCTGGTCCACGCTCACCGCGTACATGCACTCGGTCGCGTTGCTCGGCAGCGCCGGTGTGTCCGCGCAGCAGTTCCGTCCGCTGGCGTCGTCGCTGCTGGAGAGCCTCACCGGCGACGGCCCGATGGGCTTCCTCCGCATCCTCACCGAGGAGATCGACGCCGGCACCTTCCCGGGCGGCGCCAACAGCCTCCGCATGCAGGCGGTGGGCGCGGACCATGTCGTCGAGGCGGGCCGCGAAGCGGGCATCGACACCGCCGGGCCGCTGGCCCTGCGGGACCTGTTCCGGCGCGCGGTGGACGCCGGCCACGGCGGCGACGGCCTGGCCGGCGTCATCAATGTGATCCGCCGTCCTCGGCGAGCGGGAGGCGCATGACGAAGCACGCGCCCTTGGCGCTGTCGGCGATGGTGAGGGAGCCGCCGTAGATCTCGGCGATCTCGCGGGCGATGGGCAGCCCGAGACCCGTCCCCTGCGGGTCGCGCTCGCGCGACTCGGTCAGCCGGGCGAACCGCTCGAAGACCCGTTCCCGCTGGTCCGGCGGGATGCCGTGGCCGTCGTCCAGGACCTGGAGCAGCGCCATGCCGCCGTCCCGGCGGACCGTGACCTCGATGCTCGACTCGGCGTGCCGCTTGGCGTTGTTCAGCAGGTTGCCCAGCACCCGCACCATCCGCACCCGGTTCGCGCGGACGACGACGCCCGGCTCCAGCCGGGTGGTGATCCGCGCGCCGTCGGTGCGCCGCTCGGCCTCCCGGCGGGCCAGGTCGGCGAGGTCGACGGGCTCCACCGGCTGCGGCGCCCGCGCGTCCAGCCGGGACAGCTCCAGCAGGTCGATGACGATGTCGTTGAGCCGCTCGGTGTCGCGCAGCGCCGAGCGGATCATCGGCCGCGCCTCCCCGTCCACCTCCTCGAGCGCCAGCTCCAGCTGCATCTGCAGCCCGGCGATCGGGTTGCGCAGGTCGTGCGAGGCGTCGGAGATGAACCGGCGCTCCCGGTCCGTCGCCTCCTCCAGCCGCTCCAGCGTCCGGTTGACCGTCTCGGCGAGCCCCTGGATCTCCCCGTGCGTCTGCGGCACGAACACCCGCTGGTCCAGGTCCCGCGCGTCGAGGTCCGCGAGCTCCCGGCGGATCCGTTCGATCGGGGTGAACGCCCGCCCGATCGTGTGCCACGTCCACCACGCGACGAGCGACAGCAGCGCCAGCAGGACGAGCGACAGCGTCAGCGGCAGCGCCCACACGCTGAGCAGCCCGGGGAGCGGGGTGGCCGCGACGATGATCACGTCCTGGCCGCCCGGCGCCGTCCGCGCCCGCATCCCGAACACCCAGGCGCAGCCGGGGATGAAGTCCGGGCAGCTCTTCTCGTCGATGACGAGCTTCCCCGACGTGCTGCGGATGTACCCGAGCGGCGGCATGCCCCGTGCGTCGGCGCTGGCCGCCAGGACCGTGCGGCTGTCGGTGCTCACGATCTGCGCCAGCGGCGCGTCGCCCGGCCGGGTCGGGATGGACCCGGTCGTGAGCATCGCTTGGCCCCCGCGCCGCAGGAAGTCGAAGGTGATGTGCTCGGCGGTGCTCTCGGTGCTGCGCGCGACCCGGTTCTCGAGCCAGTCGCGGAGGAGGAGCATGCCGAGCACGAGGGTGACCGTCAGGAACAGGGCCGTGACCCCGACGGAGATGACCGTCGCGCGCCCCCGGACGGACACCAGCAGCCGGTTGTGCCAGTAGCGGGCGCGCTCGCCCCACTCCTGCGTCACAGCCGTCCCCCGAGCCGGATCGTCACGAACGGTACATGTCCAGATACCAAGAGTAGGCGACGGCCGATACGGGCCGGCGACCCGAGCCGCGACCGCCCGTCCATGATCGGCGCGATCGGGATTCTAGCGGCGCTAGTTTCCAAATCATCGCTATGCTACTGTCGTTCTTGTTCCTAGCACTGCTAGCAAGGAGTCGACGATGCTCGCCCCCACCGCCTACGGCCTCGCCGTCCTGCTCGACCTGATGATCCTGTTCATCGGCTGCCGCTTCCTCGTCGTGCCCCGCCCGGCCGCGGCCGCCTACGGCGTCCCCGCCAAGGCCGACGGCGACCCCGCCTACCTGACGGTCAAGGGCCTGCGCGACGGCGCGTACGGCCTGATCGGCCTGGCCCTGCTCGCGTTCGCCGGCGCCCACGCCGAAGCGTGGTTCATGCTGCTCGTCGCCCTCGTCCCGCTCGGGGACACCGTCGTCGTGCTGCGCAACGGCGGCACGAAGGCGGCCGCGTTCGGCATCCACTTCGCCACCGCCGTCGTCGTGCTCATCAGCGCCGCCCTCCTGTTCGCCGTCTGACCACGGGACCCGGCATGCGGCCGCCGGCCTTGTGCATAGTCAGATCATCGATATATAAAGACGGCATGAGCAAGCCGATGCAGGAACCGACCTTCCTGATCCTCACCGCGCTCGCCGACGGCGCGCAGCACGGCTACGGGATCGTCGCCGACGTCGAGCGCATCTCCGCGGGCCGCACCCGGATGCGCGCCGGCACCCTCTACGCCGCGCTCGACCGGCTCCATGCCGAAGGGCTGATCGCCGCCGACCGCGAAGAGGTCGTGGACGGCCGGCTGCGCCGCTACTACCGGCTCACCGAAGACGGCGCCGCCGCCCTCGCCGCCGAGGTCGACGCGCTGCGCCGCCGCACCGAGGTCGCCGCCCGCCGCCTGTCCGCCCTTCGGCTGCCGGGCGGCGGCACCGCCCCGGCCTTCGCCGGCCTCGGCGCGAGGGGGCTGCGTTGAGCGCGCTGGAGGACCGCTACCGCCGGCTGCTGGCCTGCTACCCCGCCGACCACCGGGAGGTGCACGGGGAGGAGATGCTGGACGTCCTGCTGTCGGCCGCGCGTCCCGGCCAGACCCGTCCGGCGCCGGCGGACGCGGTCGACCTGCTGCTCGGCGCCGGCCGGATCCGCCTTCGCCGCGCGATCGCCGGCACCGGCGCGTCACCCTGGCCGGACGCCCTCGCCATCACCGGCTTCCTCGCCACGCTTCTGCTCGTCGGCGGCGCGGCGCGGCTCGCCGTCAACGCCCCGGATCTGGCTGCGCTCGCCACCGCGCACCACGGTTCCATGAGGGTGTACGGGCTGATGTACTTCTTCGGAACCGGACCGTACTGGCTCGCCTGGACGGTCATCGCGGCGCTCGCCTGGCGCGGCCTGCGCCGTCCCGCCGCCGTCGGCGCCTGCGCGGTCACCGCCGCCCAGCTCGCGTTCGCGGTCTACGGAACGGTCCTCCAGGACCAGGCGTGGGCCTACCTCGGCAGGGACTTCGCGGGCGCCTCGCTTCCGGTGGCGCTCCTCGCCACGGCCTCGCTCCTCGCCTCGCCCGGCCCGCGCCACGGTGCCCGCCTCCTCGGCCGCCGCCGGGTCGCCGGAGCGGCGGCCATGGTCGCGGCGCTCGTCGCGCTCCAGTCCTACCCGGTGTTCTCCCTGCTGTACGGCGACCTGGCCCGCCGCCGTTCCGGACACGTCCTGGAGGAATGGGTCGTGAACGACCGGACGTGGGTCGCGGTCAGGCCGGCCACCCTGCTCGCGGCCGTCGTGCTGACCACCGCCGCGCTGGCGGCGACCCGCGCCCGCCGCCGCGCCTGCGCGCTGCTGGCGATCGTCGCCGCGCCCGCCGTCGTCGGCGCGCTCGCCCAGGTCTTCCCGGGAGCCGAGCCCACCGGCCTGGTGTTGCTTCCCCGCCTGGCGGCCTTCGGCGTTCTCGGCTTCACCGTGGTCATGCTCTGCGTCCGGTTTCTGGAACCGCCGCTGCGGACCCCCGGCATCGAGCGGCCTCCCGTCTGATCGCGGCACTGTCCGAGCCCGATGAGAGGATTCCGAGCCGTGAAGTTCGACGACTTCGACACCATGCTCCGGGTGTGCATCGAGCGGCTCGGGGAGACGGCGGGCCGGCAGTTCGCGGGCATGGCCCGGCGCGGTTTCCGCCTGGAGCGTCCGGCCGATGGCGGCCGGGCCACCGGCCGGTGCCGGCTCGGCGGACCCGCCCTGCTCGACCCCGGCATGCCCTGGCCCGAATCCGGCGGCTATCCGTACTCCCTGTACGCGGTGCTCGACACCGACGCGTTGGCCCCCTGGCTCGGAGCCGAGCTGCCGGTTCGTCCGGGCCTGCTCAACTTCTTCTATTTCGATCCGGACGTGCCGTACGAGGAGTACTCGAAACTGGACTTCGCGCACGGAACGGGCCTCGTGATCGCCGCCGACCCGGCACGCGCGGTCGAGACGGCGGCGCCGGCACCGGCCCGGCACTTCCCTGCCACCCCCGTCCGCGCCGCCGAGGCGACGATGCTTCCGGACATCTGGGACGTCGAGAACGGCGACCTGGAGTACGACGAGGACGAGCACTGGGGGGCGACGTCCCTTCTCATGGCGCGAATGGAGGAGTTCGACTCGAACACCGCGGGCGCGCACTGCGCGTTCGGCTGGCCCGACACCTCGTACACGGTTCCGGTGACCGAGCGCGACGCCGACGGACGTCCCGACGTCCACCTGCTCCAGCTCGCGGAGGACGAGGAACTCGACTGGGGCTGGGGCGACGCCGGAACGCTGTACTTCACGATCCCGGCGAAGGCGTTCGCCGAGGGCGACTTCGGCCGGGCCACGGCCCAGGGGATCTGCTGCTGACCGGTCCGGAGGTCAGGGTGCTGACGGCGTTCGGGCTCGGGCCGCGAAGGCGCCGGGCGTGAGGCCGGTGCGGGCGCGGAAGAACTTGGAGAAGTTCGCCGGGTCGTCGAATCCCGTCCGCCGGGCGCATTCGGCGACCGTGACGGGGGTGTGGGCGAGCAGCCGCTTGGCCTCCAGCACCACCCGGTCGTCGATGAACTGCTTGGCGCTGCGGCCGGTCGCCTCCCGCGTCGCCCGGGTGAGGGTGCGCGGAGCGTAGCCCAGCCGGTGGGCGTACCAGGCGACCTCCCGTGAGACCGCGAAATGCGCCTCGACGGCGGCGGCGTAGGCGGTGAAGGCCTCCCGCCCGGCGGGCGGCGGAGGTGCGCAGTCGCTGGCGCGCAGCAAGAGGACTTCCAGCAGTGCGTGCAGTATCGCCGTGCCGCCGGGGATCCGGTGGACGAGGGCCGCGTCGTACTCGCGGCGCAGATGGTCGGCGGCGAGGCGGACCAGTGCCGGACGTCCGGGCTGCCGCCAGCTGACCGGGCCGAGGGGATCGGCCCCCGGCGAGCCGTGCGGCACGGATTCGGGGCGGAAGAGCACGAGCGTTCCGTCCACTTCGGCGATGTCGTCCCAGCGGTGCACGCGGCCGGGACGGATCCAGACGATCGTGCCGGGCTCGACGCTGTGGCGGACGAAATCCACCGTCACGCTGCCGTGCCCCGCGCTGACGATCGCGAGCACGTGGAAATCCGCCCGCTGTACCGGAGGAGACGTGCTGCCTGCGGGCATGGCCCGCAGCCGCGCGAACGTGGTCACCTCCACGCCGCCGTCCGGCGCACCCTCGTCCTGGTAGTGCAGCGTGCGGATGGCGGTCTGCTGTCCGTTTTTCACCATGAGCAGGCCGGAGCTTACCTGGTCGGCGCGGTGTCCGGCCCCTAGCGTCGAAGGAGATGAAAGGGGACTTCTGATGAACGAGATGGACATGCGCCAGGTCAGCGTGTCGGGCGGATCGCTGCCCGTGTGGGTGCGGGACGGCGAGCCGACCGCGCTGGTGTTCCTGCACTACTGGGGCGGCTCGCACCGCACCTTCGCGCCGGTGATCGACCGCCTCGCGTCCGGATGCGCCGTCGTGTCCTACGACCACCGGGGCTGGGGAGCGGCCCGCGGCCTCCCCGGGCCGTACGGGATCGGGCGGCTCGCCGACGACGTGCTGGAGGTGGTCCGCGGGCTCGGCCTCGGCCGGTACGTGCTCGTCGGGCACTCGATGGGCGGGAAGGTCGCCCAGCTGGTCGCGTCGCGGCGTCCGGACGGCCTGGCCGGGCTCGTCCTCGTCGCCCCCGCCCCGCCCCGGCCGGCCGTGGACGCGCGGGCGGCGGACGCGCTGTCGCACGCCTACGACAGCCGCGCGACGGTCGGCGACGCGCTCCAGCACGTGCTGACCCACCGGCCGCTGCCCGCCGACCTGCGCGAACAGGTGATCGCCGACAGCCTCGCCGCGGGCGACGACGCCCGGCTCGCCTGGCCGCGGCACGGCGTCACCGAGGACATCACGGCCGCCGCCGGGGCCATCGAGGTGCCGGTCCACGTCCTGGCCGGCCGGCACGACCGGGTCGACCCGCCCGCCTCGCTGGAGGCCGATCTCCTGCCCGTCATCCCCGGCGCCCGTATGACGGTCATCGAGGGCACCGGCCACCTGTCACCGCTGGAGGCCCCCGGCGACCTCGCGGACCACATCGACCGGTTCACCGCCGCCCTCGCCCCCGCGCGTCTCTGACGCGGCATCCCGATGGAGCCCGCGGTCACTCGCCGCGGGGGCGGGCCGCGCGGGTGTCGCGGGCCCGCTACTCCGGCTTCGGGTCCTGGTGCCGGTCGGCGCTCTGTTCCAAGGCGGCCTCGTAGGCGCGTAGCGCGGTGATGACGGTGGCGCGTTCGCCGGGGGCGAGGTCGCGCATGACGCGCTCCCAGGCGGAGGCGCTGCCGGAGAGCCATTCGCCGATCGGCCCGGTGTAGGCGGGGGCGATGGCGACGATGCGGCGGCGGCGGTCGGCGGGGTCGGCGGTGCGCTCCAGGACGCCGGGGCGCGCCAGCTCGCTCACCATGAGGCTGACGGTCGTCGGGGCGACCTCCAGCCGGGCGGCGAGTTCGTTGACGCCGGCCGGGCCGTCGTACTCCAGGTGGGCCAGCAGCGCGAGATGGCGCGGCGCCAGGTCCAGGCCCTGGAGCGCCGGGGGGACGGGCAGGCGCTTGGCCCGGCCGACGAGCCGCGGCATGAGCAGCAGCAGGGTGCGGACGGCCTCGTCGACGGCCGGACCGCCGGATTCCGTGGACATCGGCGCCTTCCCCAAGTACCTTTGAATTCAAAGCCTTTATAGTCAAAGCGAACGGGGACCACTGTGCCGCATCTGACCGCCCACCTTCCAGAGGACGAGCTGGCGGGCAAGGAATCCGGGCTCATCACCGCCCTGACCGAAGCGATCGTCGGCGTCTACGGCGAATGGGCCCGCGACCTGGTGGGCATCCGCCTGGCGGGCGTCCCCGCGGGCCGCTTCGCGCAGGGCGGCAAGGCCGTGGACACCGGTGCCTCGCTGGTCCTCGGCGTCCGCGCCGCCGCCTTCGACCGCCCCGACGCCGCCGAGATCACCTCCCGCCTCGGCGCCGCCCTCACCGACGCGGTCACCGGTGTCCTCGGCGAGGAATTCCGCGCCGGCACCATGGTGGAGCTCGTGGCCTCTCCGCAGGAACGGACCTTCGTCGGCGGCGCCCCCGCCGCGTAACCGTTCCGAGCGCCCGACTCCTGGGCGGGCGCACCCGGGCGGCGGGCCCGCGCGGTGCTCCTGGGATCATTGGGGGAGCGAAGTTCGCGGGTGAGTGGGAGTTGAGGGGGACGGCGTGGAGCTGCTGCACTCGGGGAAGGTCCGGGACGTCTACGCGGACGGGGACGACCTGATCCTCGTCGCGTCCGACCGGGTGAGCGTGTACGACGTCGTCCTGCCGACGCTGGTCCCGGACAAGGGGAAGATCCTGACCCAGCTGTCGCTGTGGTGGTTCGAGCAGCTCGCCGGCATCGTGCCGAACCACGTGGTCTCCGCGACGCAGGTGCCGGACGAATGGGCCGGCCGGGCGATCCGCTGCAGGCGGCTGACGATGCTGCCCGTGGAGTGGATCGCGCGCGGCTACCTCGCCGGGCTCGGCCTGAAGGAGTACGAGAAGGGCGGCACGGTCTCCGGGATCGCGCTGCCGGACGGCCTGGTCGAGGCGTCGAGGCTGCCCGAGCCGATCTTCACACCGACGACGAAGGCGACCGAGGGGCACGACGAGTTCATCACCTATGACGACGTCGTCGCCGAGATCGGCGCCGACACCGCCGCGCGGCTGAAGGACGTCACGCTGGAGGTCTACAAGCGCGGCGCCGCCATCGCGGCCGAGCGCGGCATCATCATCGCGGACACGAAGCTGGAGTTCGGCCGGGCCGCCGACGGCACGCTCGTCCTGGCCGACGAGGTGCTGACGTCCGACTCGTCCCGGTTCTGGCCCGCGGACGAGTGGGAGCCCGGCCGTCCGCAGCGGTCCTACGACAAGCAGTACGTCCGCGACTGGAGCAGCACCCTGGACTGGGACCGCACCCCGCCCGGCCCGGCGATCCCGCAGGACGTCGTCGACGCCACCCGCGCCCGCTACATCGAGGTCTACGAACGTCTCACCGGCCGGAAGTGGAGCGGCTGATTCCGGCCGGTCCGGCGGCGACGGTGAACGCCGGGCGTGGGCGCGTACGTACTGCGGTGATGACGGACTACTTTCCGGAGCGGAGGGAGCCGTCTGCGTGGGCGTCGAGGACGTGCTCGGTGGCGTGGACCGGGAGGGGCTCACCGTTCTCGGCGCGGTCACGCTGCCGGGGACGGGCAGGTCGGTAGGGCTGGCGCGGGGCTTCGTCCGGGACCTGCTGGCGGACCTGCCGGGCCTGGACGACGTGGTGATGGCGGTCAGCGAGACGGTCGCGAACGCGGTGACGCACACGGCGTCGGGCCTGGAGGGCGGGCGGGTGACGGTGGCCGTGGCGGCCGGGTCCGGGGCGGTGCGGGTGGAGGTGACCGACGACGGGGCGTCGGGCGCGCGGCCGTACGTGAAGGACGATCCCGGCGCGGAGACGGGCCGGGGCATGCGGATCGTGCAGGGCCTCGCCGCGCGGTGGGGATTCCGGCCGGACGGGACGCGGACCGTGGTGTGGGCGGAGTTCCCGGCCCCGGACGCGTGGGTCCGGGGCCGGGGCGCCGTCAGCGGCCGCGGTTGAGCTGGCGGGTGGGCATCTGACGGGCGTTGCGGCGGTTGTTCGCGAACGCCGCCGACTTGAAGTCGGCCTTCTTGTTCCTGCCCTTCTTCTTGGCCGGGAACGGGTTTTGGGCATGGTTGTCAGCGCGCAAGGAAAAGCACCTCCGGGCATGGTCGTACGGCAGCCGTGAAAGGGTGAGAAAAGGCCGGAGGCATGGCGAAAACGCTGGTCACGCGAGTGCGCGTGCGCCAGTGGGAGTGTTCTCGGGGTGACGCCTTCGGCGGAGAGAATGGGAGCGGGCCCGGCATTGGCAGGGCGGCTCGACCGTGAAGTATCAAAGCTTCATGATCGAAATATTAGCGGACGCGGCCCCGGTGTCAACCTTTTTTCCGGCCGGATTCGCCGTGGCGCGTTCTGTGGGGCACGTGTCGTTGACGCCATGACGTCGCCGGCGCCAGCCTGGAGGCATGCGCGTCGCGTTCGTGATCTACGACGGGTTCCAGGGGCTGGACCTGACCGGGCCTTACGAGGTCCTGCAGGCGACCGGGCGGTACGAATGCCTGGTCGTGGCGCCGGAGCCGGGTCCGGTGGTGGCCAGCAGCGGGCTGCCCGTGGTCGCCTCCCACGGGATCGGCGGCCTGCCGCCGGACGGGTTCGACACGGTGCTGGTCGTCGGGGGAACCGGCGTCGACCGGGCGCGGGACGATCCGGCGCTGGTCGGGTGGGTCACCGAGGCCGCGCGGGGCGCGCGGCGGGCGGCGGCGGTGTGCAGCGGGGTGATCCTGCTCGCCGAGGCGGGGCTGCTCGACGGGCGGCGCGTCACCAGCCACTGGGGGCGGGAGGCGCAGCTCAGGGCCGAGTATCCGGCGCTGCGCGTCGACTGCGACCCGATCTTCGTCCGGGACGGGTGCGTCTGGACGTCGGCGGGCGTCACCGCGGGCATGGACCTCGCGCTCGCGCTCGTCGAGGACGACCACGGCCGCGAGGTCGCGCACGCGGTGGCGCGGGAGCTGGTGATGTTCCTGCGGCGGCCGGGCAGCCAGTCGCAGTTCAGCGTGCCGCTGTGGTCGGCGCAGCCGGCGTCGGACCCGATCCGGGTGGCGGTGACGGCCGTCCAGACCGATCCGGGCGCCCGGCACAGCATCGCCGACCTGGCCGGATGCTCGGGGCTGAGCCCGCGGCACCTGCAGCGCCGGTTCACCGCGGAGATGGGGATGCCGCCGTCGGCGTACGTGGAGCGGGTGCGGATCGAGGCGGCGCGGCGGGCGCTGGCGGAGGGGGACGAGCCGGTCGAGACGCTGGCGCGGCGGCTCGGGTTCGGGACGGGGGAGACGCTGCGGCGGGCGTTCCACCGGCAGGTGGGCGTCGCGCCGTCGGACTACCGGGACAGATTCAGAGGAACGAGGGAGTACGCATGACGACCTATGGGCTGCTGGTGTTCGAGGAGGCCGAGGAGCTGGACTTCGCGGGGCCGTGGGAGGTGTTCACGGTGTCGGCCATGCTGCGCGAGCAGGACGACAAAGCCGTCCTGGTGGCGGAGCGCGCGGAACCCGTCCGCTGCGCTAAGGGCATGAGGGTCGTCCCGGACCACACCTTGGACGACCATCCCGACCTGGACGTCCTGCTGGTGCCGGGTGGGCGCGGCGCACGCGTGACGCAGATCCACAACGCGGCGGTGACGGGCTGGATAGCGAAGACCGCCGAACGGGCCGACTGGGTGGCGAGCGTGTGCACCGGCTCGATCCTGCTGCACGCGGCGGGCCCGGCCAAGGGGCGCAGGGTGGCGACGCACTGGGCGCACGAGGACGAACTGGAGGCGCGCGGTGACGTGACCGTCGTACGGGACGCCCGCTACGTCGTGGACGGCGATCTGGTCACGAGCCAAGGGGTGTCGGCCGGAATCGACATGGCGCTGTGGCTGGTCGGGCGCATCCACGGGCGCGACCACGCGCGCGCGGTGCGCCATCACATCCAGTACGAACCGGCCCCGCCGTACATGGCGGACGAGCCGCTCTAGGCACCGCATGGTCCCGTTTCGGGATCGAACATTCCGCCATACCGGTGATGATCTTCGCTTATCGGCATAATCACGCGAATGGCGATGGCGCTCCCGGTGCGGATCCGCGGCGACGGCGTGCGCGTGGCGGTCGAGACCGACCCCGCGCACGCCCCGCTGCGCGACTTCCTGCTCAACGACCTGGGCGAGGACGTCGCCGCGATCATCCGCGCCAAGGGCCGGCTCAGCGCCGGGCTGGCCGAACGCGACGAGCACCGGCCCTGGCAGGAGCTGTACCGCTTCCACCGGCTCGACTTCGACGGGGCGGTCGTGCACCTGCGGGACGTCGGCGGCTGGTCGTCCTGCGACCTCGACCCCGCCGTGCTGCTGCGCTGCCTGGAGGAGTACCTGGAGCAGGTCGGCGCGGTGCGGCACCGGCAGATGCTGGCGGGCGTGCTCCAGGCGGGCACGGCGCGCTTCACGCCCGACCGGGAGCTTCCGGTCGCGTTCCGGATCGAGGGCCCCGGCCGGATCGCGTGCGTCCCGGCGCCGGGCAACGAGCCGCTGGCCGGGCTGCTCGACGACGCCGAGTTCGTCCTCGGCCTCGACTGGATGCTCGCCGAACTGGGCCGTCCCGGTGCGGCCGTCGCGTGGCCGGGACGGGTGTTCCGGGTCGACGTCGCCGACGGCGTCGCGACCATCGAGGGCGAGGGCGGCGCCTACCTGTGCCTGGACGGCGAGACGTTCCGGCAGGTCGTCGCCGCTTTCCGGCAGGCGCGCACGGACAGCCTCCAGCCGGCCCGGGAGGAGCGCCGCGAGCCCGTCGCGGCCGCGCTCGCGCTCGGCGGCTCGTCCCGGCGGACCCGCGGCTGGGCGCTCATCCGGACGCCGCGCGCCACGCTGGAGGACGTCGCCGGCCTCACCCCGCATCCCGACGCCTGCCTCCCGCACGGCGTCCTCGGCACCGGGTCCGGCGCGTGCTGGGCCGACCTCGCCGTGCTGGACGAGGCGGGCGGCCGGCTGCGCGGCGGCACCAAGACGTTCATGCCGCGCGGCATCGACGCGGACCGGCTGGTGGCGGACCTGCGGGACGCGCTGGTCCGGGCCCGTTTCCTGGCGTCCGTCCCCGGCGCGTGGGCGTCGTTCGTCTCGGGCGTGCCCGTGCACGGCTACGTCGACCCGGAGGAGGTGCGGCGGCTGCCGTGCGAACCGGTGCAGGTCGAGAGGGTCCTGCAGCACGTCCGGGTGTTCTTCCCGGAGCTGTCCGAGTCCGGTGCCGACCTGGAGGCGGCGGCCTCGCGCGCGGCCGGGACCGCCCGTGCGGTGAGCGGCGCACCGCACGTCCTGACGGCGTTCCTCTTGCACGACGTGCAATGCCACCGGCACCACCTCGACGTCGTCCGCGCGGCGCGTCCCGGATGGGAGCACACCGGGAACGCCTGCCATCTCAAGCTCGATGTCCGAACTGTCCGGCTCGAACACCTCTGGTTGGACGGGCACGCCTGCGAGATGCCGACGGGGGAGTTCGCGCGCGTCCTTGAGGAGTACGAACGGCTCGCGGCGCTCTGATCCGTCCGGGCGTGGGACGGTGGAGTCCCACGTACGCGGAGGTTGCGCATGGCCATGGCGGAACGGCTGATCGACCGGTTCCTCGGGCTCCCCGATGCCGTGACCACGGACATCGGCATGGCCCGCGACCTGCGGATCCCCATGCCGGACGGCACGACGCTGGTCGCGGACCTGTACCGTCCGCGCGGCGCCGGCCCGCTGCCCGCCGTGCTCATCCGGACGCCGTACGGCAAGCGGCAGGGCATCGTGCGGCTGTTCGCCGGGGTGCTCGCCAGGCGCGGCTTCCAGGTCGTCGTACAGAACGTACGCGGCGTACACGGGTCGGGCGGCGAGTTCCATGCCTTCCACGACGAGCGCGAGGACGGGCTCGCGACGCTGAAGTGGGTGCGTACCCAGCCGTGGTGCGACGGACGGGTCGCGACGGTCGGCGCCAGCTATCTCGGCTACACGCAATGGGCGATGGCGCCGTACGCGGACCCTCCCCTGGAGGCGATGGGGCTCGGCATCACCGCGTCCGAATTCGTCAGCTCGTTCTATCCGGGCGGTGCGCTGGCTCTGCACAACACGCTGGTGTGGTCGTCGCTGATGGGGACGCGCGACGACAGGAAGCACCCGCTCCACAACCGCCGCGTAAGGGCCGCTATGCGGCACCTTCCTGTCGGGGAAGCCGACATGGCCGCGATAGGACGAGCCGAGCCGTTCCTACGCGAGGTCGCCGGGAACGTCGAGAACATCGAGTTCTGGCGGGAGACCGACCACAGCGACAGAGTCGCCGCAACGACGTCGCCCGCCAGCATGGTGACGGGCTGGTGGGACCTGTTCCTGCGCGGCCAGCTCCGCGACTTCACTGCCCTGCACGACGCCGGACGCCAGGTCCGCATCACCATCGGGCCGTGGGGACACGACGCCAAGGCGCTGCGGGCCGTCCTCGCCGACCAGGTGTCGTGGCTGAACGCTCACCTCAACGGCGACGCGGCGGAGCTGCGGCGCGCGCCCGTCCGGCTGTACCTGCAGAAGGCGGACCGCTGGCTCGACTTCCAACAGTGGCCGCCGCCGGAGACCGCGCCGGCACCGCTGTACCTCACCCAGGGCCTGACGTGGGACGAGCCGTCACAGCCCGTGGACCCCGCCGCGTTCACCTACGACCCGCTCGACCCGACGCCGTCCACGGGCGGGCCGCTGCTCGCGCCCGGCCGGGGCGGGCAGCGCGGCAACGGCCGGATCGAGGCGCGCGGCGACGTCGCCGTCCTGACCGGGGCCCGCCTCGACCGCGACCTCGACCTCATCGGCCCCGTGTCGGCGACGTTCCACGTCCGGACGGACACCGGGCACGCCGACCTGTTCGTCCGGCTCTGCGACGTCGGCCCGGACGGCGCCTCCCGCAACGTCACCGACGGCATGCTCCGCATCGCCGCCGCGCCGGGCGAGACCGTCCGGGCGGAGATCGAGATGCACCCCACCGGCTACCGGTTCCGGCGCGGGCACCGGCTGCGCGTCATGCTCGCGGGCGGCGCGTTCCCGCGCTTCGCCCGCAACCACGGGCGCGGCGAACCCGCCGGACGGGCCGTCGCGTCCCGCCGCGTCCGCATCGAGGTGCTGCGCGGCGCCGGCCATCCGTCGGCGCTGAACCTGCCCGTCTGGACGCCGTGACCTATTCGGCGTCGGCGGCGGCCCGCAGTTCTTCCATCTCCTTGAGGACCTTCTTGCGCGCGCGGGCCGAGAGGCGGTCGATGTAGACCTTGCCTTCGAGGTGGTCGGTCTCGTGCTGGAGGCAGCGCGCCAGCAGGCCCGTCCCCTCGACCGTGATCGGGGCGCCCTTGACGTCGAACCCGTGGACGGCCGCACGGTCGGGACGGGCGACGCGGGCGTGCGGGCCCGGCACCGACAGGCAGCCCTCCTCGCTGTCGTCGAGCCGCCGGTCCGCCAGGCCGGGCAGCTCCAGCACCGGGTTGACGACCGTCCCCTTATGCCGCTCGTCGTCCTCGTCCGGGCAGTCGTAGACGAAGATCCGCAGGTCGACGCCGATCTGGTTGGCGGCCAGGCCGACGCCTTCCGCCGCGTACATGCTGGCGAACATGTCGTCGGCGAGCTCCGCCAGCGCCGCGTCGAACTCCTCCACCGGCCGGCACGCCTGGTGCAGGACCGGCGTCCCGACCAGCGTGATCGGCCGTACTCGCCCCGCCATCCGATCTCCCTTCGACCTCGCCTCCATCCTGTCCCATCTCTCCCGGCGACGCGCCGCCGGGATAAGGGAGAGATGAAAACCGGCTTTTCCATCAGGCCGTTAATGGGGAGCCGGTGGACCGCGATGACGCCCGGTGCGTTTTCGCACGACCGTGCAAAAATGCACTCTCCGCACCGGCCCCCGCTTTGATCAAATGGTGGGGTCCACATTGCACGGGAGGCGACGTCGGAAGTGACGGGCATGCGCACCGAGCGCGGGCCGGAACAGGAGCGCGAGCACGTCCGGATCGTCGTGCTCGGGCGGGTCGGCGTGGAGCGCGCCGGCCGGCTCGCGCTGCCCGCCTCCGGCATCGCCCGCGCGCTGCTCGGCGCGCTCGCCCTCGCCGGCCTCGCCGGGCCGGCCGGCCTCGGCGACGACACGCTGAAGTCGCTGCTGTGGGGCACCCGCGAGTCCGTCATCTCCGACTCGACGCTCGCCGTCGCGGTGTACCGGCTGCGCCGCTGGCTGGCCGAGACCGCCGGGCCGGGCGCCGAGGTCGTCCGCACCACCAACGGGTACGCGCTGGAACTGCCCGGCGCCGAGATCGACGCGGCGGTGTTCCGCCGCGCGGTCGCCGACGCGGCGATGCCGCCCGCCGGCCGGCGCGCCGGCGCGCTGGAACGGGCGCTCGGGCTGTGGCGCGGCCGGGCGCTGGAGGACGTCTCGCCCGACTCCGTCGACCAGGCCGCCGTCGAGCGGCTGGAACGCGAGCGGGTCGAGGCCGCGATGGAGCACGCCCGGACGGTGCTCGCCGCCGGCGCGCCCGAGCGCGCCCTCCCGCACCTGAACCCGCTGGTGCGCGACCATCCGCTGGACGAGCAGCTGCTCGCCGTGCGGATCGAGGTGCTCGCCTCGTGCGGGCGGCAGGCCGAGGCGCTGGAGGCCTACGAGGAGGCGCGGGCCCGGCTGCTCGACCAGCTCGGCGTCGACCCCGGAGCCGAGCTGCGCGACGTCCACCTGCGCGTGCTGCGGCAGGAGACCGGCCCCGCCGCCTCCGGACCGCCCGCGGACGGGCCGGGCCGCGGCCGTCCCCCGGGCCGGCCGGCCGAGGGCGACCGCGTCCGCCCGCAGCGGCCGAGCCAGCTCCCGCCCGCCGTGCCCGATTTCACCGGGCGCGGCGACCAGATCGGCAGCATGCTCGCGCTGCTGTCGGACGGCGGCGACGGCGACGCGCCCGTCTCGGTGTCGGCCGTCGCCGGGATGGGCGGCATCGGCAAGACGACCCTCGCCGTGCACATCGCGCACCGCCTCCGCGGCGCCTTCCCCGACGGCCAGCTCTTCGTCGACCTGCGGGGGGCCGAGCGCGACCCCGCCGACCCCGCCGAGGTGCTCGGCCGGTTCCTGCGCGCCCTCGGCGTGAACGCCGCCGCCGTCCCGGAGAGCCCCGGCGAGCGCGCCGCGCTGTACCGCAGCATCCTCGCCGACCGGCGCATCCTCGTCGTGCTCGACAACGCCGCCGACGAGACGCAGGTCGAGCCGCTGCTGCCCGGCGGCCGGCTGTCCCGCGCCGTCGTCACCAGCCGGACCCGGCTCACCGCGCTGCCCGGCGCGCGGCTCATCGAGCTGGACGTGCTGACCCCCGCGCAGGCCGTCGGCCTGCTCGCGCACATCGCAGGCCCGGACCGGGTCGCCGCCGAGCCGGAGGCCGCCGCGACGCTCGCCCGCATGTGCGGGCACCTGCCGCTGGCGCTGCGGGTCGCCGGCGCCCGGCTCGCCGCCAAGGCGCACTGGAGCATCGCCGGCTTCGTCCGCCGGATGCGCGAGCAGGGCCGGCTGGACGAGCTGACGCAGCGCGGCCTCAGCGTCCGCACCACCCTGCACCTCAGCTACCAGGGCCTCGGCCCGGACGCGCGGCGGCTGTACCGGCTCCTCGGCCTCCTCGACGCCCCGGACGTCGCCTGCTGCACCGCGGCGGCGCTGCTGGACCGCCCGCCCGGCGAGGTCGGCGAGCTGCTGGAGACGCTGGTCGACGCGCAGCTGCTGGACGCGCGGCTCCTCGACACGAAGGCGCACCCCGCCGTGCCCGGCGCCGTCCGCTACCGGTTCCACGACCTCGTCCGCGACCACGCCCGCGAGCTGTGCCGCGACGAGGACGGCCCGGACGAGCGCGCCGCCGCGCTGCGCCGCGCCTTCGGCGGGCTGCTGGCGCTCACCGACCGGGTCGTCGAGCTGGTTACCGGCGGCGGCGACGCGCTCGCCCCGGGTCGGGCCGTCCGGTACCCGCTGGACGAGGCGGTCGTGGAGCGCACGCTGGCGCGCGCCCCCGACTGGTTCGAGGCCGAGCGGTTCGGGCTCACCTCCGCGGTCCGGC
Organism: Actinomadura sp. NTSP31; assembly: GCF_041951385.1. Classification (NCBI taxonomy): domain Bacteria; kingdom Bacillati; phylum Actinomycetota; class Actinomycetes; order Streptosporangiales; family Thermomonosporaceae; genus Actinomadura; species Actinomadura sp. NTSP31. Next base: position 28,005 of record NZ_JBGNUT010000016.1, on the reverse strand, counting down.
AGGCCGCCCGGCTCGGCGAGGACGGGCTGGCCTGGGAGCTCGCCGTCCGCTCGGCGATCCTGTTCCAGCCCGCGCACTACACCGATGACTGGCAGCAGGTCATCGGGGACGCGCTGCCGGGCGTGCGGGCGGCCGGCGACCTGCGCGGCGAGGCGGCGCTGCTGGAGCGCGCCACCGAGCTGGCGTGCGCACGCCGCGACTACGACCGGGCGCTGCGGTCCGTCCGCGCCGCGCTGCGGCTGTTCGAGGAGACCGGGAACCCGCACGGCACCGCGCTCGCGCTCCGCCAGCTCGCCACCGTGCACCGGATGACGGGCCGGTTCGGCGACGCCGAGGCCGACGGGCGGCGGGCCCGCGAGCTGTTCCGGCGGGTCGGCGACGTCGCGGGCGAGTCCCACGCCGTGCTCGTGATCGGCTGCTCCCAGTACGAGCGCGGCGCCGCCCACGACGCGGTCGGCGTCCTCACCACGGCCCGCGACCTGGCGCGCCGCGCCCGCTACACCAGCGTCGAGCTGCAGGCCGTGTACTGGATCGGGCAGGCCCTGCTCGCGCTCGGCCGGCCCGGCGAGGCCAGGCCGCTGTTCGAGCACATCGACGAGGCGGGCACCGCGGCGGGCAGCCGGCTCGTCGGCATGTACGCCGCGCACGGCCTCGGCTGCACGAGCTTCGCGCTCGGCCGCCCGGAGGAGGCCGAGCGGTCGCTGCGGCTGGCGCTGAGCCTCGCCGAGGAGCGCGCGGACCCGCTGATGCGGGCGCGCATCCTGTACGTCCTGGCGGACCTGTACTGGGACCGCGGCGACCTCCCGGCGGCGAGGCGGCTGCTGGAACGCGCCCTGAAGCTGGCCACCGAGGTGTCGGTGCCGCTGTGGCGCGCCAAGTGCCTGTTCCTGCTCGGCGCCCTCCTCGACGTGGCCGGCCCCGGCGGCGGCGAGGACGGCGCCGCCCCGGCCGACCCCCGCCGCGAGGCGCTGGAGATCTTCGAGGCGCTCGGCGTCCCCACCGAGGCCGGGTCGGTCGCGCACCTGCTGTGGTGACCACCGCCGCGTGCGACGGACCGACCCCTGTGCGGCCCGTCCCCCGACCCGGGCGGACGTACCGTCCCGGTGCGGTGGATCTCCACGGCGGCAACGCTAGGACCACCGGATTACACCTCGCTTACACCTGGACCCGCGTCGCGAACCGACCGCCCGCACCGGTCGTCCGCGCGCGCGGAAGGTAGGGTGTGCGGACGCGGAGAGTGTTCCGTTCGTCGCACACAGTGCACCGTTCATCGACGCGGCCGGTTGAAGCCTCGATCGGCCGGTGAACGGCTCGCTACCGTCTTCTCATCCGCCGGGCGCCCCGCGCCGAAGCCGCTTCGGGGGGAGCGGCCGTCCCCAGTGCGCGTTCGGGCCGGCCCGCGGAACGGGGGGAGAGGGGTCACTCTGGGGGGAGTGGCCCCTCTCCGTAGTCCTCGGCCCGGCTCCGCGGCTCCGCCGCTTTTGTAACTTCGCTATAAGCGCGCCGGGCATAAGGCGTCGCCGCACAAGCAGCGGCGGACGCCCGCGCGGCCCACAATTCTGGCACCCGCGATAACCCACCCGTCGCGGTTCCGCTAGTGAAGGGCACGCCCCCATGAACAGGCATGTCGCCAATTCGTTCCGGCTCCTCCCCGTCGCCGCCGTGCTCGCCGCCGGTGCGGCCCTGGCACCGGCCGCCGGCGCGGCCCCCGCGACGAAACCGGCGAGCACGATAAGGGTCGCCGACAATCCGTATCAGCGCGGCCCCGCGCCGACCGAGGCGAGCATCACCGCGGAGAAGGGCCCGTTCGCCATCGAGACGATCCCCGTTCCGGCGGGCAGCGGCACCGGCTTCAACAAGGGCACCATCTACGCGCCCACCGACCTCGGCCAGGGGACGTTCGGCGCGATCGTCGTCTCGCCCGGCTTCGTCTCCCCGGAGGCGTGGATCTCCTGGTACGGACCGCGCCTGGCCTCGCAGGGCTTCGTCGTCATGACCCTGGAGACCAACAGCCTCGTCGACGTCCCCGCCGCGCGCGGCGAACAGCTCCTCGCCGGCCTGGACTGGCTGACCGGCAAGAGCAGCGTCAAGAACCGCATCGACACGAGCCGCACCGCCGTGATGGGCCATTCCATGGGCGGCGGCGGGACGCTGGAGGCCGCCAACAAGCGGCCCTCGCTCAAGGCCGACATCCCGCTCGCGCCGTGGGACACCAACTACAACTTCCCGAACATCGCGACCCCGACGCTGATCATGGGCGCGGACAACGACTTCATCGCGCCCGCCTCGTCGATGGCCGAGTCGTACTACAACAACGTCAAGACGGCCCCGGAAAAGGCGTACCTGCTGCTGAAGAACGCCGGCCACATGACCTTCGTCTCGCCGAACACCACCATCGCGAAGTACTCCATCGCGTGGATGAAGCGGTTCGTCGACAATGACACCCGCTACGACCAGTTCCTCTGCCCGGCGCCGAAGGCGGACGCCAACATCGCGAAATACCTCGACACCTGCCCGAACGGCTGACCCGCCCTCGGCCCCGCCTTCGACGCGGCCCACGACCCCCGCCCCGGGACGGCGGCGGCGACCTGCTCACCGGTCGCCGCCGCCGTCCCGTCTCGCGCCGTCCAGTCAGGCGGGCGACAGGCGCCGGTCCCCGGAGTCGAGGCGGACCAGGTGGTGCAGCAGGAGCAGCAGCTCGATGCGGCGGTCCGGGTCCAGCATGATGCCGCCGAGGCTCTCCTCCAGCCGCCGTATCCGGTACCGGACGGTCTGCTCGTGCACGAGGAGCCGCTCCGACGCCGCCACCGCGTTGTCGCGGCACTCCATGTACGTCAGCAGCGTCCGCGACAGCGCGTCCCGGCGGTGCGGAGCGAGGTCCATCAGCGGCCCGAGCCGGGCGCCCAACGCCACGTCCAGCAGCTCCTCGCTCTGCGCCGCGACCAGGCTCGGCAGATGGTCCAGGCAGCGCAGCGGCTCCTTGCCGGGCAGCACGCCGCGCTCGATCAGCGCGAGCGCCCGCCGGGCCCAGCGCAGCGACAGCGCGGCCCGCGCCGGCGGGACGGTCGGCCCGATCGCCGCCGCGCGCGTCCCGGTGATCGCCGCCGGCAGCCGGTCCTGGCCGGGGCCGTCCGGGTCGGGGCAGATCACGTACGGGTCGGCGGCGTCCCAGTCGGCGAGGAACCCCGGCGGCAGCACCGGGGCGGCCTGCCCGGGATCGAGGCGGAACGCGACCACCGCGAGGGTCCGCGGCACCTGCCAGCCCGCCGCCCGCGCCAGCTCCCCGACCGCCTCGTCGCTGGCCGGCGGGTCCATCACCAGCAGGTCGCGCAGCCGCCGGCGGAACCGCTCCCGCTCGCCCGCCAGCTCGCCCTGCGCCCGCGCGTACCCCTGCCCGGCCGCGCCGGCGATCCGCTCCAGGAACACGAACAGCGACTCGGTGATCTTGCCGAGGGTCTCCAGCGACCAGCCGAGCCGCCGCGCGTCCTTGATGAACCGGCGGCAGGCGACCTGCCCGCTGACCCGGATCGCGGTCTGCAGCCCGTCCAGGCTGCGGCCGTTGCGCGCCTCGTGGGCGCCGATCCCCTCGAAGATCCCGGTGACCGTCCCCCAGTCGATGTCGGGCCGGCCGATGGCGTCCACGAACTGCCGGACGCTCTGCTCGACGGCCCACCGCATCCGGCGCCCGTAGCGGCTCTCCGGCGGCCGCGCGTACTCGGGGACGAGCCCCTGGATCTCGCCGACCATCTCGGCCGCCGCCGCCTCCAGGTGCGGCCGCAGCGGCTCGGCGAGGCCCGCGGGCACGCCGGCCAGCGGGAAGTCCGAGGCGGCGGACGCGGCGGCGGCACGGGCGGCCGCACGCGCGGCGGACGAGGCGGCGGAACGGGCGGACCGGCTCAAGGCACCCTCCTGGAACTCGCGACCCGGAAGCCACTGGGCCTTCCAGGTTGCGCCCGGCGGCGCCCCGGCGCTAGGTGGGACGGGATGGTTCCGGCCGCCCCGATTGTCAGCTCCCTGACAGCCTCCGCGGCCTTCCGGCGGCGCCGCCGGCGGCACTGTCGATGACGGTGAGCAGTTCGCGCAGGGTTTCGCGCTGCTCGTCCGACAGCGGGGAGAGCACCTCGCGCGCCGCCTCCCGCCGGGTCCCCGCGATCGCCGCGCGGACGTCGCGTCCCCTGCCGGTCGGCCGGACGAGCAGGGACCGGCGGTTGGCCGGGTCCGGCTCGCGGGTGACGAGGCCGTCGGCCTCCAGGGCGTCCACCAGCGTGGTGGCGGAGCGGGGGACGATGTCGAGGCGCCGGGCGAGGTCGGTCATCCGCAGCGGCCCTTCGGTGCCGACGATGACGCGCAGGGCCCGGGACTGGGCGGGGGTGAGGCCGAGCGGGGCGAGCCGTTCGACCTGGTGCCGGCGTATCCGCTTGGCCGCCCGGAGGAACAGGTCGGCCAGATCGTTCTCCATGCCGCCGAGCTTAACTCATAGTTGTGCCGGAATAATTATGAGCTAGGCTCAGTTAGGCTGAGGAACCCCGGAACGAAGGAGCCGCCCATGGCGAAGGACCCCACCGCGAACCCCGCCGCCAAGCCCACCACCAGCCCCCTCAAGGATTTCGACCGCCGGCGCATCCTGCGCCTGTTCGTCCCCTACCGCGCCCGGCTCGCCGCCGTCGCGCTGCTCGTCGGCCTGTCCGCGCTCGTCTCGCTGGCCTCGCCGTTCATGCTGCGCCACATCCTGGACGTCGCGCTCCCGCAGGGCCGCACCGGGCTGCTGTCCGCCCTCGCCCTCGGCATGATCGCCATCTCCGTCGCGACCAGCGTGTTCTCCGTCCTGCAGACCTACATCTCCACCGGCGTCGGCCAGCGCGTCATGCACGACCTGCGCACCGCCGTGTACGCGCACCTGCAGCGGATGCCGCTGGCGTTCTTCACCCGGACCCGCACCGGCGAGGTCCAGTCGCGGATCGCCAACGACATCGGCGGCATGCAGTCCACCGTCACCAGCACCGTCACCTCGCTGGTCTCCAACTTCACCGCCGTCACCGCGACCGCCATCGCGATGCTCGCCCTCGACTGGCGGCTCACCCTCGTCACGATGGTCACGCTGCCGTTCTTCGTGTGGATCAGCCGCCGCGTCGGCAACGAGCGCCGCAGGATCACCGCGCGGCGGCAGCGGCAGCTCGCCGCGATGTCGGCCATCGTCGAGGAGTCGCTGTCGGTCAGCGGCATCCTGCTCGGCCGCACCATGGGCCGCTCGCCCGCGCTCACCGACCGGTTCGCCGGCGAGTCCCGCGACCTCGCCGACCTGGAGATCAGCGCGAGCATGGCGGGACGGTGGCGGCAGTCGACCATCCAGATCGTCATGGCGGCGATGCCCGCCCTCACCTACTGGGCCGCCGGCCTCACCGTCTCGCAGGGCCACCCGCTGGTGTCGATCGGCACCCTCGTCGCGTTCACGACCCTGCAGACCGGCCTGTTCCGGCCGACCGTCCAGCTGCTCCAGACCTCGGTGGACGTGCAGAGCTCGATGTCGCTGTTCGGGCGGATCTTCGAGTACCTCGACCTCGAACCCGGCCTGGAGGAGCCCGCCGCGCCGCACCCGCTGCCCCGCGCCCGCGGCCACGTCCGCTTCGAGCACGTCGGCTTCTCCTACGAGCCCGGCGCGGAGGCGCTCACCGGCATCGACCTGGACGTTCCCGCCGGGTCGTCGCTCGCCGTCGTCGGCGAGACCGGATCCGGCAAGACCACCCTCAGCTACCTCGTGCCGCGGCTGTACGACGCCACGTCCGGACGCGTCACCGTCGACGGCGTGGACGTGCGCGACCTGTCGTTCGCCGACCTGTCCGCCGCGGTGGGCGTCGTCTCCCAGGAGACCTACCTGTTCCACGCGTCCGTCGCCGACAACCTGCGGTTCGCCAAGCCCGACGCGACCGACGCCGAACTGCACGCAGCGGCCCGCGCCGCGCAGATCCACGACCACATCGCCGGGCTGCCGGACGGCTACGACACCGTCGTCGGCGAGCGCGGCTACCGGTTCTCCGGCGGCGAGAAGCAGCGCCTCGCCATCGCCCGGACGATCCTGCGCAACCCGCCGATCCTCGTCCTGGACGAGGCGACCAGCGCCCTCGACACCCAGACCGAGCACGCCGTCCAGCAGGCCATCGACGCGCTCGCCGAGGGGCGCACCACCATCACCATCGCGCACCGGCTGTCGACCGTCCGCGACGCCGACCAGATCGTCGTCCTCGACCACGGCCGCGTCGCCGAGCGCGGCACGCACGCCGAGCTGCTCGCCGCCGGCGGCCCGTACACCGCGCTGGTCTCCCGCGACGAGGACCTGACCCCCGCCGCCTGAGCCCGCCGCCTGACCCCGGCCGCCTGACGGCTTGGAGCTGAAAGGGCGATCTCCCTGCGCCGGCCGAACCGGAACTCTTGGCAAAGTAATCCAAATCATCGGTCAAATGGAATCGGATTCCCCGGCAATGGCGAGAAGATTCGGTGCGGCCCCTGTGACGGTTCCGGCGGACTGTCGCGATGACCCTTTTCCCCGGCGCGGCGCGGAAAACTTGACGCGTCGGAGGTCGACTTCCGCGGCACGCTGCGGAATGGTCTCCGGCATGGATTCCCGAATTCGAACCTCCACGGCCGCCGGCCCCACCGGCTGGCTGCTCACCTTTCTCGGCGCGCGCGAGCAGGCGATGCGCTCGCACAGCGGCCTCGCGGCGGGTCCCGCGGAATGGCTGCTGGTCTTCCTCGAGGTCGAGCGGGCGGAACTGGCCGCCCGGCAGCGGCCCGCCCTGCTGTCCCGCCGGGGCCGGACCGAGGAGTACCCGTTCGGCCGCATGAACGCCCGCAGCGCATAGAGACGAAGGTCATGATCATCGAGATGTTCCTCGCCGCCCTGATCGGCGGCGCGATCGGAGTCGCCGAACTCATCGCCCGCTACCGCGACAAGCCCGTCGCGGCGCTGCTGTCCCCGGGCGGGCTGCTGTTCGCCCTGGTCAACACCGGCGCGTCCGTGGTCGCGCTGATCGCGGTCACCGCGGCCGGCTGGCGGTTCGGGCTGCCCTACACGATGCCGCCGAACGCGCTGCTGGTCGTGCGGGTCATCGCCGCGGGGCTCGGCTCGGCCGCCGTCCTGCGCATGTCGTTCGCCCCGGCGCAGACGACCGCGACCGGCACCGGGCCGGTCGCGCTGCTCAACGGGATCCTGCGGATCGCCGACGGCGAGCTGGAGCGCAAGCGCGCCCTCAGCCGGCTCTCCCACAACGACCTCGCGGAGCTGTCCTTCGAGCGCGACCACGCCGCGCTCGCCGAGCTGTGCTGCCACCTCATGCGCGAGTTCGACCTGGCCGAGGCGCAGCGGCTCGGCGGCCTCGCCGCCGAGCTGAGCGCCCGCGACGACCTCACCGACGCCGACAAGCTGGACTGCTGGGGGCTCGAGCTGACCCGGCTGGTCGGCGAGCGGGCGCTGCGGCAGGCCGCCCGCCGGCTGCGGGACCGCCCGCACGAGGAGACCCGGGCCGTCCCGGCCGACGACGAGCGGCTCGCCCCGGTCGCCGCCGAGCCGGACCATCCGGCCGAGCCCGCGACGGTCCCGCCGCCGCGCCCGCCGCTCGGCAAGACCTCGCGGCTCGCCTCGCACGCGAACGGCCGGACCGAACGCAAATCGTTCAGCGATGTCTGACCCGCGGTGAAGACCGGTGTGCCCCCGCCCGGGGCACACCGGTATTTCATTGCCCGGGCTATTTCGGCCGGACGGCGGACGGCGCCCTTTCGTCGCGCTCTTCCAGAACCGCGGCGATGCGGTGCAGCGCCTCCGCCATCGAGATCATCGCCTGCACCTGGGCGGCCGCCATGAGATTCGCCGGCGACGGGTCCGCGGCCTGCGCCTCGGCCGCCGCGTCGCACGCTTGCTGGCTCCACCAATGCACCCGCCGATCCTATTCGAACCGACCATTCCGCACCGGCCGCCGCGCGGTCGCAACCGAAAGGCCCCGATCCCGTGAGCACGCGCCCGCCCGCCCCGCGCCCCGGCCCGCCGAACGCCCCGCACCCGCACTGGACCGGCAAACCGCTCCGCCGCCTCACCACCGGGGAGCTGGCCGAGGCCCTGGAGTACCTGGAGCGGCACCGCCCCGACGACGACGTCCTCGGCCGCGCGCTGGCCGGCGAGTTCGCGCGCCGGACCGCCGCCGAGCACCACGCGTTCCATTTCGACTGACCCCCGGCCCGCCCCCCGCCCGGCTGGCCGGTGCCGGGCTTTTCCGCCGCTCTCGTTGCGCCGCGGCGGCCCCGTTCGCGACGATGGAGCCGATGGGCTCGGCTCCCGCGCGTTTCCGGGAGCGTCGTCGCGCGGCGGGAGGGGGCCGGATGGCCGTCGTTTCGGTGGACAACGGTGCGGGTGGAGCGCGCATCCTCATCGAGGTGGACGAGTCCGCCGACGAGGTGGCCGGCGCCGACCTGGCGGAGATCTACGGGGACGCCACCCGCGGCGGGCTCGCCGAAAAGGTGATCAAGCTGAGCCGGCCGCTGTTCGCCGAGGCGCTCGACCTGGTCGAGTCGTGCGCCGAGGCGATGCACGCGCGGCTGGAGGCGATGACCGACGCCCGGCCGGACGAGCTGGAGATGCAGCTCGCGGTGAAGCTGGACGCCAAGGCCGGCGCGAAGATCGTCGAACTCGCCGGCGGCGCGCAGCTCCAGGTCGTCATGCGCTGGACCGGCCTGCGCGGCGGCGGCGCGGACCCCGAATGACCATCGAGATCCTCCCGTACAGCCGCATCGTGGGGCAGCGTCCGCTGCTGCGGGCGCTGGAGCTGTGCTTCGTGGCGCCGTCGATCGGCGGGCTGCTCATCACCGGGGAGCGCGGCACCGCGAAGTCCACGACGGTCCGCGCGTTCTCCCGGATGGCGCACGGCGGCGCGCTGCCGGTGACGCTGCCGATCAACGCCACCGACGACCGGGTGCTCGGCGGCTGGGACGTCGACGCGCTGATGCGCGGCGCGCCGGAGCGGCAGCCGGGCCTGCTGGAACAGGCGAACGGCGGGCTGCTCTACGTCGACGAGGTGAACCTGCTGGACGACCACGTCGTCGACATCATCCTGGACGTGGCGTCGACCGGTGTCCTGGTCGTCCAGCGCGAGGGGCTGGACCTGCCGGACGTCCCGGTGTCGTTCACCCTCGTCGGCACCATGAACCCCGAGGAGGGCGGGCTGCGGCCGCAGCTCCTCGACCGGTTCGGGATGGTCGTGCCGGTGACGGCGGAGCACGGCGCGGCGGAGCGGCAGGAGATCCTGCTCACCGTGCTGAGGTTCGAGCGCGAGTGCGCGCGGGCCGCCGCGGACGGCGGCTCGCCGTGGCTGGAGGAGGGCCGCGCCCGCGACCGGCGGCTGATGGACCGGCTGGCGGCCGCGCGCGACGCCTGGCCCGGCGTCGAATTCCCGCCCGCGATGGCCGCGCTGTGCGCGCGGGTCGCCGAGGCGTTCGGCGCCGTCGGCCACCGCGCCGAGGCGGTGACGGCGCGCGCCGCGATGGCCCTCGCCGCCCTCGACGGCCGCCGGGAGGTCACCGCCGCCGACGTCGCGGAGGCCGCGCCGTACGCGCTGCCGCACCGCAGGCCCGACGCCGCCCACGGGGACGGCATCGGCTGGACCGGCGAGGACGCGCGGCGGCTGGCCGCGCTCGCCGCGCAGGCCTGACCGTGACCGGCGCGGCGTCGGAGCGGGTGGGGACGGCGCTGTCCTGCGCGGCCGCCGACGACCGGCTGTCCGGGGTGCTGTTCCTCGGCATGCCGCCCCGGACGCTCGTGGAGGTCGCCCGCCGGTTCGCCGACGGGTTCGGCCCGCTCGTCGTGCTCGGCGCGGCCACCACCGACGACGGGTTGTGGACCGCCGTGGACGCGACCCGCGACGGGCTCCGGATCGTCCCCGGCCGCCTCGCCGCCGACCGTCCCGCCGTCGCGGCCGTACCCGACCTGGCCCGCCTCAGCCTCGCCGGCCGGCGGGCGGCGGTGAGCGCGCTCGGCGCCGACGTCGCGCACGTGGAACGGCACGGGCTGAGCGTCGCGTGGCGCCCGCGGACCCGGTGGCTCGCCGCCTGCGCGCGGGCGGACGCGGCCCGGCTGCCGCCGCACCTGCTCGACCGGTTCCCGCTCCGGATCGACGCCGCCGGGCTGGCCGACGGGGCGCGCGGCGTGCCGATCCACCGGCCGCCCGCAGGTCTCCCCGTCCCGGCCCTGCCGGAGGACGCGGCCGCACGGGCCGTCGAGCTCGCCGGCCCGGACGCGGGCGCCCGCACCGACCTCGCCCTCGCCCGGACCGCCCGGGCGATCGCGGCGCTCCGCGGCGCGGGCGCAGCCACCCCGGCCGACGTCGACGAGGCGGCACGGCTTCTCGGGCTCCTCACCGGACCCGGACCCGGCTCCGGCGCCGCGGCCGGTCCGGCGGACCCGGTCGAACCGGCCGGGACGGCGGACGCCGCGGGCGACGGGCCGCCGCGGCTCGTCACCGAACCCGCCGGCGCCGTGATCCCGGCGACGGCCGAGGCCCTGGACCCGGCCGTCACCGAACCCGCGCCGCTCGCGGGCGCGTCCCCCGGCGCGACCGGCGGGACGGCCCGCGCCCGGCCGGACGACGGGCCCGGCGACGCCGAACGGCTGCCGCTGCGCGCCCCGCTCGCGCCGGGCCGGGGCCGCCGCGACACCCGCGGCCCGTCCATCGGCACCGTCCGCGCCACGGACCTGCACGACCTCGCCATCGTGCCGACGCTGCTCGCCGCCGCCCGCTTCCAGGCCGTCCGCTGCCCGGGCCACCACGCCGCGCGCCCGCCGCATCCGCTGCACCTCGCGGCGGCCGACCTGCGCGCGCACCGCCGTGCCGCCCGGCCGCCCCTCATGGCCGTGCTGCTGCTCGACCACACCGCCGGCGCGGACTGGCCCGACGCGCTCGCCCCCTACCTGCACTGGATGTACACCGCGCGGGCGGCGGTCGGCCTGATCGAGGTCGGGACGGGCGGCGACGAGCTGCGCGCCCGCCTGCTCACCACCCGCAACCTCCTGGACCCGCGGGTCGCGGACGCGCTGGACCGCCCGCCGGGACGCGCGACCCCGCTGGCGCACGGCCTCCTGCTCGCCGAGCGGCTATTGCGCCGCGAACTGCCCGCCGCCGACGCGGTGCTCCTCGTCGCGACGGACGGCCGCGGCAACGTCCCGCTGTCCGCGAGCCGGACCGGGCGGCTCGTCCCGCCCGTCTCCACACAGGGCGTGGACGACGCGCTCGCCGTGGCCGCCCGCATCCGGAGGCTGCCGGGGGTGCGCAGCGTCGTCCTCGACCCCGGTCCCCGGCCGCAGCGGTTCCTGACCGCCCGGCTCGCCGAGGCGCTCGGCGCCGAACTGCGGTCCGCCGGCGACCCGCGGGACACCGGGCCGGCGGGGGAGCCGGAATGGTGAACCCCTCGCGGTGGCGACTGCCCGGGCTCCTGCCAGCGCGGGTGCCGCCTCCGAGCCCCCCGCCCGCCTCGCCCGGCTCCGGGGAGCCCGAACCGGAGCAGCCGGGCGAGGAACCGCGCGGCCTCGGCGCGGGGCCGGTGGACGTGCACGCGTCCCTGCCGGAGGCGACCGCCGAGCTGACCGTCCAGCGCGCCCGGCTGGACGGCGCCGGCGACCCGGTCTTCGAGCTGGTGGGCTTCTGCTGCTGCGGCGAGGACCTGCCGCCGACGCGCAACGAGCGGCACGGCCGCCCGCCGCGCATCGCGCTCGGCACGCTGATCTCGGGGGAGTCCGGCGGGGAGTCGCCGGCCCGCAGCCTGAACCGGATGCGCAGCTGGTCCAGGAGCAAGTACGAGCTGCTCGGCTGGATCCACCGCCTCCGGGACCGGCACGGCGACGCCCTGCGGCTGATCATCTGGGACGACAGCGGGTTCGAGATCCCGTGGGAGCTGCTCTGGGTCGACCGGGCCGGAGCCGGCGGGCGCGGCGCGTGGCTGGGGGCGCTGGCCGTCGTCACCCGCTGGACGACCGTCCACGCGCCCGGCGGCCCGCTCCCGTACGCGTCCGCCGACCGCCGGGGGAGCGTCGCGGGCTACGTCGCCGACGAGATGAGCCGCGACCGCGACCTGCTGGCCGCGCATCCGCTGTCGCCGACCCTCTGGGAGCTGATCTCCCATCTGGAGACGCCCGGCCCCGGACCGGCCCTGGTCTACATCGCCTGCCACGGCGAGTACGGGAGCACGGGGTTCGACTTCACGCTCGGCGACCTGGCCGTCGGCGAGGTCGACTGGCGGACCTTCCCGCGCGTCGCGGACGGCGGCGGGCTGGTGTTCGTCAACGCCTGCCATTCGGGCCGGCTCATCGACGACCCGGAGTACAACGACGCCACCACGCGCGGGTTCGCCGAGGTGTTCCTGCGGTCCGGCGCGGCCGGGTTCCTGGGCACGGCGGGGGCCGTCCTGGAGGACGAGGCGCACCGGGTCGCCGCGCACCTGCTCGCCGGCATGGGCGGGCCGTCGGGCCTCGGCGTCGCGACCGCGCTGCGCGACTACCGCCGGACGATCGCCGTGACGGACCTGCCGCCGGTCGCCGACCGCCCGCGGAGCAAGGAACTGCTGCCGTTCGTGAGCGCCTTCATGTACTTGTACTTCGGCGGCCCGGACACGACCATCGCCTTGTACGGCGGAGGCGGGTGACATGGCGGCGACGACCCTGGGACTGGAGGTCGAGCCGGTCGTCCGCTGGCCCCGGCGGATGACGCCCGGCACCACCTACCTGGTCGAGGCCGACCTGCGGCTCGCCGGCGACGGCGGCTGGCCGTACGAGGAGGAGGAGTTCTCCTTCACGTTCCTGCTCGACGGCGGGCCGGGCATCGCCGTGGAGACGATCGGCGAGTCCACCCTGGTCCTGCACCGGTTCGGCGGGACGTACGGCCCGGTCCGCTTCGCCGCCGTCGCCGACGAGCACGCCGGCCCCGGCGCCCTGTGGCTCAGCCTGCTCACCCCGCGCGGGATCATCGCCCGCACCGACGAGCTGAAGGTCACCGTGGCGCCGCCCGCGCCGCAGGACGAACCCGAGAAGGAATCCGTCCTGCCCGACCTCACGCGCCAGGTCCCGGACCGGACGTCGGCGCGGCCGGGCGTGGCGCACTTCCTGACCGTGCAACTCCAGCCCAGCGGGGTCGACGACGACGGCTACCTCGTCACGGTCTGGGCGCAGGAGCAGGGCGACCATCCGGTGCCCCTGCGCATGGACGACCAGGCCATGCCGCTCCGCGACATCCCGGAATCGCTCGCGGAGCCGTTGGACGAGTTCCGCGGCCGGGTGGACGGGTCCGAGATGATGATCGAGTTCATCCTGCCCAACCGGATGCTCGACCTCCCGGTAGAGGAGTGGACGATCGGCCCGGAACCACTCGGCAGCGTGGCGCCGGTCGTCGTCCGCAGCTACGAGCGGATCCACTCCTCCGACGCGGCGCTGCACGACCGGTGGCGGCGCCACTGGGAAGGGCTGCAATCCGGCCCGTCGGTGTCGAACGTGGTCACGCCGCGGGGATGGGAGCAGCTGATGGCCGACCCTCCCGACCTGCTGATGCTCGATTTCCCGCCGCGGCCGTTCGACGCCCTGGTGAACGCGGGGATCGCCGCCGTGCTCTGGCGGCGGGAAAGGCGGGATCCCGGCGGACCGGGGAACGCGGATCCGCCTCTTCTTCGGATCACCGATCCGTCCCTGCTGCCCCGGATCCTCCATCGGTGGCGGACGTCCGCCGGCGACGCGGCCGGATACGGGCTGCTGTGGGACGATCCCGGCCGGTTCCCTGGCGGGTTCCCCGCCCTTCGGGCACCGTTGTGAGGAACAGGCTGGGATCGACACCGCGCACCCGGAGCGATGAGGTGGCCATGACGGGACCCGACGACGGCTGGCTGATCTACCAGGGGACGGGCGAGCCGCACGCCGGCATCAGGCGCCTCCCGCCGCCGCCTCCCTGGCGCACGTTCGGCGGGCGCGGCCCCGACTACTCGCAGCCGCCGCGCGGGTCCGAGGTGCACGAGGGCTCGCGGCGGTTCGGGAACCCGCGGTCGTACCGGACGCCCGCCGAGACCGTGGAGATCGTCAACGCGGCGCTGCTGCTGCGCCGGCCGCTGCTGGTCACGGGCGCGCCCGGTACCGGCAAGTCCACGCTCGCGTACGCGATCGCCCACGAGCTGCGGCTCGGCCGCGTCCTGTACTGGCCGGTCAACAGCCGCTCGACGCTCGCGCGGGCGCTGTACGAGTACGACGCGCTGGGCCGCGCGCAGGACGCCAACCTGCCGCCGCCCGCGGGCCCCCAAGAGGTCGGCGCACCGGAGGCCGGCCCGCCGGGGAACCCGGCGAGCGACATCGGCGGCTACATCCGGCTCGGCCCGGTCGGCACGGCGCTGCTGCCCGGCCCGATGCCGCGGGTGCTGCTGGTCGACGGGCTCGACAAGGGCGACCTCGACCTGCCGGGCGACCTGCTGCCGCTGATGGAGGACGGCGCCTTCATGGTCCCGGAGCTGGCGCGGGTGGCGGCGCGGCTGCCGTCGGTCGAGGTCATGACCGACGACCCGGGCGGCCGCGCGGTGCTGCGCGGCGGCCTCGTCCGCTGCCGGGAGTTCCCCATCGTGGTGATCACGAGCAACGGGGACCACGACTTCCCGCCCGACTTCGTCCGCCGCTGCGTGCGGCTGGAGATCGCCAGGCCGGACCGGGCGCGGCTCTCCTCGATCGTCGCGGCGCATCTCGGGACGGACGCGGCGGCCGGCGCCGAGGACGTCGTCCAGCGGTTCCTCGAGCGCGGCGAGCACGGCGACGTCGCCGTCGACCAGCTGCTCAACGCCATCTACCTGACCTCCCACGGGGTCCGCGAGACGCAGCAGCGCGCGCGGCTGGTCGACCTGCTCCTGCGGGACGCGCGGGACGGCCGCCCGTGACGCTCGACCGGCTGCTCGCCCTGCTGGAGGAGACCGGCGGCCCCCTCGACGCGCGGGCGGTCGCGGAGGTCGTCTGGCTCGCCGGGCACCTGCCGGCGCGTCCGCTGGAGGCCGCCAAGGGACCGTCCGAAGGGCCGCCGCCGCGCGCGCAGGGGCCGGGTCTCAGCGCCCCCGCCCTGGTCAACGCCCTGCCGCCGCCCCGCGCCTCCAGCGTGGACCTCAGCGCCTCCACCCTGGTCAACGCCCTGCGGCCGCTCGCCCGCAGGGGCACGTCCCGCAGGGATGCCGTCCTGGACGAGGAGGCGACGGCGCTCGCCTCGGCGGAGGAGCAGCTGTTCTTGCCCGTGCTGCGCCCGACCGCGGGACGCGGCCTCGACGCCGCCCTCGTCGTCGACGACGGTGCCTCGATGGTCGTCTGGCATACGTGGATCAGGGACGTGACCGAGCTGCTGCGACGCTCGGCGAGCTTCCGCGACGTGCGCGTCCGGCACCTCGACACCGACGGCGACCTCGTGCTGCGCAGCGCCGGGTCCGGGGCGCGCCTCGGCATCGCGGACCCGCTGGGCGCCTCCCGCCGGGGGATCGTGCTCGTGCTGAGCGACTGCGTCGGACGGGCCTGGCACGACGGGTCGATGGCGGGGCTGCTGGAGCGCTGGGGGAGCGGCGGGCCCGTCGCCGTCGTGCAGCCGCTGTCCGAACGCCTGTGGCACCGCTGCGGACCCGAGCTGGTCCGGGTCCGGTTCTCGACGCGGGCACCGAGCATCGCCGCCGCCAACGACCGGCTCAGCGTCGCGACGGCGTCCGGCGAGCCGGTGCCGCCGGGCGTCCCCGTCCCCGTCATCCGGCTCCAGACCTCCTGGATCACCTGGTGGGTCCGGCTGGTCACCGGCCGCACCGGCGCCGGACGGGAGGGCATCGCGCTGTTCACCGGGGCGGCCCCGCGCCGCGTCCCGCCCACCGGGCCGGCCGCCGAGCCGGGCTCGGCGCGCGACCGGGTCGGCCGGTTCCGGGCGGCGGCGTCCCCGCCGGCGTTCCGGCTCGCCGTCCGGCTGTCCGCGGTGCCGCTGACGCTGGACGTCATGCGGATGGTCGGGGCGGACACCGCCGGCGTGGGCGATCAGCAGCTCGCGGAGGTGCTGCTGGGCGGGCTCCTGCACCGCGTCGCCGGCCCGGACGCGACGTACGACTTCACCGCCGGGGTCCGCGCCGAGCTGCGCTCCCATCTGGACGAGGCGGAGGCGCGGCGGCTCGAACGCCGGGCGGCCGAGCGCCGGCGCGCCCGGACCGACCGCGGATGACCGGCCCTGCGGGGGTAGGAAGGGCCGCATGGGACGTGATGTGAGAGTGCGCCGCGTCTACGACGACGCCTCGGACGGCGACGGCGAGCGGATCCTCGTGGACCGGGTGTGGCCGCGCGGCCTGTCCAAGGACAAGGCCCGTCTCGACCGGTGGGAGAAGGACGTCGCCCCGTCCACCGAGCTGCGCAAATGGTACGGGCACGACGTGGACAGGTTCGAGGAGTTCCGGCGCCGCTACGACGCCGAGTTGAAGGACCCCGACCGCGCGGCGGCCCTGGCCCGCCTGCGCGACGACGCCGATCCCGGCCCGCTCACGCTCCTCACCGCCACCAAGGACGTCGAGCACAGCCAGGCTGCCGTGCTCGTCGCCATCCTGGGCTCCTGACGCGGGTTGCTACTCGGCGGTAACTGAGTATCCGCGCCCATGCGCCGGGACGTCGGTGTGCGGCACCGTGTCCGGCATGAGCGAACGAACCACCGCCCTCGGCCGCCGCCTGGTCCCCGCGGCGCGCGCCGTCCTGTGGGCGCAGGCGGCGCTGCTCGTCTCCGCCGGGCTGGCGATGGTCGCCTTCGGGGAGGCGGCGACCGGCGCCGAGGCCCGCGTGGGCATCGCGATGATGTTCCTTGCCGTCTACCCGTTCGCGCTGGCCGCCACGGCCGTCGCGCTCGCCGCCGAGTTCCGCGCCCGCCGCCCGGGCACCCGCGGCTGGGCCACCGCCTACGAGGCGTTCCTCCTCCTGGTGACCGGCCCGTTCGTCAACCACCCGCACCCCGCCATCGCCGCCCTCGGCCTCTGCTCCATCCTGACCACCGCCTTCGTCATCACCGTCATGGCGTCCCCCCTGTCCGCCCCTGAAGGCGGCCGGGTAGGCGGCAGGAGAGCAACGACCACCGGCAATTGAGGGCGGAACGCTCGCCTGCGTGCTCGTCCGCCTCGGGTTCCGGCGCGGGCGCGAGCCGCGTGAGCACTGAGTTCCGGGCACCGGCCGCGCGGTACGGCCCATCTCGTCATGATCGTCACCACCTTCCGCACCCCGTTCGGGCCGACGTGCGCACCGCTCATCCGGGCCGGGGCGCGGGTCAGTTGGTGGCGAGGCCCAGGGCGCGGAAGGTGACGCGCTGGTCGAACCAGAGGAGCGTCACGGTCGCCGCGGCCATTCCGGTGGCGAGGGCCAGGTGCGCGGCGGTTCCGGTCACGTCCGCGCCGATCGCGCCCAGCACCACGTGCAGGCCGACGCGCAGCGCGATCAGCCCGACCGCGATCTTGCGGGTGCGGCCGTTCTTCAGCATCGCCTTGACCAGCCTGACCCGGCGGCGCAGCACGGTCAGGCCGATCACCGCGTTCACCGCCGCGATCCCCACGAGGACGACCCACGCGAAATGCCAGACGTGGCAGATGTCGTACGCCGCGCCCAGCACGCCCTCGAAGGCGAAGAACCAGAGGGGGAGCGGCTTGATCGCGTCCAGCCCGTTCGACCGGGCCGGCTCGGCGGTGGCCCGCTGACGGGTGAGGGTGGCGTGCATGTCCGCTCCTTGGGGTGCCATGTCCTGCTGACACCTTGATCGTGCCGTTCGGAGCGGGGGTGCCGGCAGAGCCGTTCTTCGCATGTTCGGCCGGGACAAATGTCCTGCCGCGCGGCGGGTGCGGCTAGCCGGCGGTGGCCAGTGCGGTGGCGTGCGCCGTCACCAGCGCGCGCAACGCGCGCTCGCTCGCCTCGTCGGCCGGGGTGAGGACGAAGAGCCGCTGGTCGGAGCCGTCCAGCGCGGCCAGCATGTCGTAGGCGACGGTCAGCGTCCCGGCCGTCTCGTGCCTGATCCGCTTGACGCCCCGCGACCGCTCGTGGACGTGCTGGTCGTCCCACCACACCGCGAACTCGCGGCTGGCCGCCCGCAGCTCGGCGATCAGCTCGGCCAGCCGCGGGTCGTCCGGGTGGCGGGCCTGGTTGACGCGCAGGTTGCCGACCATCTCGCCGGCGAACTGCGTCCAGTCGAGGTTGGTCTCGCGCGTCTCCGGCTCCAGGAACAGCATGCGGGCGGTGTTGCCCAGCCGCCCGCGGCCGAACTCCCGGCCGAACAGGGCGGACGCCGCCGCGTTGCAGGCCAGGACGTCGAACCGGAAGTCCACCACGTAGGCCGGCAGCAACGGCATCCCGTGCAGGACGGCGCGCAGGCTCCCGCCGAGCGGCGCCGGGACGTACTGCGGCGGCGGCGCCTCACCGCGCGCGATCAGATGCAGATGGACGCGCTCGGCCGGTGACAGCAGCAGCGCGGCGGCGATGCCGTCCAGGACCGCCGATCCGGGCGTGCCGACCCGTCCCTGCTCCAGCCGGACGTACCAGTCGACGCTGACCGCCGCGAGCTCGGCCACCTCCTGCCGGCGCAGCCCGGGCGTGCGGCGGCGGCCCAGGCCGGCGAGCCCCACGTCCTCCGGGCGGACCCGTTCCCGCGCGGCCCGCAGGAAGGCCGCCAGCTCGTCGCGTCGTGGCGTCATGGTCCTAGCATCGCCGATCCGGGGCGCGGCGAGGGTGGCACTCCGCGTACCAGGATGCGGACGGCCTGTACCAGCCCGCGAGACGGCGCGATCGTCGGAGCCATGAGGAAACGAACCGTCACCGCACTGACCATCGCCATCACCGCCGCGTCCGTCGCCGCCGCGTCCGCGCAGGCGGGCCCTGACTTCGGCTACCACAAGGTCCGCTCGGGCGTCCCCAAGCACACCGCCCACTTCCGCGTGACCAGCCCCGACCTGGCCCACGGCACGTTCCCCGCCGCGTCCTACTCCGACTCCTTCGGATGCACGGGCGGCAACGTCCCGCCCCGGCTGCACTGGTCCGGCGCCCCCGCCGCCACCAAGAGCTTCGCGGTCACCATGTTCGACCGCGACGCCCCCACCGGCAGCGGCTTCTGGCACTGGTCGGTGCGGAACCTGCCGGCCACGGCCGCCGCCGTCCCGGCGGATGCCGCCGCAGGCGTCAACGACGCCGGAACGGCCTCCTACCTGGGCCCCTGCCCGCCCGCCGGCGACGGGCCGCACCAGTACGAGATCACGGTGCTGGCCCTGGACGTCCCGGACGCGGGCGTTCCCGCCACCGCGGGCCCGGCCATGGCGTCCTTCGCCATGGGCTCCCACGTGATCGCCACCGCCCGCATCACCGCCACCGCCGCCTCGTGACCCCTCCTGGTCCGGGTCCGCCGGTCTCAGCTACTTGACGCTTGCTGACAAGCAGCTGAGACTGGGCGGACTCGTACGGGAGGCCCCCTTGGACGGGACACGCGGCGTCACCACCGAAACCCACACGGCGCTCTACCGGCAGCTCGTCGCCGAGATCGAGGCGCGGTTCCTCGCACCGCTCGACGCGCTGCTGGACGGGGCCGAGCCGCTGGCCGCCCTCCGCCGCCGGCTGGACGCCGACGCGCAGGTCTGGGCCACCCGGCTGCTCGGCCCCGACGAGGCCCTCGCCAGGTCCGCCGCCGCGCGGTTCCTGGCCGCGGCCGGCCCGTTCGACCCGCCGCCGGACTGGTGGGGGACGCCGTTCGGACGCGTCGTCCTGCGGCTGATCGGCCACCCCGGCCGCGAATCGGTCAGCCGCTCGGTCGCCGGCGCCATGCTCGGCATCACCCGGCAGGGCGTCCAGGACCTGGTCAACCGCGGCAAACTGGCCCGCCACCCGGACGGCGGCGTCAGCGTCGCCTCGATCCGCGACCGCGCCAACCGG
Organism: Actinomadura sp. NTSP31; assembly: GCF_041951385.1. Classification (NCBI taxonomy): domain Bacteria; kingdom Bacillati; phylum Actinomycetota; class Actinomycetes; order Streptosporangiales; family Thermomonosporaceae; genus Actinomadura; species Actinomadura sp. NTSP31. The sequence goes on along the minus strand of NZ_JBGNUT010000016.1, from coordinate 8,060 downwards.
TGAACTCTCCGGAGATCCTCGACGCCGGCTGCCATCCGAGTGAGGCGTGACGCTGCACCCGCTGAATGACACCTGACCGGAAGCCGGAAGCACCGGACGTTCCGCCACGGTCCGCGCACCCGCCCGCCGTCTGCGGAAGAATGCGGCGGCCACTACACGAACAACCTTGCCGCCGACGCACTGCCCGCCGCACCTCCATCGGACAATGTCGACCGCGTTCCCCTCGATCGCATCACCGCAGAATGGGTGGGCAGCGACGCGACGCTCACCGCGATCGGCCGCCGGCGCCTGCCGAGCCGCCTCGCCATCGCCGCCCCGAAGAACTCCGCTCGGGATGGACGTCGGGCGCCGACAACTACGCGACCAGAATGCCTTCCCGCATCGAAGGCATAGGCCACCCCCGAACGGAGCCTGTCTTCACACCGCCCCTAGGCCGTGTCTGGCAATCGTTCGTGGAGCGGGTTGGCGGAGCCAAAGGATGAGCGAGGCGATGTGGGGTCCGGCCCGATAGCGGGTTGTGAGCTTGTCGAAGCGCGTTGCGATGGCTCGGAATTGCTTGAGGCGGCTGAAGCAGCGCTCGACCACGTTGCGGGCTCTGTAGCGCTCGGAGTCGAAGGCCGGTGGTCTGCCACCGGCTCTGCCGTGGCGGTGGCGATTGGCCCCTTTGGTCGGTCCGCTCCGGAATTACTGCGCGGATGCCCCGGCGCCGCAGGCCCTGTCGGACCTCCCCTGATGAGTACGCCTCGTCCGCGATGACCGTGCCGGGTCTTTGCCGCGGCCGCCCGGCGCCTACCCGAGGCACCCGCACAGATTCCGGCACCGCTTTGAATACGGTGCAGTCGTTGACGTTGCCGGGGGTGAGGACGACGGCCAGGGGCAGGCCCCGGCCGTCGCAGGCGAGATGGACTTTGGTGGTCAGCCCGCCGCGGGAGCGGCCCAGCGCCTGGTCGGCCGCCGAGCGTACCGAACCTTCCAGCCCGCCGTTCGCACCCGCCCCCTTTTCCGGGCGCCGACCGCGTGCTGGTGAGAGCGGTTGATGGTGGAGTCCACCGACACCGTCCATTCCACCGCTCCGACGGAGTCGTCCCGCGCCTGAATCTGCTCCAGGAAGTGGGCCCAGGTCCCGTTCCGCTCCCAGCGGGCGAACCGCTCATAAACCGTCTGCCACGGCCCGTGGCGCTCCGGCAGGTCACGCCAGGGAGCACCTGTTCGCAACCATCGTTGATTACCTGCCGGTGGTCGCGCCACGGACGGCTTGGTCCCGCGGTAGTCGGCAGCAGGGGCTTCAGCACCTCCCATGCTGCATCCGTCAGCTCGCCGCGTCCTGTCACGTGATCGGTCGCGAACTGGGCCTCATGCGGCCGTGGGCGTCTGCGTCTTGGCCTGGCGCACCCCGCGCAGGGCGCCGGACCAAGCGATCACCTGGTCGAGCATGTCACCTACGGCGGTGTCGAGGCCCTCCTGGGGAACGAAGGTGCCGGTGTGGAACGAGGGGTGTGTCGAGATGGTGGGCTGGGTGCGGACCGTGGCCACCTGGAGTTCGGCAAGGACGAGCCGCAGCGCCTCGGCGGCCCGGGCCCCGGCGACCCAGCCGCCGTAGCTGATGATCCCGGCGGCCTTGTCGTTCCACTCCCGGTAGAGGTAGTCCAGGGCGTTCTTCAGGGCTCCGGGGAAGGAGTGGTTGTACTCGGGGACGAGGAAGACGTAGCCATCGAAGCCGTCGATGAGTGCGCCCCAGGCTCGGGTGTGGTCGTGCTGATACTGCTGGAAGTTCGGGTTGCCGGGCTCGTCGAGGTTACCGAGGTCGTGGTCGGCGAGGTCGATGAGTTCGTAGTCGGCTCCACCGTGGGCATGGGCGGCCTCCAGTGCCCAGGCGGCGATCTGTTCGCCGCGGCGCCCGGGCCGGGTGCTTCCGAGGATGACTGCGATGCGAAGTGCCATGGTCTTCCTTCCAGGAGAGTTGTCACGTCAACTCTAGCGTCGGCCGAGTTGATGCGACAACTCCGCTGGTAGCGCTATTCTCGGCGACATGACGGAGACTCGATCGCTGGAACCCGAGGAGTGGGAGTTCTGGGATACCTGGATGCGCGCGCAGCGCCTGCTCACCAGAGAGCTGGAGCGTGGTCTACAGCATGACTGCGACATCTCGAAGGCCGAGTTCAGCGTGCTGGTGACGCTGTGGCAGGCCGCCGGCCGCGAGATGCGTGTCGGCGAGCTCTCCGAGTCGCTCGACTGGGACAAGAGCCGCGTCTCACATCAGCTGACGCGCATGGAAAAGCGCGGCTTCGTCAAGCGCACCCAGTACGGGGCCGATGGTCGCCGCGCGGGGATCGGGCTGACCGCCGGGGGGCGCCGCGCCGCCCAGAGTGCGATCCTCGTGCACGGCGGCAACATCCGCCGCCACTTCCTCGACTCACTCACCCCCGAGCAGGCATCAGTCATCCGGGCATGGAGCGAGGAAGCAGTCGATCGCCTGGAGCCGCACCGCAGCCAGCCTGCCGGCGACGGCGCGTCCTAGACCGCGTCCCACACCGCCCTCATAGACGCCGCCGATGCGGCTAGGCATTGTCAGACAGGCCCTAGCCGACTTCCCGTTCGCGGCGCTGCAAGCATCGCCGCCATGCGAATCCCGCGGGGAGGCGCTGGGCCTCCGAGCAGAACCATCCACCGAAACCACCCTATGGGCCCCTTCCACCTCGCCGCCGAAATGCGGCCGTGACCGCTGAGCGTGCGCACCCGCTCGAGGTCGATGACATTCGCCTCGGGGCGAGCCGATCGACAGCAGGACTTCTCGCGTTCGGGCTCATGGCCACGCTCGGGATCGCCAACCGAGGCGACTCCCGACGCGTGCGACGAGTGGTTCGGCCATCTGGACGCCGAACCGAGTGCCGAGCCGGGTACCCGTGCGAACGGCTGCCGGCGCCTGGAGCCCGACGATCTGCTGGCAGCGAGCCTGCCCGAATCCGGGTACCACGGCTGCATCCTGGAAAATGGATGTGGGGATTTTGATCGGGTGTTCGTGCGTTAGTGGGAAGGGTGTTCGTCTGTTAGTCAGAAGGGTGTTCGGGTGGTGGGGTGGCGCTGCGTACGGGGCCGCCTCTCAAAAGTCAAGGGCGCCTTCGGCGTCGCTTCGCGATGGACTTCGTCCACCCTTGACTTTCGAGCCTCTGCGGCCCCTAAGGCAGCGCAAACGGGCAGGCTCCGCCTGCCCCGCCCGGACGCGCCACCCCACCACCCACCCACGTACGCGTGCTCGCAAATCCCCACAAAATGGCGTTCCCCGGGCCCCGTAAAGGGTGATCAGTATCCCGCAGGTATACCTAGCCATACTTTTTCTCGAAGCATCGAAATAAAGGTCCGTCGAGCCGACATTTGTCGGCCACGTAGGGTATGCTTTACCTATGCAATCAGTGACGGTCGACTTGGAGGGCGCCTCCACCATGCAATTGGTGGACGCGGTTTCGGCGATCGCTGCTGAACTCGCCCAGCGCCAAGCCCCGGAGTCGGCGGCGGCGTGTCTGGAACTCACCGAGACTCTGGCCGCTGCCTGCGATATTCAGGAAAGCGCACTGGCCGGTTTCATTCGCCGGGTCGATGCCACCGGTGAACAGAAACGCTGGGGATACCCCTCCACCCGGGCATGGCTACGGTCCCGGCTTGGCATGCGGGAGAACCGCACCACCGAACGCCTGGTCCTGGCCCGCCAACGGCACCGCCTCCCGAAAGTCGCCGAACGCCTCGCCGCCGGGGAGTTGTCGTACGGGTATGCGGCCACGGTCGCGCAGAGTGTGGCCCGCTTGGAGGACACCGACTGCGCCGAAGCCGAAACGACCCTGCTGAGCTTCGTCGACCAAGGCTTCTCAGCCGCGAAGGTGGGGGTGTTCGGCCGCCGCATCTGCGACGTCATCGCCGAACGCGACGGCACCGAGGCCGCACCTGGCGAGGACGTCAAGCGCGGCTATGCCAAATCCTGGATCACCAGTACCGGATCGCTGGACGGCGGCCGCTACATCAAAGGCTGGTTGAACGCCGAAGACGCCGCCATCTGGGACGGCACCCTCGCACCCTTGGCCAAGCCGGCCGGGCCCGAGGACACCCGCGACGTTGGCGAACGCACCGCCGCCGCCCTGTCCAGCGTCCTGTCCGGTGGGCACAAGGCCACCAAGGTCACCGTCATCTGCGACCTGGAGACCTTGACCGGCGGCAACGCCCCCGCCCGCCTGACCGACGGGACACCGATCCCTGCCGCCCAAGCCCGCCGCATCGCCCTCACCGCAGGCGTCTCGCCGCTGATCCTCGGGCGAGGGCACACGCCGCTGTACCTGGGGTACCGGGAGCGGTTTGCCAGCGCTGCCCAGCGGCAGGTCTTGGAGACGCTATATCCGACGTGCGCGGTGCGGGAGTGTGAGATCCCCGGGACGTTGTGCGAGGTCGACCACGTCAACGGCTGGGCCCTGGGAAACAGCCCCACCGACATCGACCAGCTCGCCCTGACCTGCGGATGGCACAACCGCTTCAAACACACCAGCCCGAACCAGATCGGCATCAGCAAAGACCCCGACGGGCGATACGTGTACCGGCTGCTACCACCACCGGGCGCCCGATCAAGATCCAGACCCCGGACGGGTAGCGGGCCACCGGGGACGATCGGCCCGCCCGACACCACCGCCACCTGGGCCGCGTAACCCACCCCACCCTCACGCCACCGGTTCGCCCGAATCCCACCCGGATCTCGGGCGAACCGGCATGCCCACCCGCATGGCTCCCCCTCCGTTGTGACCTGACTTGGCTCAAGATCGCTGATCTTGGGTAGGGTGCTGGCTGTTGAGCTGCGGTTTCGTCGTGTGAACGGCGAAAATCTGCGCACTAAGCGGCCGGTTCTAGGGGTCTGCCCATCGCTTCCCGGTTACGGCTTCAGCGACAAGCCGGCCGCGCCGGGGTGGGGGATCGAGCGGATATCCGACGCGTGGTGCGAGCTGATGGCCCGGCTCGGCTACCGGCGGTTCGGCGCCCAGGGCAGCGACTGGGGCACCAGCATCGCCACGAGCATCGGTCAACGGCAACCCGATCGGGTCGTCGGCATCCATCTCATGCCGCCGCTCGCACCGCCCGATCCGGCCACGTTGGACGACCTCACCGGTGCCGAGCGGGCGGCGCTCGCGACACTGCGGGAGGCGGACGAATGGGGCTCCGGATACTCGGCGCAGCAGTCGACCCGGCCGCAGACGGTCGGCTACGGGCTGGTCGACTCGCCGGCCGCCCTCTGCGCCTGGATCGTCGAGAAGTTCTGGTCGTGGACCGACTCCGGTGGCGACCTGCATCGGGTTATTACCCGGGATGAGCTGCTCGACAACCTGATGCTCTACTGGCTGCCCGGCATCGGTGCCTCATCCGCCCGGCTGTACTGGGAAAGCCTCCGGCAGGTCAACGGATAGATCTCCGGGTCGGCCGGCGCGCCGGTGACCGTACCCACCGGCTGTTCGGTCTTCCCCAAGGAGCTGCAGCGCCCGTCTCGGCGGTGGGCGGAGCGCCGGTTCCCGAACATCCGGTACTGGAACGAGCCCGGCAAGGGCGGCCACTTCGCGGCGTTCGAGCAGCCGGCGTTGTTCGTCGACGAGGTCCGGTCATTCTTCCGGCTGGTCCGCTGATGGTCACCCGTACTCGGTAAGCGGCTGGCTAAAGATCAACAAGTGCCCATCGGGTGTCCGTACGTTGAAGTCGCGCATCCCGTAGGGCCGGTCAGCCAGTGGCTCGACGATGTCGGCGCCGCGGGCGCGCAGCTCGTCGTGGCAGGAATCGACGTCGTCGACGACAACCGTCACCCTGGCCGGGGCGACGCTGCTTTCGGCGTACAGGTGGAACTCAGCGGTGTCGCGGATCACGGCCGCGTAGCTAGGTGGGGTCTCCCAGGTGAATATGGTGTCGAATCCGAGCACGTCCGTGAAGTACGACCGCGCTGCCTGCACATCTCGGCACGGCAGCACGGGAACCGCCACCCGCATGACCATTCCGTCACCTTACCTGACTTTGGCTCAAGATCGCTGATCTTGGGTAGGGTGCTGGCTGTTGAGCTGCGGTTTCGTCGTGTGAACGGCGAAAATCTGCGCACTAAGCGGCCGGTTCTAGGCTGTCTCTCGTGGCGTATGTGCGCACGGTGAAGACGGCGTCGGGGGCCAGGGCGGTGCAGATCGTGCACTCTTCGCGTCGCGGGTCGCGGGACATCGAGCACATCGGCTCGGCGCATGACGATGCGGCGTTGGAGGCGCTCAAGGCGGTGGCGAGGCAGCGTCTGGCTGTGGGGCAGCCCGAGCTCGACTTTGGCCCGGACTTCGCGGCGTTGCAGGCCGGCAGTGGTGCTGGTGGTGGGCCGCTTGCGATCACGTCGTCGCGGACGGGGTACCTGTGGGACGCGCTCGGCCACGCCTACCAGCTGTTGGGGTTCGAGGAGGCCGCTGGTGGTGACGAGGTGTTCCGATTACTGGTGCTGGCACGGATCGTCGAGCCGACCAGCAAGCTGGACAGTCTGCGGGTGGTCGAGGAGGCAGGTTTCGACCCGCCGGCGTACGCGACCCTCAAGCGGCGTCTGCCCGCGTTCGCGAAAGAGTCCTGGCGGCAGAAGTTGGCCGCGGCGTGCGCCCGCACCGCTGATCTGGGGCCGGCGTCACTGGTTCTCTACGATGTGTCCACCTTGTACTTCGAGACCGATGCCGGGGACGGGTTCCGTGAGCCCGGGTTCTCCAAAGAACGCCGCCTGGAGCCGCAGATCACGATCGGGCTGCTCACCGACGCAAGCGGGTTTCCGTTGATGGCTAACGCGTTCGAGGGCAACCGGGGCGAGACCACTACGATGCTGCCGACCATCCGTGCGTTCATGGATGCCCACCAGCTGGCTGATGTCACGGTCCTGGCCGACGCTGGCATGATCTCTGCGGCCAACCAGCAGGCCATCGAGGCCGCGGGGTTGTCGTTCATCCTCGGCGCGCGGATACCCGACGTGCCGTACGTGGTCCAGGCGTGGCGCCACGAGCACCCGGATGAGCAGATCCCCGACGGGCACATCTTCACCCAGCCCTGGCCTGCCGGCCCCAAGGACCAGCGCCGCGACCAGATCATCTACTACCAGTACCGGGCGGACCGGGCTCGGCGCACCCTGCACGGCATCGACGAACAGGTCGCCAAGGCCGAGCAGGCCGTCGCCGGCAAGACCGCGGTCAAACGCAACCGGTTCATCCAGCTCACCGGCGCCACCAAGAGTGTCAACCGGACCCTGGAAGCCAAGGCACGCGCCCTTGCCGGCCTCAAAGGCTACGTCACCAACCTCCCGGACGTCACCGCCGAGTTCGTGATCGACGCCTACCACCGACTGTTCCACATCGAGAAGTCGTTCCGAACGTCTAAACACGACCTACGTGCGCGGCCGATCTACCACCACAAGCGCGAGTCGATCGACGCACACCTGACGGTCGTGTTCGCCGCCCTGGCCGTCAGCAGGTGGATCGAGCAGACCACCGGCTGGTCGATCAAGAAGTTCGTGCGCACCACCCGCCGCTACCGCACCATCAACATCCAGGCCGGCGAGCACACCCTCACCGCCGTCGACCCGCTACCCGACGACCTCCGCGATGCCCTCACCCGCATCCACGACCGCGGTGCGCACTAATTTGAGCCAAGTCAGGAACCGGCATGCTCACCCGCATGGCTCCCCCTCCGTTGTGACGGTTCCCACCCCGGTGGAGGGGGAGCCAACCACGTCCCACGCGTGCGACACCGTCCCGAAATCCACCAGCCCAGCAATGGCCCAGGGCACGCTACTTGGTCACCCTGCCTCCGGCACCTTCGGCTTCAGCCACGCAGGCCCGGAGAAACGGACCCCTGTCAGCCCCTCCATCCCACCCGCCCGTCTCTTGGTCCGCTGGTTCGGGGGCGGTGGGGTGGCGCGACCAGGCGGGGCAGGCGGAGCCTGCCCCTAAAGCGCTGCCTCAGGGGCCGCAGAGGCTCCAAAGTCAAGGGTGGACGAAGTCCATCGCGAAGCGACGCCGAAGGCGCCCTTGACTTTGGAG